>JBKDSZ010000249.1:0-5451 GCA_046340375.1 Cyanobacteriota bacterium | reverse complement strand
TGGCTTTTTGTTGTGAAGCTTGCTGATTCGCTCTTGTTCATCCCAGAAACCTCTTTGGCTCATGCGGTTTAATCTGACTCTTGTCATTATATCAGGGCTGGAGTCACATATGTGTCAATTCTGATTTTTCAAGGTGCCCTTAACTGGATGCAAAGACTGTATATTCAAGAGACCTTTTAGCATGGCGACTAACAACGCCATGCACCTGTGCCGCCACCGCGTGGCTATCCTCTTTTCCGACCACTCTTTGCGGCCAGGTGATGGCGAGCGTTGCAGGGCCCCCCACAACTGATCATTTGCGTGCGATCAGAAGAAATCAACCGTGCTTTGTGACGAAATGCGAGCGTTCCTGGCGGTGTTGACTGAGGATTGGCACAATTAAAAAGAAATCTTTGGCAATTCCATGACGAACTCAGGTGGAGCCCAAAACCTGCCTACTTATGTCACCGCCGATGGCAGCATTAACCGGAAAGTCGCGTTCGCCTCTGCCGGTGCTGCCATCGGCTCAGTTCTAAGCATATTCCTGGTGACCTTCATGCTTAATCTCCCCTTTCTTGCTGGCATATCCGCAGAGGACAAGGGGACTCTCAAGACAAGTCTCACCTCTGCCGTCACCGCACTGGTCACCCTGATCGTCGGCTACCAAACCCGACCAGGCGCCAAGGATGGAATCAAGGAGGAATAAGTTCCACGGAGCTCGCTTCTCGAATCAATCGACAGGCAACGCCATGGGACCACCTTGTTGCGGAAAGGCTGGACCTGTCGGCAAGTTCGTGTTGCGAGACCGGGATGGCATCGAGTGAGGCCGCCGTTCTGGATGGATCTCAGTTGGAGAGCTGCTTGCTGGCTTCGGTGAGCTGCTGCACGAAGAAGACTGGGCATCGAAGGTGGGTGCCACGACGAGAGCGGCTGCAAAATGTGGCGCACATTCACCCTGTCAGCCACCGGTATGGCCCATACACGGGTTGACGTTCGCTCCGCGCCACCGCGTTCACTTCGATCAATCACGCGCACCTCCGTCGTGCACACCGGCTTGGGTGATCCCTGGCCGGACTCTCTTGGAAAGCAGGGTCCGGCAGGGTCAAGGTTCCGCCAGGAAAACGGAGGCTTCAGGGCCAGATGTCCGGACAATCGATGTACGGTGCAACGACCTTTGCATGTGTCTGGCTGCACACGGCAACCAGGGGAAGAGATGCAGAATGAACGAAGCTCGAACATTGAGCCAAGTGGGTTACCGAGGGGATGGCCGCTCCGCCTTCCCCTTTTTTGTGCATTCTATGCTTCGATTGGCTTCGGCAAAAAAGGGGGCGAAAGCCCCCCTGAACGCTGCATGAGAAGCCCCTGGAACGGGCTGACGGCAGCCCGAATCAGACCAAAGCGTTAATGGCGTAATCGATGTAGTTGTTGGCAATCACACCAGGGTCGCCGGCGATGCCGTGGTTGTTCTTGATGTAGGTGAGCGCTTCGACGTACCAGGAGGGGGACAGCTCGAAGGCGCGGTTGATCTCATCAAGGCCGGCGATCAGATACTCATCCAGCGGACCGGTGCCGCCAGCCACCAGGGAGTAGGTGATATGCCGCAGGTAGTAGCCGATGTCACGCGAGCACTTGGCCTTGCCACGCGCATCCGAGGCATAGTTGGGCCCCTGGAGCTGGGTGGTGTAGGGATACTTGGCATAGACGGCCTGTGCGGCACCGTTGACCAGTTCATCGGCCTTGGCGGTGAGGGCCTTGGCGGCAGCCAGGGCATTGGCAGCCCGCTCGAAGCGGCCGAAAGCGGCGTTCAGTTCGGTGTTGCTCAAATAGCGGCCTTGGGCATCGGCGGCGGCAACGGCTTCAGTGAGTGGCGTTTTGGACATGGTGGAGAAGCGTGGAAGGAGGTTGAACGGAATCGAACGCTGATCAGCTCAGCTGACGGCTGCCGCAGCCCGATCGAAATAGGTGCCGATCTCGGAAGCAAGAGCCGAGCAGTCGCCGGGGGTGATGCCGTTGCGGTCGAGCACCAGGGCGATGGCCGCACCCTTGATCTTGCGGACACCTTCAGCCACCGAAGCGCCAGGCACGCCCAGGGCCAGATAGGTTTCCCGAAGTCCATTCAGGCAACGGTCCTCCAGCACGGAAGCATCACCGAGATAGATGGCGTAAGTGACGTAGCGAAGGATGATGTCCAGGTCGCGCAGGCAGGCGGCGATGCGGCGATGGGTGTAGGCGTTGCCACCGGGCGCGATCAGCGCTGGCTGCTGATCGAACAGATCACGGGCGGCGTTGGTGACCAGCTTGGAGGCGCTGGAGGTGATGCGGTTGACCGCATCCAGACGCTTGAAGCTGTCGCCGACAACGGCCGTCAGCGCATCGAGCTGGCCGACATTGAGAAATTCACTGCGGGAATCAGCCTGGGCAACAACCCTGGTGAAGGCGTCGTAGGTCATGGCAGAGAAGGACAACTCTCGGCAGCAGCCGAGCGGAAATGGAGAAGGACGAGACCACGGGTGCCGCCTGGGGGCCTTTCAGCCACAGGCTGCATGAACAGATGGCCCGGTCACTGGTGGATTGTCAGATATCCACGGTTCTCCGACCGGCATACGTTACAAAGGGTCATTTGCTGGGGATCTGGATGTAGTTTGAGCTACACCGCAGAACGCACGGCACCAGGCCCAGCCCATGGAAGACACCCTCAAACAGAGCCGCGCTGAGGGAACGCTCACGGGATCCGGGAGCACCACTGGACAGGCCGGCGCGGTTGCCCTGAATCGTCCGGGGACACAGAACTCGGGACCGGTGGTGTCGTGATGGATCGGTGGGTTGGCGGAATGGAATTCTTCACGGATTCATCCAGCGGCTCGTTGTTGTCCAGCAGCCTGAAAACAGCGGTTGCGGGAGCGATCCACGCCAGAGCGTGTTCGAAGATGTCCGTCGAATTCGCAAGCATCCGCAGGTTCCTGGCCGCATCAGCATTCATGAATTCATCTAACGGACGCGACCGGAGCATAGATGGCGAGGTTAGGGTGTCCTGCCGCCGGAGTGGCGAGCTGATTTGTCATCTCAGCCAACAGGCCCTGTGGCCCGAGCTACAAATCTGCTATGGCCAGCTCTCTAGCTTCTCCTGGCCAATCTCACTGGCCCACCAAATCAAACCTGACATCCCAGGAAGCTGGCGATAACAACCATGATGTCTCTGACTCTCTCCGGCCGACACCTGCTCGGCTTGGGAACGGGCCTGGCCCTCGCCATCCTGCTTCCTCTCGCTTCGGCGACCCAGGCCGCCAAGGCCGGCGTGATCAAACTGATCACCCCTGAACAGGCCGCCGCCGGAGCCAAAAGCGGTCAGTGGAAAATTCTTGACGTGCGCCCGGTGCCTCCGCTGGACTATGTCAGCGGCCATGTCCCCAACGCGGTGCACATCTCTGAACAGGCCTTCCGCGGCCCGAACGGCAAGCTGCCTTACCAGATCTGGCCAGCACGTGATCTGGCCAATCTGCTCAGCAAGGCCGGCATTTCCAATAATGACAAGGTGCTTGTCTATTCCGACGGCGCCAATGTGCTTGGGACTTCTCTGGTGGCCTACATCCTTGAGAAGAGCGGCGTGCCCACCATCGGCATCCTCGATGGCGGGTTCTCGGCCTACAAGAGCCAAGGGCAGCCGGTGACGAAAGTTTTTCCCACCTACAACCCTGGCTCCTTCAATCAGGGGGAAGCGGCTTCCCCAGGGCCTGCCATCCGGTGCCAACGACGCGGGCCCGGTGGTTCCCTGACAGCCGCCAAGCACATTGGCGCAGACCACGAACCAGCGGCGGGTGTCGATGGCCCGGCCAGGACCGATCAGGCTCTTCCACCAGCCGGGATGGCGGTGGCCGGGGCCAGCCTCGCCGCAGACGTGGGAATCGCCGGTGAGGGCGTGGGCCACGTAGATGGCATTGGAGTGGTCTGGATGGAGGGGACCCCACGATTGATAGGCCACCCGCACATCCGGGAAGCTGAAACCCGACTGGGTGGTGAACGGGCCAAGCGAGAGAAAGCGGCGTCCCCCCGGCGGGTCCCCGTCCCGCCAGGCGCCGCTGGCCGGCGGCGGAGCGTCGGCAGGCGCCATGCTTCAACGCTGCAGCGCTGCGAAGCCCAGTTCGAGATCGGCCAGGATGTCACTGAGGCTCTCCAAGCCGACCGACAGACGCACCAGACCCGGTGTCACGCCGGAGGCCAGCTGTTCGTCGGGCGACAGCTGGGAATGGGTGGTCGAAGCCGGATGGATCACCAGGCTGCGCACATCCCCGATGTTGGCCACATGGCTGAGCAGTTTGAGCGCTTCCACGAAGGCTTTGCCAGCCTCGACACCGCCCTGCAGCTCAAAGGCCAGGATCCCGGATGTTCCCAGCGGTGCGTACTTGCGTCCGCGTTGATACCAGGGGCTGCTTTCAAGACCCGCGTAGTTCAACGACAGCACCTCGGGTCTGCTCTGGAGCCAGCGGGCCACCGACAGGGCGTTGGTGGTGTGGCGCTCGATCCGCAGCGACAGCGTTTCCAGTCCCAAGGCCACCAGCCAGGCATTGAAGGGTGCGATCGAGGCGCCGAGGTCGCGCAGCAGCTGCACGCGGGCCTTGAGGATGAACGCCAGGTTGGCGCCGAGGGCGCCGTTCACGCCGAGATCCCGGGCATAAACCAGTCCGTGATAGCTGGGGTCGGGCTGGTTGAAATTGGGAAAGCGCTCTGGATGGGCAGCGTAATCAAACCGTCCGCTGTCGACGATCACGCCACCGATGGCCGTGCCGTGGCCACTGATGTACTTCGTGACCGAATGGATCACGATGTCGGCGCCCCACTCGATCGGACGGATCAGATAGGGAGTGGCCACGGTGTTATCCACGATCAACGGCACACCCAGCGCGTGGGCGATGGCGGCCACCGACTCAATATCAAGGATGTCACTCTTGGGATTGGCGATCGACTCACCGAAGAATGCCTTGGTATTGGGACGTGCGGCCTCGCGCCAGGACTGGGGATCATCGGGGTTGGCGACGAAGCTCACCGCGATTCCCAGCTTGGGAAGGGTGTAGTGAAACAGGTTGTAGGTGCCGCCATAGAGCGAGGGACTGGAGACGATGTGATCACCCGCTTCGGCCAAGTTTAGAATCGCGATCGTTTCCGCAGCCTGGCCACTGGCCAGCAGCAGCGCCCCAACCCCACCTTCGAGCGCGGCGATGCGTTCCTCCACCGCCGCCTGAGTTGGGTTCATGATGCGGGTGTAGATGTTTCCCAGCTCCTTGAGCCCGAAAAGATTGGCCGCATGCGTGGTGTCGTTGAAGGTGTATGACGTCGTCTGATACAGCGGCAATGCGCGAGAATTGGTGATGGGATCAGCAACCTGACCGGCATGAATCTGCTTGGTTTAGAACGACCAGGTGGCTGTCACAGAAGAGCTTGACGAAGATGCGGTTGAGGCTATGACCACCAGCAAAC
>JBKDSZ010000248.1:0-7446 GCA_046340375.1 Cyanobacteriota bacterium | reverse complement strand
GGTGAGGCCATGCAGGCTGGCGACTCCCCTTTCCTTTCCCCGTCCTCGCCCTCTGCCGACCGTGCCGGGGCCCCCGCGGAGACGCTTCCCGTCGTGGTGGTTGGTGGTGGCTTCGGCGGGCTTTACACGGCCCTGGCCCTTACGTCCCGGAGCGGCCACCCGCCCGTGCTGCTGATCGAACCCAACGATCGCTTCCTTTTTCTTCCGCTCCTCTACGAACTCCTGAGCGGTGAACTGCGCGCCTGGGAGATCGCCCCCCGCTACGACAGCCTGCTGGCCGGTCCCGGAGTGGGCTGGCTGCGGGATCGGGTGCTCAGTGTCCACACCGACACCCGCCTGGTGCGCACGGCCGCCGGCCATGCGTTGCCCTATTCCGCCCTGGTGTTGGCCACCGGCTCCACGGAAAACACGGCCGCTGTCCCAGGCGCGGCCCACCATGCCCTCACCTTCCGCTCCCTCGCGGATGCGGAGCGACTGGGGGACGTGCTGCGGGAGCTGGGCCGCCGGGAGCAACCTCTGCAGCGACTGGCGATCATCGGCGCGGGCCCCACGGGGGTGGAACTGGCCTGCAAGGTGGCCGACATGCTGCGGGGCGCCTGTGTCGTGGAGCTCATCGAGCAAGGGGATCAGGTGTTGCCCCGTTCGAAGGCGTTCAACAGGGAACAGGCGCTCTCCGCCCTGCGCCGCCGGGACGTGCGACTGCGGCTGCGCACCCGGGTGGAGGAGGTGCGGGCCGACCGCCTGACGCTCCTCCACCCGGATGGCGCGGAGGGGATGGCCCCCACCAGCGAGGACCTGCCCGTGCGGGCGGTGATCTGGACGGCGGGCCTGCGGTTCCAGCCGCCCCATCTCGTTCCCGCCCCACCGCTGGAGCCCTCCGGCCGCCTCCGCTGTCACCCCGATCTCCGCTTGGAGGGCCATGGGGAGGTCTTCGTCGTGGGCGATCTGGCCAGCCTCGCCAGCGCCGATCCCTTCAGCGGCCCGCCCGCCAGCGCTCAGGTCGCCTTTCAACAGGCCTCCGTGGCGGCCCGCAACGTGCGGTCCGTCCTGGCGGGAGAGCCCCTTGAACCCTTCGTCTGGAAAGACCTTGGCGAGATGCTCAGCCTGGGCAAGGGCGAGGCGACGCTGACCGGAGCTGGCCTCACCCTGGCCGGGCCGCCGGCCTTCGCCCTGCGCCGCCTGGCCTATCTCACCCGCCTCCCCGGTCTGCCCCAGCAACTGCGGGTGGCCGCTGGCTGGTTGGCCGACTCCTGATGGCGGTCTCCTCCCTCTGGCCCAGACCTCGGGGGTTGCTGCTGGACGCCATGGGCACGCTGATCACCCTGCGGGAGACGGTGGGCACCACCTATGCCGCCGTCGCCGCGGCCCATGGGCTGCGGGCCGATGCGGCCGCCATCGACGCCCGCTTCCCCGCCGTCTACCGGGCCGCACCGCCCCTGGCGTTCGCTCTCCCGGATCCCGAGGCCCTCCGGGAGGCGGAGGTCCGCTGGTGGGGGGAGCGCATTCGGGAGGTGTTCCACACCCTCGACGGTGCGCCGGAACCGTCCGACGCCCTGGTGGAAGCCCTCTTTGACCGGTTCGCCGACCCCGGGCTCTGGCGGGTCTACCCCGATGTGCCCGAACGGCTGGCCGCCTGGCGCACACAGGGTCTGCGGCTGGCGGTGGTGAGCAATTTCGATCGGCGTCTGCACGGCCTGCTGCGCGATCTCGGGCTTCTCCCCTGGTTGGAGCGGGTGATTGTTTCCAGCGAAGTCGGGGCGGCCAAGCCGTCCCCCCTTCCCTTCCGTCAAGCCCTGGAGGGCCTGGATCTGGGACCCCACCAGGTCTGGCATGTGGGCGATCAACCCGAGGATGTGGAAGGTGCCGGCCGGGCCGGTGTGCGCTGCCTGCGGCTGCGCCGGCGATGAGACAGGGGGTGCTCCTGGGCCGAACGGAGGGCTTGCGTCCAGCGGTCCGCCACCGCCTGGAACAGGTGCTGCATCGCCGCCATCCCGCCGATGCGGTGGCCGATCCCCTCAGCCTGCAGCGTCTGGCCTCGGAGGGAGGCGCCTTGGAGCTTCCCCTCACCTTGATGGTGGACGAGCGGGGGTTGCCGCGGGCCCTGTGGGTGGGCGAGCTGGTCTCCTCCCGCCAGATCCAGGAGCGGTTGTCGGGCGCGTCCCGCCGGCAGGTGCGGGTGGCACGCCTGCTCACCTGCGCCGGCACCGCGCGCCAGCCCGCGCTCCAGCCCGGCCATCGGGAGGGGCTGGTGGCCCTCGACCTCGCCGCGCGCTGTTGGTTGCGCTTTGGTCCCCAGCCCGTCGGGGGCGGGCGGCAGCGGGCGCGGCTCTGGGTGCCCGCCCCTTCCGCTGAGCAGGCTTGGAACGCTCTTTTGGACGGAGATCTGGGGGATCTCTGCCGGCTGGCTCCCCCCGATCCGGAACCGTCCCCGGCCGAGGCCAGCGGGTCTGCGGTGTCGGCGGAGTCTCGGGAGCGGGTGCTGCTCCTGGTGCTGAGCCAGAACGAGAGCCCTCCCGCTTTGGAACGGCGCGTCGCGGAACTGGAGGGGCTGGTCCGCAGCGCTGGAGCGGTGCCGGTGGGTGTTGTGGCGCAGCGGCGCACGGCAGGGGGCGGGAGGGCGGCCCTCTGGGGGGAGGGCAAGGTGCGGGAGGCGGCGCTGGAGGCGCGTCGGCTGCGGGCCAGCCTGGTGGTGAGCGACCGGGAGCTGGCGCCGGGGCAGATCCGCCAGCTGGAGCGGTCGCTTGCCCTTCCCCTCAGCGACCGCAGCGAGCTGATCCTCGACATTTTCGCCCAGCGGGCGGCCAGCTCCGCCGGACGCCTGCAGGTGGAGCTGGCCCAATTGCGCTACCGCCTGCCCCGGCTCACGGGGCGCGGGGTGGCCCTCTCCCGTCAGGGCGGTGGCATCGGCACCCGGGGCCCGGGGGAAACCCAGCTGGAGAAGGATCGTCGGGCGATCGCCCGACGGATGGACCGCCTGCAACGGGAGGTGGCGCGGTTGGGTGCGCACCGGGCCCGCCTGCGGCAGGCCCGCCGCGACACCTGCCGCCTGGCGCTGGTGGGCTACACCAACGCGGGCAAGAGCTCCCTCCTCAATGCCCTCAGTGGCGCCGCCCCCGGGGAGGGGGTGCTGGTGGAAAACAAGCTCTTCGCCACCCTCGATCCCACCACCCGTCGCCTCAGTCCGGACAGCCCGAGCCTGGAATGGCAGGAGCCGATCCTGCTCACCGACACGGTCGGGTTCATCCGCGATCTGCCGCCAGCCCTGGTGGAGGCCTTTCGCTCAACCTTCGAGGAAGCTCTGGATGCGGAGGGGCTGCTGATCGTCGTCGACCTGGCCGATCCCTCCTGGCCGGAGCAGTTGACGGCGGTGCGCTCCGTGCTCGCGGATTTCCACGCCGACAAGCCCTGTCGGGTGATCGGCAACCAGATCGACCGCTGCCCGGCGGGGGAACTGGATCGCGCCCGGACCCTGGAACCCGAGATGCTCTTCGTGTCGGCCACCGCGGATCTCGGGCTGCGCCATCTGCGCCAGGTATTACGAGACTGGGCGGTGGACCTCACCTCTGTGACAAGATCAGCGACAGCTTGTTTTCCTTCTGAAGATGCCCCTGCAACTCGGTGACACCGTTCCTGATTTCACGCAGGAGTCCCAGCTCGGCCCGATCAATCTCTACGACTTTGGCGCTGAACACTGGGTGGTGCTGTTTTCCCACCCTGCGGACTACACGCCGGTGTGCACCACGGAACTCGGGGAGGTGGCCAGGTTGCGCCCGGAATGGGAGAAGCGAAATGTCAAGACGCTCGCCCTGAGCGTGGATTCGGCCGAAAGCCACAAGGGCTGGATCAGCGATATCAATGAGACACAGGGCACCACCGTTGATTATCCGATCCTTGCCGATGCGGATCGGAGGGTCAGTGAGCTGTATGGAA
The DNA here is from genome assembly GCA_046340375.1 of Cyanobacteriota bacterium. Taxonomy (GTDB): domain Bacteria; phylum Cyanobacteriota; class Cyanobacteriia; order PCC-6307; family Cyanobiaceae; genus Cyanobium. The sequence goes on along the minus strand of JBKDSZ010000248.1, from coordinate 3,516 downwards.
TGATTCATCCCAACGCTCTGAATAATCTCACGGTTCGCTCAGTCTTCATCATCGATCCCAATAAGAAGCTGCGTCTGCAGATCACCTATCCGGCCAGCACAGGCCGCAATTTTGACGAGATCCTGAGGGTGATCGATTCCCTTCAGCTCACCGACAGCCATCAGGTCGCCACTCCTGTGAATTGGAAAGATGGCGAGGATTGTGTTGTGGTTCCCTCCATCCCAACGGATGTGGCTCGGGAGAAATTCCCCCGGGGCGTCACTGAGGTTCGTCCCTATCTCCGTCTCACACCCCAACCCAACAAGTAAGCCATGCCAGCCATGACGCCATGGTGGCAGTGGCAGCCCAACACGGCGCAAGATGTTTCCAACAGCTTTGCCGTCATCGGGGTTGGTCGTTTTGGCAGTTCCGTCTGCCGGGAGCTGATCCGCGCCGGGGCCGAGGTCCTGGCCATCGATCTCAACGGTCGGGCGATTGATGATCTGCTGCAGCAAAATCCGGCCATCGAGGCGCGGATTGTGGACTGCACCGATGAGGAGGCCCTGCGGGCGGCGGGCGCTCTCGATGTGGGCACCGTTGTGGTGGCGATCAGTGAACCGATCGAGGCCAGCATCACCGCCACGCTGATCGTCAAGGATGCGCCCGAAACGCGGGTGCAGCAGGTGATCGCACGGGCCACGAGCGATCTGCACGAAAAAATGCTGCGCCGGGTCGGTGCCGACAAGTTGGTCTTCCCCTCCAAGATGCAGGGGGCGCGACTGGGGCAGGAGTTGATGCGCCCCAATCTGCTGGAGCGCCTGCGGCTGGATGATCGCAACAGCATTGAGGAGATCAAGGTGCCGCAGGCCTTCATCGGCCGTTCCCTGCGGGATCTCAACCTGCGCAAGTCCTACAGCGTTAATGTGCTGGCTGCGGGTCCGCCCAACCAGCTGATGGTGAATCCGCCCGCGTCCCATGTCTTGCGCGAGGGGGAGTTGTTGGTGGTGATGGGCAGCGCGGAGGCCCTTGAGGCGCTGCCCAGCCGCTGACATCGATGTGGGTTCTCGGGTTGATGAGCGGCACCAGCGCCGACGGCGTCGACGCGGTCCTGGCCCGGTTCGGGGGAGCCAGCCGGCGTCCGCGCTGGCGGCTGGCCCACTCCGCGTCTATCCCCTATCCGGAGGATCTCCGGGCCCGGATCATCGCTTGCGGCCAGGGTCAGCCCATGGCCGCCCCAGACCTGCTGGAGCTGATGGAGGGGCTGACGGAGATCCAGGCCCGGGCCGCCCGGGGCTGTGATCCGAAGGGCCTGGCGGAGGTGGTGGGCTGCCACGGGCAGACCCTCTGGCATCGCCCCCCGACGGCGGAACGGCAGGGGGCCAGCTGTCAGGCCTTGATGGGACCCGGGCTGGCCGCGCGGCTGCGACGCCCGGTGGTGTTTGACTTTCGCGCTGCGGATCTGTCCCTTGGTGGTCAGGGCGCTCCCCTGGTGCCCGCCACGGATGCCGCCCTGCTGGGGGGCATCGCCGGCTGGCGGGCGGTGCTCAACCTGGGGGGGATCGCCAACCTCACCCTGATCCCCCCCCGCTGGGGCCCGGATCGCCACCAGCCCGTGCGGGGGTGGGATTGCGGGCCCGCCAACACCCTGATCGACCTGGCCGTGTATCAGTTCAGCGCGGGACGTCTCCGGCTGGATGAGGGGGGAGCCTGGGCCCGCCAAGGCCACATCGCGGAGGAGGTCATCGCCCACTGGCTTCAGGAGCCCTATCTCCGCCAGCCGCCGCCGAAATCCACGGGACGGGAGTGCTTTGGCGCCGCGGACCTGGAACGGCGTTTGGCGTTTCTGCGGGCCAGGATCCCCGCTCTGACCGCTGCCGATGCCCTGGCCACCCTGACAGCGTTTTCGGCCGCGGCCGTGGCTCAAGATCTGCGGCGGGCCACACTCCCGGTCGAACTGCTGGTGGCCGGCGGCGGCACCCGCAACCCCTTCCTGATCGACCAGCTGCGCTTGCGTTGCCGCGGCATGGTGGTGCGTCCCCTGGCCGAGCTGGGCATCGGCGAGCTGGAGCGAGAGGCTCTCGCCTTTGCCCTTCTCGCCTGGTGGCACGTCCGCGACCATCCCGGTTCGCTGCCCTCGGTGACGGGGGCGAGCGGGCCGGCGGTGCTGGGCGTGCGGGCGAATCCGCCGGGGGGAGCGCCCCGGTTCAGTGTTCGAGGGGGCGCCAGAGGCGGAGGCGCCGAGGAGCGCCCTTGAGGCGAGAGGGCTTGCCCCGCTCCTGCCGTTCCAGCACTTCACGGAAGCGCTCGGTCTGCCGCTCGGCTCCCCCCTCAGCCTGGCGGCGCTGCCTGTCGCGCTGCCGTTCAAGGGCTTCCACACCCTGTTGGATCAGCACCTTGGCCATGTTGCTGACGGTGCGGGATTCGTCCTCGGCCAGGGCTGCCAGGCGGTCGCAGAGGTCCTCAGGCAACACGACCTGAATACGGGGCGACTTGGGGCGGCCGCTGGAGGAGGTCTGACGGGTCGCCACGACCGCTGATGGGGGATCGGATACGAAGGAGTGTACAAAGTACGTCAAGGGTAGTATCCAGCAGTATGCGTGTGGCACAGGTCCGCACCCCCGTTCCACTCCGGAGTCACCCTCCATGACGCGTTCCACCCCCTCCACTCCACCCAAGGCAGGCACCAGGGCTCCCAAGTCCCGGGCCCGGACCGCCCATCCCCGACGCACCGCCGAGCGCAGCGACGTGGTGGTCTCCGCCGTCATCAGCACCTACCTGCTCACCCATCTCCATCACGTGCTGCAACGGGCGGAGTTTGGAGCCCAGCAGGAGGGCCGGGAGGGGTTGGCCGCCAATTACGCCCAGTTGCGCAAGGTGCTCTGCCTGGATGCCCGCAGCATGGAGGATGCCTCCGCCAGCGGCCACACCGAAGACGGCCCTCCCCTGGCGGCCTGATCTCCTCTTGGCCGGAACGCGATAGCTTCAAGGGGAATGGATGCGCCCCGATGTCCGCCGCCAACGCCGCCGCGCTCTACGCCCGGATCAGTGAGGATCCCGACCTCACCCAGTCACTCTTCCGCCAGGCTCTTCAGGACCCGACGGGAGCCCTGAGCCGCATCGTGGAGATCGGCGACCAACTGGGCCTGGCTGTCAGCACGGACGAGGTGCGGGAGCACATCGCTGGTCTGGACGACGGCGCTACCAAGCAGTGGCTGCTCAAGGCCCGCGGCGGCCTTTGAGGCGTTCGCGACTGCAGGCTTCACCACCCCGGGGGCGGTGGAGGAGGGGCCGGGCCGTTGGCGCCGATGGGCTCCTCCTCCCTGGGCCCAGCTGAAAAACAGCCAGTAGCTCACCAGGGCGAGACCCGCAGCCACCACCAGAGCGGCCACCTGTTCCAGGCGCTTGATCATGGAATCCCCCGTCCGCCTGCGTCTCAGTTTGCCTGACGTCACTTGCGAGGATGGAGAACCGTCTCCTCCGCTTCTGTGCTGCGCCTTGAACGCATCGGCAAGATCTATCCGACCGGTGAAGTGCTGC
>JBKDSZ010000247.1:0-3454 GCA_046340375.1 Cyanobacteriota bacterium | reverse complement strand
CGATTACCTGTGGCTGAACAGCTCCCAGCTGATCAACGGATACAACCCCTCCGGCACCAACAACCTGGCTGTCTGGGCGTGGATGTTCCTGTTCGGTCACCTGGTGTGGGCCACGGGCTTCATGTTCCTGATCTCCTGGCGCGGTTATTGGCAGGAATTGATCGAAACCATCGTGTGGGCGCATCAGCGCACGCCGCTGGCCAACCTCGTCGGCTGGCGCGACAAGCCGGTGGCTCTGTCGATCGTTCAGGCCCGTGTGGTGGGTCTGGCTCACTTCACGGTGGGCTTCTTCCTCACCTATGCCGCCTTCCTGATCGCCTCAACGGCGGGCAAGTTCGGATAACACCGTCCGTTCAACCCTGTCTCCTTGAGGGACGTCTTCTGCCTCCGGCCTTAGGGCCGGGGGCTTTTTTGTGAGCTTGGGATGAGCCGGGAATATTTGGGGAAGGAGAACCCTTCCACCTGCGATTTCATTACATCCACCCGGCCACCAGGACTGATCCAGCGCTACCGCGAAGAGATGGAAGTGCGCCACTATGCTCGGCGCACCGTCTTCAGTGGTTGCGACGCTTTTTGCACTTCCACCGCCCCCGTCACCCGCGGGAGATGGGCAGCGCGGAGGTGAATGCCTTTCTCACTCACCTGGCGGTGGATCTCCACGTAAGCGCCTCAACGCAGAATCAAGCGCTCGCCGCACTGTTGTTTCTTTATCGGGAGCTACTGGAGCGCGATCTGGATCTGGAGGGGGTGGTGCGGGCAAGGAAACGAAGGCGCGGTTGCCAGTTGTGTTGAGTGAGGCAGAAGTGAGGACGGTAAGAAGTCTTTTTCGGGTGACGCGGCACTGGTGGTGGGGCTTCTGTACGTGAGTGGTCTGCGATTGACAGAGGCATTACGAACGCGGGTGCAGGACCTTGACTTTGATCGTGGCGAGTTGACGGTGCGGAATGGGAAGGGGGGGAAGGATCAGAGGGCTGTTCCGCGCCAATGAAGTTGGGCGCCGGTCGACGACAAGCACGTTGGCCGGTGAGGTGAGTGCAGGCGACCCTGGCGCCAATGCGCAGGGCACTGGGGATGCCAGCACCACTGACGAGTCGCCAACGCAACTTGTTCATGGCCAAACGACGATCGGGCAGAAGCCAGGAGGCTTCTGCGGCGGCGGCAGGTTTCTCAGTGCGCAGTGCCCGCCGCATTGAAAAGGGTGAGATTCAGCCCAAAGCGGGCCAGCCGCGTGGCCGCACGCGAGCGGATCCACTGGATGGCGTGTGGCAGGAGTTGCTCGTGCCCTTGCTGAGTCGCACTCCTGCTCTGACGCCAATCACGCTGCTGGGAGCACCTGCAACGGCAAAAGCCTGACACGCCGATTGTGCACATTGACATGGACGGCGACTGGCGGAAATTCACCAGCCTGCTACCGAAGGACTGCGAGGTGATCGGTGTGGTGACGATTGCCGGAGACGACCACGGGGCTCTGGTGCGGCTGGCCTCGACCGGTGCCCTGGTCAAGGTCACGGGCGGCGAGGTCACCATGCTCAACCAGAGCCGGGTGCGGATGAAGCTGGAGCTGCTGGAGCGGCAGAAGCACACTCCGGTGATTGAGATGGTGGAGGTGGATTGAGTGATCGCCTTCCCAAGGGAAGCCAAGCTTGTCAGGCGCCAGCGAAAACTGGTCAGCCAAAAGTGGATGATGCTCGTATCGAGCCGATCCTGGGCGCCGTGATGGCCCTGGAGTAAGAACTGAGCGAAGGCTGATCTCTTGAGCCCAGAATGGATCAGACTGCAGTGGTGCTGATCACCTCAGGCTTCGAGGACTTGAAGAGCTTGCGTAGCTTGCGGCTGTAGCCGAAGACTGCACCAAGAGCGAGGATCGGCAGGGGACCTGGTACGATGTGTGATTCGATGTGTCGACCATCTATATCTACGCGAAACTCAGAAATAACAGGTGAGCCAAAACCGTAACTCCAGGCGTTCTTGATATCGCCAGTCAAAAAATATGCATCGTAATGGTTTGACGGGTGATCTATTACAGCTCCCTGCGCCGCAGTGCCGGAGGCATAGCCGGCAGGGGGTCTATCTAAAAATATGGAATCATTAAATGTTCCCGCTGGCTGTGTGTCGCTGGGGTGTGGATTAGTTATGTGAGTGGCAATGATGCCAATCTCCCAGCTGCCTAAGGGTTCCTGAGACCAGCTAGTGCTAGATATTCTCCAATTAGTTAAGCTTGGTATGGCGAGCTGGTGAGTAGCAGCAGTCAAAAAACTTGGATCTGAGGCGAAGTTGTAAACCCAAGAAGCTGTAAAATCAGACGGATTGTCCTTGATTACGGATGGGGAAATAACAATTGCCCTTGCTCCTGGCGAAAACAGCAAGCTCAATAAAGAAATTCAAATTGCACGGACGCCTACATTGGCCAGACTTGCCATGATTTTAACCAATATATTTAAGTTTATAACGCAAATGGCCCCCCTCTGTCAAGTAATTGGCGCCAACTGTCACAAAACTTTTTGTACCCGTTCAGGGGTCGGGACTGCTCGCAGCGAACATCAGCCCTGTCCCTGCTGAATCTGGCCCTTGATGAACTGCTCGAAATGCTCCCCGATGACGTAGCTCGACGGCATAGCGACCTCCCTGTGGCCTGGCCTTGAGACTATCAAAGACTGATAGCGGCGGCAATGGGATTCCGCCAGAGCCCCACTCCCGAGGCCCGAAAACCGTCACTGTCGTCAAATGTGTACATTTTGTCGATAGTCCGAAAACCCACCCCCCCCTGTTTGCAAGGGGTTTGGGGCCATAAACAGGGGCAAACTCTCGACAAAACGATGAATGACCGAAAACACCTCTCCGGCTGGGAATTTGAGCGGCTCTTGGAGGCTGTTAAGGGGAGCCGGAACGAGGTTCGCGACCGCTGTCTAGTGCTCTTAACGTTTCGTCATGGGCTCCGGGTCTCCGAGGCCTGCGGCCTGGTGCTGGAGCAGGTGGACATCGAGAGCCGGGTTTTGCACGTCGCTCGCCTCAAGGGGGGCCTCTCCACCACGCACCCTCTCCGGGGCGACGAAATCCGTGCCATCAAGGCCTGGTTGGTGGAGCGAGCACGGATGAAGGCACCGGGGCGTTCGTTCTTTCTCAGTGAGCAGCGCAAGCCCCTGCACCGCTCGACCGTCAACCTCGCCCTGCGCAAGTACGGCGAGAAGGCCAGCCTCCCCGTGGCGGTGCATCCCCACATGCTGCGCCATGCCTGCGGCTTTGCTCTCGCCGATCAGGGCGCGGACACCCGGCTCATTCAGGACTATCTCGGGCACCGCAACATCCAGCACAACGTTCGCTATACCGCCACCAATCCGGCGCGGTTCGAGAAGTTGTGGCGGTAGGTGCGCAATAAAAAAGCCCCGCCGAAAAGGCGGGGCGATGAAACGTCTGCTTACTGTCAAGTCTCAACCGATGGCGTTCTTAACCTCAG
>JBKDSZ010000246.1:0-46288 GCA_046340375.1 Cyanobacteriota bacterium | reverse complement strand
CCGCTCGGCAGCCTCTGCCACGCAGCCGTCCACATCCAGATCCAGCACCCCATGGGCCAGGCGCACGGCGCCGCTGCTGCGGGGTTTGCGCCCGGCTTCCTCCGCCCGGGCATAGAGATAGAGGGAGGCGGTGCTCATCCGCTGGTGGCGCAGGGCGCCATCGCTGTTGATGTAAAGCCGCTCGCTGGCCCGCTGGGCGAGGCCGTTGTAAGGAACCGTGTTGATCGCCCCATGGCGGGAGAGCAGATCGCGCTCGGCCGCCTTCAGTCGGTCCAGCAGATCGAGGACGGACCATCTCTGGCTGAGGGGCTGCTCCAGGATGTGGAGGGGAACTTTCGCCAAGGGCGAGAAGGCGGGGATGTCCTCGGGATTGCCGAACGCGCTGGCCTGCCGAGCCCCCTCCAGGGCCCGAGCCAGGCCGGCGTCCGAAAGATCCGAGGTGCTGGTGATGCCTACCAACCCCTGGTCATTCCAGACGCGCACGGTGACGGCTCGACGTTCCGCTGCCTTCATTTGCTTGGGTTCCCCCCGGTCCACCTGAACCGAGAGATCCGTGCTGCAGGAGGCTCCCAGATCCCACTGGTGAAGCCCCTCACGGGCGGCAAGGAGGGCAAGCTGCTCCTGCAGCCGCTCCCCCTCCAGGATGGGTGCGTTGACCGGGTTCATCGCCCCCCCACGGTGATGGAGTCGACACGGATGTGGGGCTGGCCCACGGTGACGAAGATGCTGCCGCTGACAGAGCCGCAGAAGCCAGCCGCCAGTTCGAGGTCGTTGGCGCACATGGAGATGCGCGGCAGCACCTCCTTGGCTTCTCCGATCAGGGTGGCCCCCTTCACCGGTCGACCAATCCTGCCCTGCTCGATCAGGTAAGCCTCCTCCACGGCGAAGTTGAACTGGCCTGTCGGGCCGACGCTGCCGCCGCCCATGGATTTGCAGTAGAGGCCGCGGTCGATGGAGGCGATCAGATCCTCTGGGGCATGGGGACCCGCCGCGATGAAGGTGTTGCGCATGCGGCTGGCCGCGGCGAACGCATGACTCTGGCGTCGGCCGCTGCCCGTGCGTGGATGGGCCGTGCGGGTTTCACCCGCGCGATCACTGAGGAACCGCCGCAGGATTCCATTCTCGATCAGCACGGTGCGCTGGGGCTCCATGCCCTCGTCATCCATCGAGAGACTGCCGAACGCTCCGTCCCGCAGGCCCTCGTCGATGGCGGTGACGGCTTCATGGGCAATCTTCTGTCCAATGCTGTCGGCGAACGGTGTGGTGCCCCGCTCGACCTGGGTCGTCTCCAACAGGTGGCCGCAGGCCTCGTGAAAGATCACGCCGCCGAAACGATTGGCCAACACCACCGGATACTGCCCCGCTTCCACGTAGTCGGCATGGAGCATGGTGGCCGCGCTGCCGCAGAGATCCACCGCCGTGGCTTCCGGATCCCACAGGCGAAGGTCATCCGGCTGGCCCTGACTGCCGTAGCGGCGGCCCAGGCTGGCGCGGTGGTCGCCATCAGCGGCCAGTACGCTCAATCCCAGCGACTGGTGCAGCCGGATGTCGCGGGCATGGGTGCCATCACTGGCGCAGATGAGCACCTCCTGCCAGTCGCGGGCGTAGCTCCCCCGCCGGGCCTGCAGGTGGGATCCATGGCGGGTCAGGGCCCCGGTGCCCTCCAACAGGCGAGCCGTGGCCTCCCGCAGGGACGGGGAGGACAGCAGCCATTCCCCTTTACCGAGGCCATGGTCCCGCAGGTCGGGCAGACCGTCGAAGCCATCACGATCGCGGTTGCCCCGCCGCAGACCCAGCATCCCCAGGGCCTGGTCGAGGGCAGACATCAGACCCGCGCCGCTGAGGTCATTGGTGGAGACGAAGCCGTCGTGGCGCCCGCTGAAGACCCGCACGCCGGCCCCCATGCCGAAAGAGGGGGACACGCTGGTGATGGCGTCTTGCTCGGCGAGCGCTCCCAGATGGTCGCTGCGTTCGAGAAACACCTCCACCAAGTCGGCACCGGCGGCCCGGCCAGCGGCGAGAAGGGGTTCAATCCGGTTTCGCCAGGACGGATCCTGAAAGGTTTCAGGCAAGCGATGGTCCGAGGTGACCCCCGAAGGACCCGGGGAGGAGGCGGTGGAGGCGATCAAAGGCGGCGGGCGAGGCGGTGGGGGTGGTGGCACCTTGAAGGAACGGTGCCAGGAACAGTCAAGTGGAGCCGCTCAGCGGACGGCCGGCTGGAGTCGCTCGCTGGCGATCACGGGCCGGAAGAAGAGGCTAGCCAGCTGCAGACCGTTGGCGATCCAGTGGGGCAGTTTGCGCAAGGTGCGCAGAACAGCGGGCGCCCCACTGGCCTCCACTTCGGCCAGGGCGTTGTTGTTGCGCACCAGGGCCTCCAGCCCCTCCCAGAAGGCCGGCGCCTCCACATCCAAAACCACCGGGAAGACACGCGCGGAGGTTTCGTTGGTCTTGCTGATGACCAGGCGGTCGTAACTGCGGGCGTCGAGGCCGAGGGCTTCGTAGAACTCTTTCCGGGCCACATCGCGCACATACATAGTAGCGAAGACCGCCAGAAGGAAGAAGCGGCACCAGAGACGCGATCTCCAACCCGTGACTGTGGTCGGGACTGCCTTCATGAGGGCATCAAAAAAATCTCCATGACGATTTTCGTCTTGGCACCAGCTTTCAAAGAAATTGAAGATCGGGAAAATTTTGCTCTCCGGGTGCGTTTCAAGGTGGCGGTAGATTGTGATGTAACGCCAGTAGCCAATCTTCTCTGAAAGATAAGTGGCGTAGAAAATGTGCGCAGGGCTGAATTTGGTGTAGGCCTTGTGGGCTGTCAGGAAGCCCAGGTCCAGTTGCAGGCCGAAGTCGGCCATGGATTTATTGAGGAAACCGGCATGGCGGGCTTCATCGCGAGCCATGTGGGCGAAACATTCGGCCAGTAGAGGGTTCTGTTGCTTGATGCGACGGCTCAGCTCCTTGTAAAGCAGAAATCCCGAAAATTCGGAGGTGCAGCTTTGCTCCAGAAATTCAACAAAGACCTTGCGGGTTTCTGGATCCAGCTTCTCCGCAGCTCCTTCGAAGGATGCGTCCCGCACGAAATGATGACGGTTGTAGTCCTGCCGGAATTCCTCGCAGATGGCCCGCAGTTCCTCCTCATTGGGCCGCAGATCCATCGCCGCCATCGCGTCGAAATCCGTGGTGTAGAACCGGGGAGTGAGGATCGTGTCCTTCACCGGCTCCTTGAAGGCGGGGGCCTCCGGAGTGCCGATGGCCTGGGGAGAGGCCGCAGCGGAGCTGGCAGGGGCGGGGGCGGACACAGGAGGAACCATCGCGCGCAAGCGATCAGTTCTCCCATCGTAGAGGCCACGCCGCCTGGCCGGCTTTTCTGTGAAGGCTCCGTTCAATTCGGGCCGAGCCATTTCTGGCCATTCAGCCGCTGCACGAGGCGAGACACCAACAGGGGCAGGGTCATTTTCTTCTCATCGATCAAAAACGACTCCAGCAGGCTGGGTTGGGCTCCCGCCTCCGCGAGGGCAATCATCTTGGCGGCTTCCAGTTCGGGAGCGGTGAAACAGAGCCAAAACCGGCGGTCGCCGGGCAGAACGCCCCGAACCTGCCAGCACTCCACCCCCACCACGGGCATCGGACCCTGCGCAAACGCGAGATCCGGCGCGGGGCCTCCATAGGCCTGGCATTCCTTGGCCAGCGCGGGCAGGAGATGTTGGGGGATGAAGTCGGTGAACGGAAGCGACTCCAGGGCCGGGGCCTTCGACTTGGCTGCGGCGGCAGTCGGTTTGGCGTTGTCAGGGGTGGGGCTGTCCGTCACCATCGTGGGGTCCCTTCATGGTTCGACGGGACTCTAGGCAGGATCCAACCGCTCACCAGTCCTCCGCCGCGGCGTTGTCCCAATCGTCGGCCGCAGACACAGCGACCGTCTCCCGCTCCGGCGTGGTTGGGGCGGAGGATCCGGGTCGCCGCAGCACGCGGAAGGGAACCACCACTGTGGGCGCCGGATCTCCAGGGGGGCGCGCCGGCGCAACGCTCCCGCTGGCGGTGGCGCTGGCCCCACCACCAGGTTCCGGCGCTCGCCAGGCGGCTTCCCGCGGCTCGGGGGGACGTTCGTGCCGCCGCTCCGGCTCCTGAATCCAGGGTTCCCGCTCCCAGCTCCGTTCGCTCACCCCATGGCGTCCGGGGCGTCCTGTTCCCTGGCGCAGCGCCAGGGAACAGGACGCCCCGCTGAGGGCGGCTCCCCCCAGGGCCGCGCAGGCCAGCCAGAGACCCAGGGGAGCCCGGGGCGTTGCCCAGGTGAGCACCCGGAACGAGACGCGGGGGCCGGGGTTGAGGGCCGCCACGAGGATCACCGCCACCAGGGGCGCGAGCAGCGGCAGCAAGAGAAGCCGTCGCGGCCTCATGACCCGGAGGTCACCGGCCCCTGCCAGCGCCGCAGGGATCCCAACCGCAGACCGAGGCTGTCAAAGATGCGGATCACCAGAAAATCCACCATGTCGTCCAGGCTTCGGGGCTGGTGATACCAGGCGGGCACCGGCGGTGCGATGCGTGCCCCCGCTTCCGCCAGGGTCGTGAGGTTGCGCAGGTGCACCAGATTCCACGGCAGTTCCCGAGGCGCGATCACCAAGGGCCAGCCCTCCTTGAGGTGGACGTCCGCGGCCCGTTCGATCAGATCGAGCGCCACTCCCGAGGCGATCCGTCCAACGGTTCCCATGCTGGCGGGCAGGATCACCATGCCCGCCGTGCGATGGCTGCCGCTGGCGATGGGGGCGGCCTGATCATTCCAGCGGTGGCAGCGCAGGGAGCCGCCAAGGCGTCCGGTGCGTGCCCGCCAGAAGGCTTCCTGGGCCCGGGGATCCGGGGGCAGGTGAACGCCCAGCTCCGCCCGCCAGACCTCCATCGCTCCGCGACTGGTCACCACCTCCACTGTCAGCTCCGCCTCGAGCAGAAGCTCCAGGGCGCGTTGGGCCAGGGGTTGGGCCGAGGCGCCCGACATGGCGAGCACGATCGGAGGGGAGGAAGAGGGCATGCCGCTCAGTCGGCGGCTCCATTCGGGTCAGGCGCCTCGGCGGGGGCATCCTCTGGCAGGACCACGGAGAGGTCGATCTGATGGCGCAGCACATCGACCTTTTCGATCATGACCTCCACCGGATCGCCCACCATGTACGTCCGGCGGCTTTTGCGGCCCACCAGCTGACTCTGGCGTGAGCGGTATTCATACCAGTCATCCTTCAGAGAACTCACGTGCACCAGGCCTTCCACCCGGGAGGGCGGCACCTCCACGAAGAATCCGTAGCTCTGCACGCCACTGATCACTCCCGGCAGGATCTGGCCCACGCGGGGTTCGGCGCAGCGGGCCTGGGCCATGGCCAGGCGATCGGCCTTAAATTCCTCCACCACCAGCCGCCGCCCATTGAGGCGCAGCACCAAGCCGTGGCCGAGGCTGTCCTCAAAGGGGGCGAGTTGGGTCGGGGTCAGCAGGGGCCAGTCGATGGCCCCGTGAGAGGCGTCGGAGGCCAGATCCACGCTGGTCTTGTGGCGCACGGTGGGGCGATCCTTGCCCTCGGTCAGCAGCGTAACCAGCAGGTGCTGGTTGAAGAGATCGGCGTAGTGAAGGCTTGGGCAGCTCCAAGGGGCGACCGCGATCGGATCTCCGGCCAGGGCATGGGCCCCGGGCTGGTCGCTGAGCTGGGTGGTTTCCAGCGTGTCGCGGATCTGTTGCTGCCAGACGCGACCGCGGTCGGTGTCGGTGTCGGTGAAGGCGGCCGCCAGCTCCGCTGCGCTGGCGTTGCCGTCGTTGCTCAGTTCCAGCGGGATGTCAAGGGCGAGGGCGGCTTTGGCCACATCGTTGATCGCCGTCGGGTCGGGTGGCGGATTCACAGCGAAGATCGCCGGAAGACCCAGGGCGGCCATGTGGTGCCCGAGAGCACGATGGGCCACCAGCACCACCTCCCGCAGAATGGCGGCGGGATGGGCGTCGGGCAGCCGCACCCACCAGCCCTCTCGACCCGCATCAGGCCCGGGACGCAGGGCATCTCCGAGGGACTCCAGGGGAGGGGGGGGCACCTCCAGATCGATGGAGCCGGCCGACAGGCGCCGTTGTCGAAGCAGGGCTCCGACAGCCACGACCCGTTCCAGCAGCTCCAGGTGGCCTTTGAGGTTCTTCAGGGCAGCGGGCAGGGTGCGGCCCTTGGGTTTGCGATCCCCCAGCGCCTCGAGGGCGGCCTCGTCGAGGGCGGCAAGGGGGCGCACCCGGCTGAGCTGAAAGCGGTAGTGCTCCAGCTCGCCATCGGGGCCCAGGTCGAGTGCCACGGAGAGGGCCGCTTGCTCCATTCCCGGGGAGAAGGCGCAGGCCTTCGCCAGGCTCTGGGGCAGCAGCGGGCGCCAGCGCCGTCCCAGGGCGAAGGCTTCCCCTTGCTCCCGCATCCAGGAGTCCACGGCGGTGGCCAGGCCGAGGCGTTCCGCCACGGCGGGGGCGTGGAGCCAGAGGCGCCACCCCGTTTCCCTGGTCTCCAAGGAGAGGGCGGGCATCGCCGGCGCATCAGCCGCCAGCCAGGGCCGGAAGAGAAAGGTGGGCAGGCTGGTGAGATCTTCCCTCCCCTTTTCCACGGGCGCCTTGAGGGTGAGTCGGGGGGGAGATCCCTCCTCCTGCAGTTGATGCTTCACCAGCAGCAGCTCGAGATCGGCGTCGTCGCCGCCGTTCACAGGCAGGCTGCGCGCCACATGGCCCTCCGGCCCGAACTGGGCCAGGGGAAAGCGATCGATCTCCACCTCCACCACATGGGTGTCGCGCTCCGCCAGGTGGGTGGCGTCGGTTTCCGGCAGCGCGACGGTGGTCAGCAGACGATCATCGAGGGGGAGGGCCACCAACCGCTCCCCTTGGCGCTCCACATGCCCCAGCAGGCGGGTCGTCTGCCGCTGCAGGATGCATTGCACGCTGCCTTCCGGCGAGCGGCGTCGACCCCCCTCCCGGGTGATCTTCACCAGCACACGATCGCCATTCCAAGCATGGTTGAGCTGGTGGTCACGGATGTAGATGTCTTCTCCGGCGTCATCCCGCAGAGCGAAGCAGAAGCCCTTGCTGGAGCAGCGCAGCCGCGCCGGGATGAGATCAGGAGCATCCACGCGCCGCAGCCCCTCTTCCCCCTGCTCGATCAGGGCGAGGCGCTCGAGGGCCGCCAGGCCGATGCGCATCTTCCGCTGGTCTTCGACCGCGGAGATCCCCAGGGCCTTCTCAAGCTGGGCCGGGGCCAGGCCTTCGCTGGTGGACAACTGGTCAAGCAGGTCGGAGACCGTGAACTTCATCGTCAGGGGAGATCAGGGGGGAAGGCGGGATGAGGAGCAGGCGGGGCACGCCATCGGCGATGCGTCCACTCGGCCAGGGAGCGACACGCGGGCCATGGGGCGACAAAGGGCCGTGGCGTGAAAAAACAATCTTAGGACCCCGGGGGGACCGTCTCTCCGCCGGCTTCGGTCGCCACCGCCGCTTCGCTCTGACGGGAGCGCAGGATCAGCCGCAGGCCAAGCAGGAGAAAGCCGGCGGAGGCCGCCAGCTGCAGCCAGTCCGTCGGGATCACGCGGGTGAGGGATCCTCCCGCCGCCGATCCCAGCAGGCTCGCCAGCACCAGGGCCAGGGCACTGCCGGCGAACACGGCACCGGGCCGGCTGGAGGTGCCACTGATGCTGACGATGGCCAGCTGGGTCTTGTCGCCCAGCTCCGCCAGAAACACGGTGGCAAAGGTGGAGGCCAGCAAAGACAACATGATGGGCAGGGCTTCAGGACAGGGGGGACGTGACCGTCGGCGCCAGCTGCAGCACGGCCTGGCGGCCGAGCCAGAGGCCAAGGCCCACCATCAGCACCCCTGCGGCGCGCTCCAGCTGCTGGGGGGCCATGAGGGAGGACAGCCAGCGCCCCAGGAGCACCCCCACCAGGCTGGAGCAGATCAGGGCCAGGGAGGCCCCGAGGAACACCAGAGCCGGCCGTCCCGACTCCGCCGCCAACAGCAGGGCCGCCAATTGTGTCTTGTCGCCGAGTTCGGCCAAAAAGACGGTGCCGGCTGTGCTGAAGAACACCGTGAGCCAGGTGGCGCGGCTCCCCTCCCCAGCGCCTGCGGGGTGAGCGGCGCCATCGCCGGGGACGCTGCCGGAGGGGGCGTCCGCCGATGGGACGGCGGGGGGAACGGATTCCGATGAGGACGCCGCCGTGGAAGGGTCAGGAGAGGTCATGGCTGACGAAGCGCCCGCTGAAAGCGCCGCATCACCTTGCCACGGCCTCCGCTCTCGCCGCGGATCTGCTGCTGGCAGAACGTGATGGCTAGACCATCGGCCGCTTCCCCCTCTGCTCCCAGCAAGGCCATGATCGTGTCCACGCGACAGAACGCCGGACGGGACGCATAGACGCGGCAGCGGCGACCGCCCGTGTCGTAATGGACGCACCAGCCGTCGTCCCCCACCAGCGCCAGATAGGCGCGGCTCTGTTCCTCATCCAGCAGGGCCAGGGCTTCAGGCCTCCGCTCAGGATCCAGGCGACAGCAAGCGCCGCATCCTTGGATGCATTGCCATCGCGGCGTGGAACGGGCCATCCACTCACCTCTTGAACGCGCGGTTGAGGCTGTGACAAGCCGTCACAGTGGCCCGCAGTCTGAGGCAGCGGCGGCGCGGCACGCTTTAGGCTCCCCTCTGCACGCCATCCGCCTGCGAGACACCTGCATGGGCATCGACTTTCACCTGATTTCCAATTTTCTGGCGCTGGCCCTGATCACCCTGGCGGGTCCGGCCGTGATCTTCATTCTGTTCTATCGCCGCGGCGCCCTCTGAGCCCGGTGGACTCCGCCAACCTTCCGCCTGCCCGGCGAAAGGTTGGTTGAACCTGTCGCCGTCATGGCTCTGCAGTGCCGCCAGCCACCGGCTCCGGTCCAGGCGTTCACTCGGACAGAGCGGCCCCTGCCGATCAGCGCGCCAAACCCAAAGCCATCGCCGCTTCTTCCAGGAGGTGGCGCACATAGGGATGCTCCCCTTCACTCTGGGGATGGGCTTGTGCGCCCTCCCAGGTGAGCGTGGAGCGCACCTCCCGCCCTGCCGCGTTGCGGATGACGAGTCGTTCGCCGTCCAGGGCACAGTGGTAGTGGCGATTGCCGCGCATCAGCACCACGCCATCCTCACTCTGATGACTGGGTCGGAGGGCCACCAGATCCAGCACGAAACGTTGCTGCCCTTGCCAGCTGTCCTGGCGGAGGCGATAGGCCACATCCACCACTGCGGGCACGGGCAGATCCCCTTCCCAACGCCCGGCCATCGCCTGGCGTTGGGCTACGTCCTGGCTGAGCAGGAGCTGCAGGTGGCCCCCCCGCAGAAGCTTTTGCCGCTCCACCTGACAGCCCACGCTCCAGAAGAGGGGCATCGGATGCCCCACCCCGAACGGTCCGAGCCGCTGCAGCTCCCGCCAGAACGGTGGATCGATGCGCTCCAGACGCAGCAGAGCCTCCGGTTCCACCATCGGACCCTCCGGATGGCTCCGCAACCAGCTCTGGGCCAGATCCTCCAGGCGCTCCTGCAGGGCGGCCAGGTTCGCCGCTGCCACGGTGAAGCCTCCCGCTGCGGCGTGACCACCGTGGCGCTCCAGCAGAGGGGCACAGGCGGTGAGGGCCTGATCCACCGCGAAGCCTCTCGGCGCCCGCACGGAGGCCCGCAGGCGGCCCTGCCCATCGCCCCCGAGCAGGGCCACGGGGCGCCCCAACCGCTCCACCAGCCGGGCGGCGACGATTCCGATCACCCCATGGTGCCAATGGGACTGGGCCAGCAGCACGAAGGCGGGCCGTGCGGGACCGTCGGCATCGAGCAGGGCCATCGCTTCGGCCTCCAGGGCCTGGCAGAGGTCGCGACGCTCTCGGTTCAGGGCGTCGCATTCCCGGGCGAGATCCAGGGCCCGTCGCGGATCTGCGGTGGTGAGAAGCTCCACCACGATCAGAGGATCGCCCAGGCGGCCCACCGCGTTGAGACGGGGTGCGAGCTGAAATCCCACCGCCTCCGCGTCGATCGGCGCCTCCTCCAGGCCGGCCAGTCGGATCAGAGCCCGCAGACCTTCCAGCCGGGTGCGCGTCAACAGGGGCAAGCCCTGGCGCAGCCAGCGCCGATTGACCCCATGGAGGGGCGCCATGTCGGCGATGGTGCCGATGCAGAACAGTTCCAGGGCCATCTCCAGCCCGTCCAGCCGGCCCAGCCGTTGCGCCAACGTCGAGCCCAGCACATGGGCCAGCCCCACCCCGGCCAGCCCCCGATAGGGGGAATCCGGTGGGGTGACGGCCGGATGGAGAAGGGCCAGGCAAGGCGGCGGCGTTGGCGGGAGGGTGTGGTGGTCCGTGAGAATGACATCCAGCTCCAGCTCCCGCGCCCGCTCCAGGGCCTCGTGGGCGCTCACCCCGTTGTCGACGGTGATCAGCAGCCGCGCTCCGGCGGCCGCAAGCCGCTCCACCATGGCCCGATTCAGGCCATACCCCTCCTCCTGCCGGCTGGGGATGGCGGGTTGGGGAGCGGCGCCCAGGCGTTGCAGGAGGCCGCTGAGCAGGGCTGTGCTCGTCATCCCGTCCGCGTCATAGTCGCCGCAGATGGCCACGGCCTCCCCCTGGCGGGCCGCCGCGGCCAGGCGGGTGACCGCCCGCTCCAGATCAGGAAAGTGGCCGCGGGGGTCGGGAGGCTCGGAGGGGTCCAGCAGCTCCGTCAGAGCGGTCCCATCCCCGAGGCCGCGCCGTCGCAACACCGCCCAAAGCTCCGGTGGCAGGCCCTGGAAGGGATCCTGCCGGGGGGGAAGCGGGGCGGGAAGCCTCCAGGCGGAAGGGAGCACGGCGGTGCGGTCCAAGAGGTTTCCGCATTGTGGAGGGGCCACGGGCCCCCCGCATCCCCCCGGTGCCGTCGGGATCTCCGGAGAGAATGGAGCCGCCCGCAGTTGGCCGTGGCCGTGAAAGCACTTCTCTGGGATGTGGATGGCACCCTGGCGGAAACGGAGGTCCACGGCCACCGACGGGCTTACAACGCCGCCTTTTGCTCCGCGGGCTTGCCCTGGCGCTGGGATGTCTCTACCTACCGCGCTCTTCTGGCGGTGAGCGGGGGGCGGGAGCGGCTGCGCCACTTCTTCCGCCAGGTGGGGGCGCCGGTGGACGAGGGCCAGGTGGAGAGCCTCATGGCCGCAAAGCAGCAGGCCTACGCCGAATTGGCCCGACGGGGGGAGCTGCCCCTCCGTCCGGGGGTTCAGAGGTTGGTGGCGGAGGCCGCGGAACGTGGATGGACCCAGGCCCTGGTCACCACCAGTTCCCGAACAGCGGTGACAGCACTGCTGGCCAGCCAGGGGGAAGATTTCGCCTCGGCCTTCGCCTTCTGGATCTGCGGGGAGGATGTGGGGGCCAAAAAGCCTGACCCGGAGGGTTATCGCCAGGCCCTGGCTCGCCTGAGCCTGCCGGCCTCCAGGGCCGTGGCCCTGGAGGATTCCCCCCAGGGCCTGGCGGCCGCGCGGGCCGCCGGGCTCCGCTGCCTGCTCACCCTTGGTGAAGGGCCGGGCCTGGAAGCGGGGGCCGGTGTGTGGTGGCACGAGGCCAACGCCGCGGTCGACCATCTGGGGGATCCGAATCAGCCTGCGCGACTCCTGCGGGGTGTTCCTTGCCCGGAGGCGATGATCACGCTTGCTTGGCTGGAACGGCTCCTGGAGAGCGGCTGATGGCGCCCCCCCCGCAGAGCACGCGCCTCGAACGGCTGCAACAGCGTTGGGGCCGCGTCGTCCGAGCCCAGATCGGCGACCGCTGGGCCCGTCTGAGCGCGGCCTCCCTGGCTCTGCTGGCGGGCGTTTTCCTTGGGCAGAACCTCTCGTCGGTCCTGCTCTGGAAAGTGACCGGAGGCCGTCCGATGGTGGTGCTGGGCCTGGTGTCCAGCTATGAACTTCTCGTGCGGCTGCGCAGCCGCATGGTCCGCGAGGCGGCTCCCCTGGGCGGGGTGATCGTGGACAATCTCCGGATCGGAGCGGTGTTCGCCCTGGTGCTGGAGGCGTTCAAGCTTGGCAGCTGAAGGGGGGCGCTGGTTCTCCTGTCCTTGCCGCTGTTCGTTGGTTCGCGGTCCGGAACAGGGCGTCAGAGTCCAGCCACTTGTCCGGTCCTCCTTCCCCTCCGGATCCGGAGCGGCGGCCGATGGCTGTCCAATACAAAATCCTCCCGGCACAGGGCTGGAAGGCCTGGCACGGGAGACAAGCCTCGGCCCCCGCCAGGGTGGAGGTCATTCCTCGTCGCTGTCGTCGGTGTCGACGGGATAGACGAACCCTCTGGCACGACCGCTGAGAACAGCCTTGCCGATGGAGAGGGCGCGCTGGGCCGCGTCGCCGGCCTTGGCCTTCCAGCGGGCGTGGCGCTGATTGCGTTTGCCCTTGGAGGTTTTCTTCTTGGGAACAGCCATCGCTTCGCCCGTTTTGCCAAAAAGAGATCATCCTGTGTCGGGCGACCTTCCGTCAAATCGCTAGCATCCAACGATCAGGTGATGCCCAGTGGATCCGCAGCCACCAGCCTTCCGTCCGCTGATCCCCGCAGCCCCTGCCCTCGGGAACCCAACCACCGCTCCAGCCCTTCTTCTGGCGGAGGTTTCACGAGAGGCCATCCCCGCAACCCGCGGCCAGGAGGCCGGCAGGCCACGCCCGAGCCCCTCCGCCGAGCCTCAGGAGAACCAGTCCCGTCCAGGGACCAGCGGCAAGCCGGTCGACCCAGCGCTCCCTCGCTTCGGCCTCACCGGTAGCCGCCCAGCGCCCCCCTCCTACAGCCAGATGCTCCTCGACATCCGGAAGGGCGTGGTGCGAGACATCCTGCTGGCTCCCCGTCAGCGGGTCGCCACCCTCACCTACACCGATGGCCGCACGGCTGATGTGGCTCTCTTCAACGACAACCAGGTCCTCCTGCGCACCGCCCAGCAGAACCGGGTGCCTCTCTCTGTCAGGGATGAGCGGCAGGAGGAGGCGATGGCGGGCCTGGTCGGCAACCTTCTGCTGGCCGCCCTCCTCCTCGGGGGGCTCGCCCTGCTGATCCGTCGTACCAGCCAGGTGGCGAGCAAGACTCTGGGTTTCGGCCGCAGCCAGCCCCGCGTCCCGCCGGAAGGCACCGTGCCGGTGCGTTTTGAGGACGTGGCGGGGATCGCGGAAGCCAAGGAGGAGCTGCAAGAGGTGGTGACCTTCCTGAAGGCCCCGGAACGGTTCACCTCCATCGGAGCCAAGATTCCCAAGGGCGTGCTCCTGGTGGGCCCTCCGGGCACGGGCAAGACCCTTCTGGCCCGGGCCATCGCTGGAGAGGCCGGCGTTCCCTTCTTCTCCATGGCGGCCTCGGAATTCGTCGAGCTCTTCGTTGGCGTGGGCGCAAGCCGGGTGCGTGATCTGTTCCGTCAGGCCAAGGCCAAGGCTCCCTGCATCATCTTCATCGATGAGATTGATGCCGTCGGTCGACAGCGGGGCGCGGGCATCGGCGGTGGGAATGACGAGCGCGAGCAAACACTCAATCAGCTCCTGACCGAGATGGATGGCTTCGAGGACAATTCGGGTGTCATCCTTCTCGCCGCCACCAACCGTCCGGATGTGCTCGACACCGCCCTGATGCGGCCGGGCCGATTTGATCGGCGCATCACGGTGGATCTTCCCGATCGCAAGGGACGCGAAGCGATTCTCGCGGTTCACGCCCGTTCCCGCCCCCTGGCCGAATCCGTTTCCCTCACGGATTGGGCAGCCCGCACACCTGGCTTTTCGGGCGCGGATCTCTCCAATCTGCTCAACGAGGCCGCCATCCTCACGGCGAGACGGCACGAGAGCCGCATCGACGATTCGGCCATGAGCGACGCCCTGGAGCGCATCACCATGGGGCTCACCGCGGCCCCCCTCCAGGACAGCGCCAAGAAGCGGTTGATCGCTTACCACGAGGTCGGCCATGCACTGCTCTCCTGCCTGGTGCCCCACGCCAGCCGCCTCGACAAGGTGACGCTGTTGCCGCGGGCGGGTGGCGTGGCGGGCTTCGCCCGCATGGTTCCCGATGAGGACATTCTTGATTCCGGCTTGATCAGCCGCGCCTTCCTTCATGCGGAGCTGGTGGTGACGCTGGGCGGCCGGGCGGCGGAAATGCTCGTCTTCGGTCCCAGCGAGGTGACCCAGGGCGCGGCCAGCGACCTCCAGATGGTGAGCCGCATCTCGCGGGAGATGGTCACCCGCTACGGTTTCTCCTCCCTGGGGCCCCTGGCCTTGGAGGGGGATGGGGCGGAGGTGTTTTTAGGCCGCGATTGGATTCGCTCCGATCCCCACTATTCGCAACGCACGAGCACGCGCATTGATCGGGATGTGCGGGCCTTGGCTCAGCAATCCCTGGAGATCGCCCTTGCAATCCTGGGTCCGCGCCGCACCTTGATGGACGAGCTGGTGGAACGCCTGATCCAAGAAGAAACCATCGATGGCGAGAGCTTCCGTCAGGCCGTGGAGGCCTGGGGGCGGGAGCACCCGGAGGTGCCCCTCCCCTCCGGGTCGCGGCAGGCCGTCACCCCGCCACCCGTCTCAATCCTGTCCCGTCAATCCTCCTGAAAAGCGGATGTCCAGGCTGCGCAGGTACGTGTGCAGTCCGGCGTCCTGAACCGGCAGGATCCGGGCCATCCGGTCGCCATTGTTCACGTGGGCATGCCACAGGCCCGGCGGGGTGACGAACACGCCTCCCGGTTCCCAGTCGATCCGTTGGGGATGGCGGATGTGCCCGTCCTCGTCCAGCTCTGTTCCCACCAGGGTGTGACAGCCCGGGGGGCAATCCACGATCAGATCCAGGGCCACGGATTGATGGCGATGGGGCGCCTGTCTGGACCCGGGTGGAACCAGGCCGACCATGGCCCAAAGGGTTGGACTGATCGTCCGGCTGGCGGGGAGTTCCGCATGGGCCAGCAGGATGCTCAGGCGATTGCCGCGAGCGGACGTGGGGTCCGCCAGCAGCCCATCGAGGGCCGCGTTCAGGCGGGCAGCCGGGAAAAGGCAGGGGGCAAAGCGGGCGCCCGCCGGAGTGACGCCCAGGTAGCGCAGCAGGGGGCCGTCATGCACCCAATAGAGAAGGCTGGGCCGGGAGGCCACCAGCTCGGGGCAGAGGCCATGGGGGAGGACGAAGACATCCCCCTCGGCCCAGTCCAGTCGGGGCTGGGGCGTGCGGCCGTGCTCGGGGGAGCTGGGCTCGGCCGCAGCCGTCAGCTGACCTTCTCCCCGCAGCACCACGAAGAGCGAACTGGTGGCCTGCGCCGACGGACTCAACGGATCCCCGGGGCAGAGCTGAAGAAAGTGGGCCGCCAGGCCAGGGCTGGTGGCGGGGCCTTCACAGCCCAGGGCGTCGCTCAGATCCAGCGGCTGGATGGTGGAGTGCTTGGCCTCCGCCGAGGGAGGGCTCCATCTCCGATGGGGAATCGGTTCGGTGAGCCCCTTTCGAATCGGATTGGCGGCCTGACGGTAGTCATAAATCAGGGCCGGTTCCTGCCATTGCGCCAAGGGTTCCGATGGTCCCGGGTCGAGCAGAACCCCCGGGGAAAACGAGGAGATGGCCATGGTGCAAACCTGTTGCGATCCGCTGACCTTAGGCAGGCTTGCGGTGGAGCGTCGATACCGCCGGACGCGAGGCGGCTCAGCCGCCGGCGACCGCGGGAACGATGCTCACCTCATCGCCCGCATTGAGAGGGGTTGCTTCATTATCCAGGAAGCGGATGTCCTCGCTGTTCACGTAGAAATTGAGAAAGCGGCGCAGGTTGCCTTTTTCATCACGGATCCTTCCCCGCACGCCTGGAAAGGTGTTCTCCAGCGTGGTGATCAGCTCGCCGATGCTGCTGGCTTCGACGCTGACGCTGGCCTGTTGATCGGTATGAACCTGCAACGGGGTGGGGATGAGAACTTGAATAGTCATGACGAAAACGGTCGGGGGCGGGTTGGGCCGGGTGGGTGTCAGGCCAGGTGGGGATGGGTGCTCTGGGCTTGCTCCCAGGCGGAATGGAAACTGGCCAGCTGGGGTTCGATCGTAAAGGGCGCGCCGATGGAGGAGGCCACAGCCTCAGTGGTTTTCAAGCCATTGCCCGTGATGTAAACCACCGTCACTTCATCCGGGCTGATGCGGCCTTGCTCCGCCAACTTCTTCAAGACGGCAACGGTCGTCCCGCCAGCTGTTTCTGTGAAGACTCCTTCCGTTTCGGCCAACAGCTTGATCCCTGCGATGATCTCCGTGTCGGAGACGGCGGCGATGGTTCCACCTGTCCGATTGGCGATGTCGAGGGCATAGGGGCCATCCGCTGGATTGCCGATGGCAATCGATTTGGCGATCGTGTGGGGCTTGACGGGCTTGATGAAATCTCTCCCCTCCTGGAAGGCCTGGGCAATCGGCGCACAGCCTTCCGCCTGCGCACCGCTGAAGCGCACGGGCTTTTCATCGACGAGACCGACCTCAACGAATTCCTGAAAGCCCTTGCGGATTTTTGTGAACAGGGAGCCGGAGGCCAGGGGGGCAACGATGTGATCGGGCAGTTGCCAACCCAGTTGTTCGATCACTTCATAGGCCAGGGTCTTTGATCCTTCGGAGTAGTAAGGACGAAGATTGATGTTGACGAATCCCCAGCCGTAGGTGTTGGCCACCTCGGAGCAGAGGCGGTTGACCTGATCGTAATTGCCCTTCACGGCCATCAAGATCGGGTTGTAGACCAACGTTCCCAGCACCTTGCCGGATTCCAGATCAGAGGGGATGAAGACGCAGCAGTCGAGGCCGGCGTGGGCGGCGATGGCGGCGGTGGAGTTGGCGAGGTTGCCGGTGCTGGCGCAGCTCACCGTGGAGAAGCCCAGCTCGCGGGCGCGACTGAGGGCCACCGACACCACCCGGTCCTTGAAGGAAAGGGTGGGCATGTTGACCCCATCGTTCTTGACGTAGAGCTGGTTCAGTCCCAACGCCCGGCCCAGGCGCCGAGCCTTCAGCAGGGGGGTGAAGCCGGTGCCCACGTCAATCGGATCGGCCGCCACCGGCAGAAAATCCCTGTAGCGCCAGATGGAGGTGGGGCCGGCTTCAATGGTGGCCCGACTGACGCGGGAGCGGATGCGGTCGTAGTCGTAGACGACCTCCAGCGGCCCGAAACAGACGTCTTCGCAGACGTGGCGCGGCCCCAGGTCGTACATCTGGCCGCACTCCTTGCAACGCAGACCGGTGAAGGTGTGCTCGCTGAGACTGGGAGGGGCAAGGCTGATGCTCACATCGAGGCCGTGAACTGAGCTGACGCTAACAGCGGCTTCCGTGGGATTGATTTAACCCGACCTCGATGGTCGGATTTTTATGGCTTCTGCTTCGGCCCGCTCCGTCTTCCGCCGGGGCGGGGCTCCAGCGGCGGCCCTTGCGTCGCTGCCTACGCTCCGAAGGTGGCACTCTCCTTCCCTCGGCGTTCCTGGCGGTGGCTTGGCCTCGCCACCCTCCTGGCCCTGGCCCTCGCGGGCGGCGCGCTCCTTCTGGCCAGGCTGCTGGTGGAGTGGCAGTGGTTCGCTCAGTTCGGCTTCCAATCCATCCTGTTGCGGCGCTGGCTGTTGCAGCTGATCGCCTTTGTCGGCGTGCTTGGCATCGGCTCGCTGTTGCAGCTCCAACAGCTGCAGCGCTGCTGGGGGCTGCGCCAGGGTCGGATCCTTGAAACGCTCCCGCCCCGGCCGATTCTGCGCCTGAGCGGGCTGCGCCTGGTCCTCTCCCTGCTCGCCCTGCTGTTGCTGTTGCTGGGGGGGCTCGGCTACCTGCTGGTCCAGGCCCGCGGCCTCATCGCCGCCCCCTTCAGTGGAGAGGTGATGACCGGGGTGTCTCTGTTCCGGGATCGGCCCCACCCCGCGTTGGCTGGGTTGGCGCTGTTGATCCCGCCTCTTCTCCTTTGGCCCCTCACCACCCTGCGGATCATCCTCACGGCGGCCCTGGCGGCCTCCGCCACCGCTCTGGCGCGCGGCTGGAGCCTCTGGCTGCCCGCCCTGCTGGCTTCCCCCTTTGGCAGCGTGGATCCGCTGACGGGGAGTGATCTCTCCTACACCGTGCTGCGCCTGCCGGCCATCCACCGTCTGCTCAGCGAGGCCATCGCCCAGATCGCGGAGGGTCTGGCGGCCTGTCTCCTGCTCACCCTCAGCGCGGGCACCAGCCTTTCCGATCTCGCCTTCCCCGGCCTCTCCCGCCAGCAGCAGACGGTCTTGCAACCGCAGCTGGCGGTTCTGGCGCTGGTGGTCGCGGTGAGCACGGCCCTGGCGCCCTTTGATCTGATGGTGGAGGGCAGTGGGGTGGCTGCCGGGGCGGGCTGGGTGGATCTGCATGTGCGTTTGCCCCTGCGGCTGATCCTGGCCCTCCTCCTGGCGCTCACGGCGGTGGGGCTGTTGGCGCCTGTCCCGGAGGGCTGGTTGCGCCGAGGGGTGTTGATCCCTCTGTCAATCAGCACCGCCAGCCTTCCTCTGAGCGAGTGGGTGCTGGCGCCCCTGGCCCAGAGGTTTCTGGTGCAGCCGAGGGAACTCAGCCTGGAGACCCCCTATCTTCAGCGCAGCATCGAGGCCACCCGCAAGGCCTTCGGGCTGGAGCGGGTGCGCACCCTCACCCTGGAACCGCGCCAGAAGATCACCGCAGCCGACCTGGCCTCTTCTCCCGGCACCCTCGACAACATCCGCCTCTGGGACAGTGAGCCCCTGTTGGCCGCCAATCGCCAGCTCCAACAGTTGCGGCTCTACTACACCTTTTCCTCCGCAGCGGTGGATCGCTATCCCCTGCAGGGGCTTTCCCTGCGGGATACGAGCCAGCAGGTGCTCATCTCCGCCCGGGAGCTGGACAGCCAGGCATTGCCCAAGGGCTCCCGCACCTGGCTGAACAAGCACCTGGTCTTCACCCATGGCCATGGCTTCACGGTGTCGCCTGTGAACGCCGCCGGTTCGGACGGGTTGCCGCTGTTTCTGGTCAAGGATCTCGGCCGGAGCGCGCGGGTGCAGGGCATCCCGCAGCTGGGCATCAGCGATGCGGAGGCGCAGTGGGCCCTGCCGATCGGCCGTCCCAGCCTGTACTTCGCTTCTGGCCCGGCGCCCTATGTGATTGCCCCGACGCGGGTGAAGGAGTTTTCCTATCCGGAAGGGGATCTGAATGTTTATACCCATTACGACGGCACCGTCGGCATCTCCATGGCCCGGGGGTGGCAACGGCTGGCCGCAGCCCTCTATCTGGGGGAGCCCAGGCTGCTCTTCACCGGTTCGCTCACACCCCGTTCGCTGCTGCTGTTGCGCCGCCAAGTCAATAAACGCTTGCAGGCGTTGGCGCCTTTTCTGAGTTTTGAAAGCCAGCCTTATCTGGTCACAGCCAGGGTGAAGGGGGGTCATGGTTTTCGCCCCGAGCAACATCAGTATTGGCTGCTGGATGGCTTCACGACCGGTCGCTCCTATCCCTACAGTGATCCTAATCCTCAGGGATTGCGTTATTTTCGTAATCCTGTCAAGGCTGTCGTGGATGCCCATGATGGTCGGCTTTGGCTCTACGTCAGTGACCCTGAAGATCCGATCCTGAAAACCTGGATCAAGGCCTTTCCTGAACTCTTCCAACCCCTGGAGGCGATGCCGGAGGGGTTGTTGCGTCACATTCGTGTGCCCCAAAGCCAATTTGATATCCAATCTGAACGTCTCTTGCGCTATCACGTCACCGATGTCCGAACCTTCTACAACGGAGATGATGTCTGGAGCGTGCCGCTGGAGATCTATGGCAACAGCAATGTCGCCGTGCGCCCCTATTACGTCACCATGGAGTTGCCCGGGGAGAACCGCTCTGATTTTGTGATGTTGCTTCCTTTCACGCCGCTGAAGCGCACCAATCTGGTGGGTTGGCTGGCAGCGCGCAATGATCCGGAGAATTACGGTGAATTGCTGCTGGTTCGCTTCCCGCAGCAACGGCTGCTGCTCGGACCGCAGCAGATCTCCGCGCTGACGGACCAGGATCCTGCCATCAGCCTTCAGTTTGGACTCTGGAATCGCATGGGATCCCGTTTGTTTCGCGGCAATATGCTTGTGTTGCCGATCGGGCAAGGGCTGCTCTACGTGGAGCCCATCTATTTGCAATCACAGAACAATAATCTGCCTACCTTGGTGCGGGTGGTGGTGACCGACGGCCGCAAATTCGTCATGGAAAGAGACCTGAAGACTGCCCTCAGCAAGCTGGTGGGCACCACAGCCTCCCCCCCCCCTGAGACCCTCGACCGGACCCTGTTGCCGCCCCCTGTCCCGCCAGTTTCGACTCCCCTTCCCTTGTCCTTGCCATGAAAAAGGGGTCCCGAGGGACCCCAGGGGTGGAGCAGGGAAGGGCCAGCGGCGGGCGGGCCCGAAACCTCAGGCGGCAACAGCGGTTTTGGGATCCAGGGCACCCTTGGCATAGAGGGCGGCGTAGTAGTTGATGTCGCGCTGCTTGATCTTGCTGGCATTGCCGGCGCACCAGAACTGCTGGTAGCGATCCAGGCAGACTTTCTTCATGTAGGACCGGGCCGGCTTGTTGAAATGACGCGGATCAAAATTGGCCGGATCCTTGGCGGCGGCTTCCCGCACCGCTGCGGTGAAGGCGAGACGGTTGTCCGTGTCGATGTTCACCTTGCGCACGCCGTTTCGGATGCCTTCCTGGATCTCCTCCACGGGCACACCATAGGTTTCGGGGATGGCGCCGCCGTACTGGTTGATCATGTCCAGCCATTCTTGGGGCACGGAGGAGGAGCCGTGCATCACCAGGTGGGTGTTGGGGATGGCCTTGTGAATTTCAGCGATGCGGCTGATGGCCAGCACCTCGCCGGTGGGCTTGCGTGTGACTTTGTAGGCGCCGTGGCTGGTGCCAATGGCGATGGCCAGGGCATCCACCTTGGTTTTGGCCACGAAGTCCGCCGCCTCGGCGGGATCGGTCAGCAGTTGGCTGTGATCCAGCTTGCCCTCGAAGCCGTGGCCATCCTCAGCCTCGCCCATGCCGGTTTCCAGGGAGCCGAGGCAGCCGAGTTCCCCTTCCACGCTCACCCCCACGGAGTGGGCCACATCCACCACTTCCTTGGTGACGCGCACGTTGTACTCGTAGGAGGCGGGAGTTTTCGCGTCTGTTTCCAGGGAGCCATCCATCATCACCGAGGTGAAGCCGTTGGTGACGGCACCGAAGCAAGTGGCCGGGCTGTTGCCGTGGTCTTGATGCATCACCACGGGAATGTCGGGATAGGTCTCGACGGCGGCGAGGATCAGGTGGCGCAGGAAGTTTTCACCGGCGTACTGACGGGCTCCGCGGGAGGCCTGGAGGATCACGGGGCTGTCGGTTTCATACGCTGCCTCCATGATGGATTGCACTTGCTCCAGATTGTTCACGTTGAAGGCGGGAATGCCATAGCCGTTCTCGGCGGCATGATCCAGCAGCAACCGAAGTGGAACGAGCGCCATGAGAAAAAACCTCTTGTGGTGGAGATGCGACGGCGATTCATTGAACCACCGGTTCTGGGCGGGAGTCTAGGGGATGCCCCTGCCCCGTTTCCGCTGGCTGCGGCAGGGAGTCGAGCACAAGAAAGGCCCCGCCCGGGGCGGAGCCAGAGGTCTGGTCTCAGGCCTGCCTGAGTCGATCGCCGATGAGACGGCGATTCGCGCGACGGAGCGGCGGATCAGTCGATCAGATGCTCGCGGCGCAGGGCTGTGACCAGATAATCGTGTTCTCGGGCGGCGCGACGGGCTTCTTCAGCCTGACGGGCCATCTGGCGGGCGGTGGTGATGGACATGGAAGTGCCTCCTTGGTGATCTGTCGGATAGGGACAGGGGTGGATGGCGCGTTGCTTCGAGAGCGGCAAGCTCCTACTTCCGCCGGGGGAGTCCGTGCAAACCACGGCTCCACCGGTCAACGATGAAAAAATGGTAGCAACGGCTACGGAACAATCCTGGTGCCAGGCGATACGGCTCCCCGTCTCTTCACGGACCTTCGTGATTGGGCGCCGTTCCCCCTCAAAGGGCGCGAAACGGCGGGGACGCTTGCCGGGCCGCGTCGCAGACCCGTTGGCTCGCCACCCCCTCCGCCAGGCCGGGAACCATCGGCGTTCCTTCCCGAATCGCTCGTTCCCACCAGCCGATCAGCCGCGCCACCGGCGCGATGCGGCCGTCCTCCCAGGTGCGGGGGAAGGCGAGGGCCGGATCCGCAGGGATCGAGCGCAGGGTGCGCTCCCCGGGCTCGCCCCACCAGAGCTGGAACCCATGCACATCGTCGGTCTGGCAGCTGGACCCCAGCCCCCGGGTGCCCTCGCGGCCGTAGATCTCGAGCCAGCAACCTCGTCCATGGCGAGCAATCGAGGCCAGGGTCACCTGGGCGGGCACCTCCACCCCCTCCGCGCCCTCCAGCTGAAGTTGCAACAGGGCGATGTCATCCGCATCGACCGCCGCGAGCGTGCCCTCGCCGGGGAGAGGACGCTCGCGGATCGCGGTGCTCAACTGCGCCGCCACCTGGCGAGTGGGACCCACCAGCCAATGGAGCATGTCGGCCGCATGGGTGCCGAGGGCTCCCAGCACCCCACCCCCCGCCGCCGCCCGGGAGTACCAGGTCCAGGGGCGGTTAGGGTCGGCGCGGCTGCTCATCAGCCAGTCGAGCTTCACCAGCCACGGCGTGCCGATCACACCCTGCCGCAGCAGACCCTCCAGCTGCTGAAACAGGGGAACTGCGCGGTATTCGAAGTCCACGGCCACCGTGAGACCGCGCTGCAGGGCCAGGCGTCGCAGGGCTTCGGCGTCTTCGGCATGGAGGGTCACCGGCTTTTCCAAGAGCAGATGCTTGCCGGCTTCCAGTGCCGCCCGGGCCAGCGCTGCCCGGGGTTCCGGCGGGGTGGCCACGACGAGCGCGTCCACGCCGGGATCGTTGAGCAGGGCCTCCAGGGACGGGGCCGCAGCCAGGTCCACCGCCTCGCTGGCCGACCGCAACCGGTCGGGGTCGGGATGCCACAGGGCGACGGGCTCCGTGGCGGGGCAGGCTTTCAGGGCCGGCACCTGCACCTGCAGGCCAAATCCCAGGCCCACCACCGCCACCCGCAGGGGAGAAGCGGACGGTTCAGCCATGGCCGGCCCCCCCCGGCGATGGGGTCGCCAGCAGCTCCTCTCCCGCCCGGCAGGCGGCCCGCAGGGTCGCGGTGGTCAGGGAATCGCCCGCAACGGCTTGCCACTCCGCCCGGAAGCGGGGCAGGCCGTTGACGGAGATGTCGCGGTAAAGCTCCTGGCCGCAGTCCAACTCCATCACGTAGAGCGTGCTCGCGGGGGGGCGTTCGGCGGCGCCCTCCGCCCCGGCGCCGGGTGGGGCGGGTTGAAAGCGACTGAGCACCGTCAGGTTTCCCTGGCGAGAAAGGCGCAGGCTGCCCCCATCCCACCACTGACGCCCTTCCGCTGTGGCGGGCACCTCGTTCCAGCTCACCGGTCCCGCCCAGGCCACGGGAGGGGCCAAGCCCCACCAGCCCAGGAGCAGGGCCGCCAGCAGGGCAAGCAGAAGGCTGAGCCGGTTCATGCCGCCACCCGCTGGGGGATGGGCTGACGGCTGTGCAACCGCAGCAGGTTGGCCAAGGTGGCTCGCAGTTCCGTGCGCGGCACGATCAAGTCCACGAAACCGTGGTCCCGCAGATATTCCGCCGTTTGAAAGCCCTCCGGCAACTTCTCCCGCAGGGTCTGCTCGATCACCCGCCGGCCCGCGAAGCCGATCAGGGCCTTCGGCTCGGCGAGGATCAGGTCGCCGAGCATGGCGAAGCTTGCGGTGACGCCGCCGGTGGTGGGATGGGTGAGCAAGGGCAGATAGAGCAGGCCGGCCCGGTGGTGGCGCTCCAGGGCACCGGAAATCTTGGCCATCTGCATCAAGCTGAGCATCCCCTCCTGCATCCGCGCCCCCCCGGAGGCACACACCACGACCAGGGGGATGGCCCGGGCGGTGGCTTCCTCGGTGAGCCGCGTGAGCTTTTCTCCCACCACCGACCCCATGGAGCCCCCCATGAAGCGGAAATCCATCACCCCCAAGGCCAGGGGTTGTCCCTCCAGGCGACACAGACCCGTGACCACGGCGTCTTTGAGGCCTGTGGCCTGCTGGGCATCGCGGAGACGATCGCTGTAGCCGCGTCGATCCTTGAAGGCCAGCGGATCGGTTGGTGCCAGCTCAGCGTCCAGCGCTTCGAACGACCCCGGATCCACCAGAAGCCGCAGGCGTTCCTCGCTGTCGATGCGATGGTGGTGGCCGCAGCCCTTGCAGACGCTTGCATTGGCGAGCAGGTCCTTGCGGTACATCACCAGGGCGCAGCGGGGACATTTGCTCCACAGGCCATCCCCGTCCTCGGGGTCCTGGGCCTGGTTGCCGCGGGCCACGGGCAGGCTCTTGCGGCGATCGGCAAACCAGTCGAACAGCGACATTGGGCAGAGCAGGGAAATGGATGGTGCCGGCGGGCGCGGTCGGACGGTCGCGCGTGGCGGGATGGGCCCATTAAACGCCGCCGCGGCGACCCTGCCCAGCGGGGCTCATCGCTTTTGGCTCCTTGCGCTTCAGCTCAGGCCCAGGGTCAGGTGCAGCCAGAGGCGGGATCCGGTGAGCCACACCAGGGTGCCTCCCGCCGCCAGGAAGGGAACGAAGGGAACGGGTTGGTGGCGTTGGATCCGACCGGTCGCCAGCCCCAGGCCCCCCAGGACGCCGGCAAGAACCACAGCCAGAAGGGAGGCCATCGCCAGTCCCAGCGGCCCGAGCCAGGCCCCGAGAAGGGCACCCACCTTCCCATCGCCGGAGCCCATCGCTGGCCGTCCCATCAAGAGGGTGCCTGCGGCGCCGAGCAAATCGAAGCCGATCAACCCGAGGGCCGCCGCCAGAAGGTGGGAGGCCAGCAGCGCGCGTCCGAGCGAAAGACTTTGGACCATCCCCGCTCCAGCCGTGACCACCCAGCCGGCCACCACGCCCCAGCGGCAGAGCGGCTCCGGGATCCAGAGCTGATCCCCGTCAATCAGGGCCAGGGACAGCAGCACGCTCATCAGCAGCCAGCCCGCGACCACCACCAGGGGCCAGGCTGGCTCGGGGCCCAACCCATCCGGCCGGGCCACAACCACGAGCACCCAGAGGCCGGCGCAGAGAAGTTCCCCCAGCGGGTAGCGGCGGCTGATGGGAGCCCGGCAGTGGCGACAGCGGCCCCCCAGGACCATCCAGGAGAGCACCGGCACGTTTTCAAACCAGGTCAGGCCAGTGCCGCAGCGGGGACAGTGGCTTCCGGGCCAGAGCAGGGACTCCTCCCGGGGCAGACGCCAGGCCACGACGTTGAGAAAACTGCCGACGCAGGCGCCAATCACCGCGGCCAACACGGCGATCAGACCGAGAAACGGCTCTCCTGAACCAAGGGGAGGGAGGGAGAGGCCCAACAGCAACGGCATCACGACATCAGGTGACGCGGCCAAGCTCAGCCAATGTGTTTCTTCTCTTCAATCATGCGGTGGATGATGGGGGTGAGGATCAACTCCATCGCAAAACCCATCTTGCCTCCATTGACCACAATACTCGTTGGACTGCTCATGAAGGAATCATGAATCATGTCGAGGAGGTAGGTGAAGTCAATCCCCCATTTCTCCCGCGCACCCTTTCGGAAGTGAATGATCACGAAGCTTTCATCCGCCGTGGGAATGTTGCGGCAAATGAAGGGATTGGAGGTGTCCACCGTGGGGATCCGCTGGAAGTTGATGTCCGTGCGGCTGAACTGGGGGCAGATGTGGTTGATGTAGTCGGGCATCCTCCGCAGGATCGTGTCGACGATCGTTTCGGCGGTGTAGCCCCGCTCCGCGTTGTCGCGGTGGATTTTCTGGATCCACTCCAGGTTGGCGATCGGCACCACGCCCACCAGCAGATCGGCATAGGAGGCCACGTCGTAACCGTCCCCTTTCACTCCGCCATGCAGGCCCTCATAGAAGAGCAGGTCGGTTGCGCTCGGCAGGGGTTCCCAGGGGGTGAACTGGCCGGGCTCCAGGTTGGTGCCGAGACGGCCATTGTGGTCAGCGGCCTCCTCGGTGGAGTGGAGGTAGTAGCGGCGCAGGCCGGTGCCCGACTCGCCATAGGTGCGGAAGAGATCCTCCAGCTTGTCGAAGAGGTTGGCCTCGGGTCCGAAATGGGAGAAGTTTTCGCCCCGGGAGACCGCGGCTCCCATGGCTTCCTTCATGGGACCGCGCTCGTAGCGGTGGTAGCTGTCGCCCTCCACCACTGCGGGCACGATGCCTTCCCGGGCAAAGATGTGTTCAACGGCGCGCTTGACGGTGCTCGTGCCCGCGCCTGAGGAACCGGTGACGGAAACAACCGGGTGACGCTTTGACATCGGACACAGAGCGGATGAGCGTCAGAAAGTTTGGCAGGTCGTGGTCCCGCACCCTTCCGGGCGCCCGGGATCAGTCCGGGGCCGGGCCTTCCGCGAGCTCCGCCTCCAACCGCTCGCCCATGGCCTGGCAGCCCAACCGGGTGGTGCCCTCGCTCCAGAGGTCCGCCGTTCGGAAGCCTGCCGTCAGCACCCGATCCACCGCTCCCTCCAGTGCGTCGGCGGCCTCCTCCTCCCCCAGGCCCAGCCGCAACATCATGGCGGCGGAAAGCACCATGGCCAGCGGATTGGCCGCGTCCTGGCCCGCCAGATCCGGCGCGGACCCGTGGATCGGCTCAAAGAGCCCCGGCCCGCCCTCCCCCAGCGACGCGGAGGGCAGCAGGCCGATGGATCCGCTGAGCATGGCGGCCTCGTCGCTGAGGATGTCACCGAACAGATTGCTCGTGAGCAGCACGTCGAATTGACGCGGGGCCCGCACCAGTTGCATGGCGGCATTGTCCACGTACAGGTGGCTCAGTCGCACAGTCGGAAACTCCGCGTGGATGGCCTCCACCCGCTCCCGCCAGAGTTGGCTGACCTCCAGCACATTGGCCTTGTCGACAGAGCAGAGCTCGCTGCGACGGGCGGCCGCCAAGGCGAATCCCACCCGCGCGATTCGATCCACCTCATCAGCGAAGTAGGCCATGGTGTTGAAAGCGCGCACCCGCCCTTCCGCCTCGACCCGCCCCTTGGGGGTGCCGAAATACACCCCGCCCGTGAGCTCTCGCACCACCAGAAGATCCACCCCCTCGATGACGGAGCGTTTCAGGGTGCTGGCCTCCAGGAGGGCAGGAAAAATCTTCACCGGCCGAAGGTTGGCGAACAACCCCAGGGCGGAACGCAGGGCCAGCAGGCCTGTTTCCGGCCGCAACTCCCGGGGCAGGTGGTCATGGCGGGGGCTGCCGATGGCGGCCAGCAGCACCGCATCCGCCTGGCGGGCCGCTTCCAGGGTGGAGGCGGGCAGGGGTTCGCCGCAGGCGTCGATCGCCGCGCCACCGAAGGGGCGCTCATCAAAGAGCAGGCGGAAGCCCCGCTGGCGACTCACCACCTCCAGCAGGCGACGGGCCACGGCCATGATCTCCGGCCCGATGCCATCGCCGGGCAGCAGGGTGATCCGATGGGTCGTCGTCATCAGGGGAGACGGGGGAGGAGGGGCGAGGGCGCGCCGGTGGCCCTGGCGCCCGGGGGCAGGCTACCCAGCCGGCCCGGCGCCGCTGCTTCCCCGCTCCTGTTGCG
The DNA here is from genome assembly GCA_046340375.1 of Cyanobacteriota bacterium. GTDB lineage: Bacteria > Cyanobacteriota > Cyanobacteriia > PCC-6307 > Cyanobiaceae > Cyanobium. The sequence continues at coordinate 18,682 of JBKDSZ010000246.1, read as the reverse complement.
CCTTCAGTTGCCGCAGGCCGCGGGCCATCTCCGGCAGTTTGCTGAAGGCCGCCGAGCAGCGCAGCCAGAGCCGGTTGGGAATGGCCGGGTAGCCGCTCACCACCTCCCCGGCGGGCACATCGCCATGGATGCCCGATTTGGACGACGCGATGGCCCCATCCCCCAGGGTGGCCCGGTTGGCCACCCCCACCTGGCCGGCGAGGATCACGCCCCTGCCCAGGCGCGCTCCGCCGGCCAGGCCCACCTGGGCGGCCAGGGCGCAGCCGGGGCCGATCGTCACCCCATGACCCACATGCACCAGATTGTCGATCTTGGTGCCGGCCCCCACACGGGTTTCCCCCACTGCGGGCCGGTCGATCATCGAGCCGCAGCCCACTTCCACCCCCTCCTCCAGCACGACGCGACCGGTCTGGGGCATCTTGCGCCAGCCCGCAGGAGTGGGCACGAACCCGAAGCCCTCGGAACCGATCACGGCCCCGGAATGCACGACGCAGCCCTCCCCCAGGCGGGTGCCGGGATGGAGCACGGCGTTGGCGTGGATCTCACAGAACCGGTCCAGGCGCACGTCCTCCAACAACACCACCCCCGGGTGCAGCACGCAGCCTTCCGCCACCACGCAGCCCGGGCCGATCACCCCGTGGGGGCCGACATGCGCATCAGGGGCCACCCGGGCCTCCGGGCTGATCACCGCCGTGGCATGGGTGCCGGGCTCCGGCCGCCGCCGGGGGAAGAGGGCCTCCAGGGCCTCGGCGAAGGCCAGGCGGGGGTTGGGAACCGCGACCCAGGCCAGGCCCCGGCCGCTGGCGCGGACCTGCAGATCGGGATCGGGAAAGAGCAACAGGGCTCCCGCTGACGTGCTGTCGAGGGCGGCGGCGGTGGCGTGCCCCGGTTCCAGAAAACTGAGTTGATCGGCCCCCGCCCGTTCCAACGATTCGGCTCCCCCGATCTCCGGATCGGCGGCCAGGTCACGGAGGCTGGCCTCCTCCACGGCGGCAAGCTGGCTGAGCAAGTGGCTGAAGCGCATGGGGAAGGCGAAGCCGACTCGGGATTGTGGGGCGGATCGTAGGTCGCCTTGCCGGGGCGGGGCCTAGGTCGCCAGGACCAGGTGATCGCGATGCACCACGGCGCCGCCGTCCTCCCCCAGCCGACGGCGGATCTCCTCCCGTCCCAGACCGAGGATGGCGCGCACCTCCTCGCTGCTCCAGCGGCAGAGGCCGCGACCGATCTCCTTCCCGTCGAGGCGCATCAGCCGCACGGGAGCGCAGCGGTCGAAGCGGCCCTCCACCGCCTTGATGCCCACGGCCAGAAGGGATGCCCCCTGATGGCGCAAGGCCTGCTCCGCTCCCTCATCCACCACCAGGGTGCCGCTGGGCACCAGGGCGTGGGCCAGCCAGCCCTTCCGGTCGGGGAGGGGGGTGGGGCTCGGCTGAAACACCGTGCCCACCGCGGCCCCGGCCAGCAGGGCCTCCAGAACGGCGGGATCGCGCCCATCGGCCAGCCGCACCCGGATGCCGCTGGCGGTGGCGATGCGGGCCGCCGTGAGCTTGGTGGTCATGCCGCCGGTGCCCCACTGGCCGCCTCCCCCTGCGGCCGACTGGAGCCGCTCCAGATCGGACGGGTCACGCACCTCCGCGATGGGGACCGCCTCCGCGTCCGTCCGAGGGTCGGCGGAGTAGAGCCGATCGACATCGGTGAGCAAGACCAGCTCCTCGGCGCCGAGGGCCACCGCCAGCAGGGCGGAGAGGGTGTCGTTGTCGCCGAAGCGCAGCTCTTCCGTTGCGACGGTGTCGTTCTCGTTGACGATCGGCACCACATTCCAGGCCAGCAGCTGCTCCAGGGTGAGGCAGGCGCGGCGATAGCTCCGGCGGGAGGCCATGTCGGCCCGGGTGAGGAGCACCTGGGCCACCGTGAGCCCCCGCACCGCGAAGGCTTCCTGGTAGAGGGCCATCAATCGGCCCTGGCCGACGGCCGCCGCCGCCTGGAGCGACGCCAGGTCGGTGGGGCGGGCCGGGAGGCCCAGGGCCGTGCAGCCGAGCCCAACAGCGCCGCTGGTGACCAGAGCCAGGCGTTCTCCGCCCCTCTGGGCCCGAGCCACGGCTGTGGCGAGATCCATGATCACGGCCGCCGTGGAGCGATCGGTCTGGCCGCGCAGCAGACTGGTGCCCACCTTGATCACCCGTCGGGGCGGGTTTCGGCTCAGTGCCACCGTTCCCAGTGTGGATGGACCAGGTGGTGCGCCAGCCCCAGTTCCCAGGACTGCAGACGATCGTTCGGATGGGGAAGACCCCGGGAATCGATCGGTTTCACGAGCACGGTGAAGAGGCCAAGTCTGTTGCTGGCGAGCACGTCGGTGAACACCCGATCACCCAACAGGGCGACCTGAGGCGCGGGGACCCGGAGCTCCTGAACGACCTTCCGCAGCGCACCCCGCCGCGGCTTGGCGGCGCTGACGGTGTAGGGAACCCCAAGGATCTCAGAGACGCGGCCGATGCGCTTGCGGGAGGGATTGTTGCTGAACAGGTGGATCGGCAGCCGTCCGCTCGCCTCCCGCAACCACCGCTCGACGGCGGGGGGCAGCTCCGCGCTGCGGCGCGGCAGCAGGGTGCGATCCACATCGATCACCAGGGCCCGAATCTCTCGGTCCGCTCGCTCCTGCAGGGCATCAAGGGTGAGCTGGGGCAGGGCGCAGCCCGGGGCCCAATCGGGGATCAGCAACTGGCGCAACATGATCGAGCCTCAGCCTTCCCGTTCCCGTTCGTCGAGTTCGGCTTCGATCCGGGGCTGGACCCGTTCGAATTCCTCGCCCTCCACCACTAGGGCCTCCGAGCCCTCGATGCGGGCGACCACAAAGAACGGGTCGAGGGGGATGTAGAGGCCGTATTCGCGATCGTTGGCCCGAAAGGGGATCAGCAGCTCATAGAGGTCGCTTTCCTCATCGCCCTCTCCCTCGGCCTCCTCCAGCTCGTCTTCCAGCTCCTCAGGGTCCGGTTCCTCCAGTTCGCCGCTGACGGTGAGGGTGACTGCGGAGCGCACGAGGGTGAGATCATGCTCCTGCAACACCACATCCGCCACGGAGAGGATCGGCTCCGCTCCCTCCAGGCTCTCGATCACCTCATCCTTCTCCTCCTCCCCCTCGGCGATTCGCACCAGGCAGACCGGGGTGTCGACCGGGGTGAGCAGGGCGTAATCCTTGCCATCCAGGGGGATGAGATGCTCCAGAAAGCAGAGGATCTCCCTTCCGGCGCGATCCTTCACCAAAACAGTGGGCACATCTCCTGAACCGATCAGTTCAGGGGGGTCGGGGGTCATGGGGTTGAGGGGGTGGGGAGGGGTGAGAACGCCGATTCAGGGATGAGGGCGGAACCCTCACGCAACCATTGTTCCAGCAGCAGGGCCGCAGCGGCGCTGTCGAGCCGGCCGCTGCGATCGTCCCGCAGGCCGAAGCGCTCGCCGGCTTCCCAGGTGGAGCCATGTTCATTGACCCACACCAGGGGCAGCTTCAGCCCCCGGGCGGCCAGAACAGTCGCCAACCGGCGGCCATAGCGGAGGCAGTGGCGAGCCTGGGTTGTGAGCCGCTGCTCGCCGTCCAGGGGCACACCCACCACCATCACCCGGGCCTGGCGCCGCGCGGCAAGGGCGGCCAGGCTGGTGCCGTCCTCCTCCAGGCCGCGCCGCTGGAGGGCCGGCAGGGGGGTGACCGTCAGACCCAGGGGGTCGCATCCCGCGAGGCCGATCCGCTTGCGGCCCACATCCAGTGCGAGGGCGGAGCAGGGGGGGCGGGGCGCCACTCAGCGCTGCCCCGCCGGGGTGGGCAGGGAACGGGGCGCCGGCTTCCAGGGCTCGAGCATGGCCTCCAGCCGCAGGCTGCCCTGACGAGCGGGCTGGGGCTCCTGCCGACGCCACACCGTGCGTGCCATCAGGCTCTGCTCCCCCAGGAGACTGGCTCCAAGGCTCTCCAGCCAGGCCTGCCGGGGGGCGTTGTCCCGATCGGCCCGCAAGAGCAAGGGGCGTTCCGATCGGGCCAGACGATGCAGCAACCAGGACCCCGCGGCTCCGTAGAGGTCGTCCCGCGCCGGCTGGAGGCTGAGTTCGGCCACCACGCCCACCTCCGGGTGGTGGATCTGGTGACGGATGGCCGCCACGGCCTCGTTGCGGTCGTGATCGACCAACACCCAACCGCAGCCACCGGATTGGTCGAGCAGATCCTCGATGCGGCGATCAAAGATCTGACGCAGGTGGGCGGGACAGCAGGCCTGCTCCAGGTGCCACACCAGCGGGGCGCTCTGGCGATTCAGGGGATGAACCCGCAGCCCCTGGGGCAGCGCCGTCGGGGCCTCTCCCCGGGGCTGCCATTGCCAGAGTTGATCGGTGCGCACCCGCTGAAAGCCCTGGGCGCGCAGAAAGGCCAGGCGCTGCCCATCGAGGACGGAGGCGGTCGCAATCCAGCTGGACACTCCAGCGGCCCCTTGAATCGCCACGCGCATCAACGCCTCAGCCACCTCCGAGTCCGTTGGGGCGAAAGGCTCCCGTGGCGGGGCCAGGGCCAGATGGTCCACCTCCCAGCAGGTGCCACGACGGTTCAGGCGGCGGGTGACGATCAGGCCCAGGGGGCGGGGCGGCTGGGCTGGATGACGGAACAGGGCGACGTGGACGACGGGACCGCTGGGAAAGGAGGGGAGCACCGCTCCCAGCAGGCGCTCGGGTAATTCCAGGATCAGGGCCCGCTGCAGCTGGGGGAGGAGGGGGAGGAAGGCCGGATCCTGCAGCAGGGGAAGATGCCAGCCCTGAAGACGTTCCACCCCGAGGCCATCAGGCGCGGCCCCGCGCAGCCGGTCCATGCCGAGTCGCAGTTTCTCAACGTGTCTCAGACCAACGGGCATGACGGGGAAAGGCCGCACGGGAGACCGATGAAACGATGGGAAGGCCCTCCAAGCTTAGGCGTCTCGCGACTGGGGCCCACGATGTCCAACCCTCAAGCTGGGCGAATCAGCACCAGCGGGGTGCGCTCATTGGCGTTGCCAGCGGGGTTGGGGCGCAGGGCCCGCTCGATCAGCGCCAGGTCGCTGCCGCGACTGGCCGCCAGCACCTTCACCCGCCCGAGATCATTCACATCCACCACTGCCACGGCCACCCCGAGGGCCTTGGTCATCCGCTCGCAGAACCGCTGAGGCTCATCCGGACCCAGCACCAGCGTCTGGTCATAGGGCGGCGTCGTGCCGGTGACATCGTCAATCAGGCGGGCCTGAGGACCCGCCAGGCGGTAGAAGCCCCCCTTGCTGCCCACCAGCTTGAGGGCAAAGCCGCCGAGCCAGGCGCAAAGCACACGAGCGGGGCCCACGATGTCGATCAAGGTCTGGAGCCCGCAGGCCGTGGCCAGGCTGCTGGTGGGGTGAAAGACGCGGCACAGCAGGCGGGAGAGCATGGAAGGGTCCACCGTCTCCGGATGGTGGTAGCGGCCCTGCATCACCGCCAGGGGAGTCTCCCCGATGGTGAGCACGTCATGGGGCTGGATGAGGTCACCGCAGTAGTGCTCCAGCACCTCCGCCGGGTCGTCCAACACCCCGAGCAGGTGCGTTTTCACCGGCAGCACCTCGCAGTCCTCTCCCGAGCGCCAGCGGGCGCGGTCCGGGGCCAGGGGGGCGGGCTTGCGCAAGGGCACCAGGATGCCGTCCCGGCGCTTCAACCGTCCGAAGGGGCCGTAGTGGATCGTCGCGATGTCCAGCCAGACGGTGTCGAGCAAAGAGGACACATCCACGCCGGCGGGACCGTCGAGGCTGACCCGCACTCCCGCAGCGGTGCTCTTGCGACCCTTGACGATGTAGGCCGCCCAGTAGCCGTCGGGACGGGCGGTCTCATCGGGATGCCTCGCCGTGATCGACACCCGATGGCGCATCACGGACACGTCCCCGCTTCCCAGAAGCACGGGCTCCACCTGGATCTCCGGCACGAACACCTCCATGCGGGGGTGGGGATTGCGGATGTGGATCTCCCCCTCCACCACAAGCCCCTGGCTTGGCCCTGTCGTCACCGTGAAGGCTCCGGCCTCCAGGCGCAGGGGCGAGGCGGGTCTGAGGCGATGGCGGAGTTCCAGCCAGAGGAGCGTGAAGCCGAAGAGCAGCAGCGCAAGCAGCGGCACGGTGAACAGCGGCGACGACGGCTCCAAACCCGAGCTCCCTCAAAACCTTGGAGCAGGAGCGTAGGGGCAGGGGCCGCCCTAGGTTCCTTCCCATGGCACCGGCCCGGCCACTGGCATGCGTAAAACCTTTGTCCTGGACACCAACGTTCTGCTGCACGATCCACAGGCCCTGACCCGTTTTCAGGACAACGCCGTGGTGGTGCCCATCGAGGTGGTGGAGGAGATCGATCGCTTCAAGCGGGATCCCTCCGAGAAGGGCCGCAACGCTCGGCAGGTCTCTCGCCTGCTGGATCAGTTGCGAGAGAAGGGCAACCTCTCGGATGGCGTCAGCATCGACCCGGAGAGCGGCGGCACGCTGAAGGTGGTGTTCTGCCGCGTGGAAACGCTGGCCCAGCTGCCCCCCGAGCTCAAAGGCGGCAATGGCGACAACAACATCCTCGCCGTGGCCCTGGAGCAGCGGCAACAGGAGCAGATGGGTGGCCATCTGCCCGTGGTCCTGGTCACGAAGGACACCAATCTTCGGATCAAAGCCGATGCGGTGGGCCTCACCGCCCAGGACTACACCACGGACAAGGTGGACATCGCCGATCTCTACCCCGGGTTCTGCGAGGTGTGGGCCAGCGCCGAGCAGATGGACCGGGTGAAAAGTCCGGGGGGCTTGCCCGATGCCGACCTGGCCGCTGGCCACCCCCCGCTGGTGGCCAACGAGGGGGTGACCCTGGTGGATCAGGCCCAGCCCAACCACACCCTGCTCGCCCGCTTTCATGGCGACAGCGGAGCCCTCCAGCCCCTGCAGCGGGCGCCGAAGGTGCGGCTGGGGGCCATCCAGCCGCGCAACCGGGAGCAGACCTTCGCCCTCGACCTGCTCCTGGATCCGGAGATTCAGCTGGTCACGCTGATCGGGAAGGCCGGAACGGGCAAGACGCTGCTCGCCCTGGCGGCGGGACTGCACATGGTGGCGGACGAACGGCTCTACGACCGGCTGCTGGTCACCCGACCGGTGATCCCCCTGGGCAAAGACATCGGCTTCCTGCCGGGGGACATCGAAGAAAAAATGGGTCCCTGGATGCAGCCGATCATTGACAACCTGGATTTCCTCCTTGGCGCCACCGACAGCCATGGGGGGGCCACCCGCGGCAGCCAGCGCACGCAGCGCAGCAGCTGGACCGATCTGAAGGGAATGGGATTGCTGGAGGTGGAAGCGATCAGCTACATCCGCGGTCGCTCGATCCCCCGGCAATACATGGTGGTGGATGAGGCCCAGAACCTCACCCCCCATGAGGTGAAAACCATTGTCACCCGCGTGGGGGAAGGCACAAAGATCGTGCTCACCGGAGATCCTTATCAGATCGACAATCCTTATGTCGATGCCGAAAGCAACGGGCTCACCTGGCTGGTGGAGCGCTTCAAGGGCCAGCTCCTGGCGGGCCATGTCACCCTGCTGCGGGGAGAACGGTCGGCCCTGGCTGAACTGGCCGCCAATCTCCTGTGATCTCCCCTGCGCGTCGGGTCTGGTTCGCCGCCGCCCTTTTCGCCGCGGTCGGTCTGCTCATCCAGGGCTGGCGCATCCACTCCCTCATCGCCTCCTACGACCAGGGCATCTTCACGCAGGTGCTCTGGAACAGCCTCCATGGCCATCCGTTTGAAAGCACCCTCTCCTCCCAGCTCTCAACGAACGTGATCCACGGGGGGGCGGCTCCGGCTCTGGGCTACCGCCGGTTGGGGCAGCACTTCACGCCCCTGCTGGCCCTCTGGATTCCAGTGGTGGGTCCGGGGGGAGCGGCAGCGCTCGGGGTGATCCAGGTGCTGTTGATCACCGCCGCGGGCCTCGTGCTCCACCAGCTCGCGCGGCGGTGGCTGGTGGAGGAACTGGCGGCCATGGTGGCGCTCAGCTTCTTCGGCGCGAACGCGGTGCTCGGGCCCACCTGGGGCAACTTCACCGATCTGTGCCAACTTCCCCTGCTGGTGTTTCTGTTGCTGCTGGCCCTGGAGAAGCGGTCTCTGGCGCTGGGGCTGCCCGTGGCCCTGCTGATCCCCTTGGTGCGGGAAGACACAGGCGTGGTGCTCGCGGGGATCGGCCTGTGGCTGCTCCTGCGCCAACGCCAGCGGTGGCCCAGCGCCCTGGCCCTGATCCTCTGGGGGGGCGCCTGGGTGGTTCTGGTCACCAGCGTGCTGATGCCCCTCTTCAGTGAAGACACCTCCCGGCGCTTCATGCTGGAGAACTTCGGCCAGTACCTCGGCGCGCGGGAGAAGGCCTCCAGCCTGGATGTGCTGCGGGCCAGCCTGGGCCAGCCCCTGCTGCTGCTGCGCGAGCTGGTGAGTCCGCCGGATCAAACCCTCCGCTATCTGCTGGGCCAGGGGCTTCCCCTGATGCTGGTTCCCCTGGTGTCCCTCGACAGCTGGCTGCTGATGGGGCTGCCGCTGCTGGGCCTGTTGCTGGCCCGTGGCAGCAACAATCCGCTCTCGATCAACATTCGCTACACCTTCCTGGTGGTCCCCGGCTTGTTCGCTGGCGCGGCCCTCTGGTGGCGGAGCCACGCTCCCCTCTTCGCCCGACGGCGCGTGCGGGCGATCTGGGCCGGTTGCCTGGCCCTGTCTCTGCTTTTCACCCTCACAAGCAACCCCAACCGATCCCTGTCCTGGCTGATCCCCGACAGCGTGTCCCCCTGGGTGCACGTCTCCCCCCTGGAGAGCTGGCGTCATGCGGCGGCGGCCCGGGAGGTTCTGGCCTTCATCCCCACGGGGGCCACGGCCGCCGCCACCACCCATCTGGTGCCGCCCCTGGCGCAGCGGTCGGTGTTGGTGCGCTTTCCCCAGTCCCTCGCCTATGTCGATCGCCAGGGCCGCACCCGGCCGGTCGACTGGGTGGCGGTGGATCTGGGGCGGCTGCGGCGCTACGCGCCGGCGTTTGACGAAGACCAGGAGATGCTGGAGGGTGCCCGCGAGCGCCTCCGGACCATGGGCGACCGTTACGGGATCCGGGCGCTGCGCGATGGGGTGGTGGTGCTCCAGCGCGGGGCGAGGGATGAACCCGGCAGCCGGGCGGCCATGGATGCTCTGCTCCGCTGAGGAGCGCGAGGCGGAGCGGCTGGAGGGGGCGGGGGGTCAGATCATCCGCCGGGGATCGACGCAGCGGTCGAACGCTTCGGCGCTGAGGCCCCCCAGGGACAGGGCGCTGTCCCGCAGGCTGATGTTGTGGGCATGGGCATGGCGGGCGATGGCGCAGGCCTTGTCGTACCCCAGCAGGGGCGTGAGGGCCGTCACGAGCATCAGGCTTTGCTCCAGGTGCCTGGCGATGCGGCTCTCATCCGCCCGCAGACCCTCCACGCAATGCTCCCGCAGGCCGTCGCAGGCCCCCCGCAGGAGCTCCACGCTGTGCAGCACATTGCGGGCGATCAGGGGTTTGAACACGTTGAGCTCGAAGTTGCCCTGGCTGGCGGCGATCTGCACTGCGGTGCTGTTGGCCATCACCTGCACCGCCACCATGGTGACCATCTCGCACTGGGTGGGATTCACCTTCCCGGGCATGATGCTTGAGCCGGGTTCATTTTCCGGCAGGATCAGCTCCCCCAGGCCGCAGCGGGGGCCGCTGGCCAGCCCGCGGATGTCGTTGGCGATCTTCATCAGGCTGCCCGCCAGCACGGCGAGGGCGCCCTGGGTGGCCGCGAGCGCTTCATGGCCGGCCAGGGCCTGGAAGGGATTGGCGGCGGCCTGGAAGGGCAGGCCGATTCGCTCTGACAGCCGGGCCGCCACGGCCTTCCCGAATCCCGCCGGCGCATTCAAGCCAGTGCCCACCGCCGTGCCGCCGATCGCCAGGGCGCTCAGAGCGGGCAGGGTGGCCCGCAGCCCTGCCACCCCCACCTCCAGCTGGGCCCGGTAGCCGCTGAATTCCTGTCCCAGGCTCAGGGGCACCGCATCCTGCAGATGGGTGCGGCCGATCTTCACCAGGTCGGCAAAGCGGTTCGCCTTCGCCTCGATGGCGACCATGAGGGCCTCCAGGGAGGGGAGAAGCTGCCGTTCGAGGCTCACCAGCGTCGCCAGATGCATGGCGGTGGGGAACGCGTCGTTGCTCGACTGGCTCAGATTCACATGATCGTTGGGATGGACGGGCGTTTTGCTGCCTGGCTCTCCCCCCAGGGCGGCGCTGGCCCGGTTGGCGATCACCTCATTGACATTCATGTTGGTCTGGGTGCCGGAGCCGGTCTGCCAGACCTTGAGGGGAAAGTGCGGATCCAGCGCACCGCTGGCCACCTCTTCCGCCGCGGCGATGATCGCTGCGGCCAGGGCGGGATCGAGCCGGCCCATCGCCGTGTTCACCTCCGCGCAGGCAGCCTTCAATTCGCCGAGGGCGTGGATGATGGCCAGGGGCATGGGCTCTCCGAAGGGGAAGAGCCGCAGGGAGCGCTGGGTCTGGGCCCCCCAGAGGCGATCCGCGGGAACGGTGATCGCTCCGAGGCTGTCCCGTTCGAGGCGTGTGGCGGGGGGGGAGTGGTCAGCCACGGGGCAAGGCGGGAGCGGGGGCGGGCCGCCAGCCGGCGTTGAGCTCGTTGAAGCTCACCGCCGGTCGCTCCTCGGCGAGGCCCGGCGGGAGGGGAATGCCGGTGGCCTGGCTCAGGGCCTGGTGGAGGGCGGCCAGCTCCACCTGTCCGGCCCCCTGGAAGACCACCTGGCCCGCGCCAGTGAGCACCACCACCTCTGGAATCGATCCGCGCCAGTAGTGCAGGGGATCTGTCGGTCCGGTGTCCGCGCGACCCTGAAGGGGATCGGTGACGAGGGGAAGCAGCTCGATGGCGTTTCCCCAGACCCGTTGCAACTCCGAGACCACGCCGGCGAATTGCTTGCTCACTGCGCTGTCATCCAAGTAGTAGACCAACACGCTGACGCGATGCTCCTCTAGGGCATCCGCCAGGCTGAGGCGGGGGGGCACCAGGGAGCCGTTGCCGGCGTAGAGGGCATAGATGTTGCCGTCGTAGCGATCGTTGTCCAGGCTGGCGTGGACCGTGGCCGGCCAGGCCAGAAGGGCCAGCAGGAGCAGGGCTGCCGCCAGCGGGACCGGTCGCCGGTGCCGTGGACGGGGATGGACCGCCCTGTGGGCAGCGTCCGCGGGCGAGCCCGGCAGGGATCGGGGAGACAAGGGCGAGGGAGGCGTCGGCACAGGGGGAAATTATCGGCCTCAGCGCTCGAGGCTTCGGCCCATTCCCTGGGCGATGCCCCGCCCCACCAGGCCGATGGCCCGCCCCACCACCCGGGTGAGCACCACCACCAGCAGGTCGCCGAGGGCACGGACAACGCTCTGCACCTGGGGCGCGAGGGCATCGCGGATCTCCAGCGCCAGCGTGATGAGCTGCTGCGAGCCGCGCAGCTTGCGGAGTTCGCCATCCCGGGGCTCGGTCAGATCCAGGAGGCCGATCCCACCGGGTTTCAGACAGAACAGCGGTCGCTTGCTCTCATAGAGCCGAATCGGCCGCTGCACCCAGGTGTGCCATCGCTCTTGCGCATTGAGTTGATTGCGGAGACGTTCGAGGTTGCGGGTGGAGAGGAGGGTGTCGCGCAGGAGATAGCGCCGCAGTTCCGGCCAGTCGGCGCTCAGGGCGAGCACCTCGGAGCTGATCTGTTCGGCGCTGCGCACCAACCAGTTGGCCAGCAGCAGTTCCAGATAGAGCACGGCCTGGGGTTCATCGGCCGCCCGCAGCCGCCCCTCCACCACCAGAGGCCTGGCCTGGCACAGGGCGGCGAGCATCGACTGGGGGTCGGGGAGGTCGGGATCCTCGCCGGTGAGGTCGCTCTGGCTGAGGAGGGTGTCGGCCACGGGGCGCAGGCGGCCTTCCCTGGGCAGCTGCACGTAGGCGCCGGCCATGTGCCGCAGGGCCTGTTGCCGCAGGGCCGGTTGCAAGGTCCTCCAGCGCTCCAGGAGGGTGTCGGGAGAGGGGTTCTGGAGGCGCAGGTTGTCCCGGAGCTGGTCGAGTTGCCCCAGCAGGGCCAGCAGCAGATCCCGGCGACGCTCCTCCCGCAGGCCATCCATGGCCAGGAGTTGACCGCTCTGGTTGACAGGTCCGGCGAGCAAGGCGGCCTCCAGGCGTTCCCGCAGGGTGAGCCAGATTCCATCGGCGTTGCGCTGCCGCAGCGTGAGCGTCAGGCCAGGCTCAGCGCCACGCTCGCGCCCGCGCGGCGCGAGGGTGCCCCCGGGGGATGGGGCATCGGCGGCGGCCGGTTCTGCGGACCCGCCCACGCCCCAGGCCAGGGTCAGCGGCCCCCAGAGATGGAGCAGGAGGCCCCGAGCCGCCAGGAGCTCCCGGCGCCGACCCTGAAGCAAGAGCAGCAGCAGCCACTCTTCGGGAGGAGGATCGAGCAGGCGGCCGCAGAGGCGCAGCTCCGCGTCGATCTGTTGCAGGCCGCTCACCAGCAACCATTGGCCCAACCCCAGCGGCGCCGGCTCTCCGGCGGGGGGGGCGTTCCCGCCGTCCCTCGCCGCCAGCTCCACCACCCGGCCGCCGGCCAGGAGGGTGGCCACGGCCTGGCGGAGGGTGTCCGCATCGGGCTCTTCAAGCACACCCTGAAGGGGAAGATCCAGGAGAAAGGAGCGGGGAAGCCCTGGTGCGTCGGCGAGGACGAGCAGCACGGGGGTGGGATGCCAGCGATCCTGCAGATGGCGGAGCTCGTCCAGCAGGACGTTGGCGGGGGAAGGACGGGACAGGGCCCAGATCACCAGCCGCAGGGGGCCCTCCTCGGCGTCGGGAGTGTCGAGGAGCCGATAGAGTGGCGGATCCAGGCTGAGCCACCGTTTCAAGCCCTCCCGCGGCAGGGGATCAGCCAGCAAAAGCAGGGCCGGGAGGGCTTCGCCGGGGAGGCGCCGTTGAGGATCGGGCATGGTTGCCGCGCCTGTTGTGCGGACCCTAACGAACAGGCCTGCGGAGGACCGGATCCAAGGGTCAGCCTCCGCGCTGTCGACCGACCAGGTTGAGGGTGTAGGCCTCGATCAGGAAGCCGGTCTGCCGCTCGATCTGTTCGAGGAGGGAGGGGGGAAGACAGACGTCGAGATCCAGGATGGCGCCGGAGTCCAGACAGGTGATGTGGCTGTGGGGATCGGCGCGGTAGCCGTAAAGACGTCCACTGGCGCGATCCAAGCACTCGATCACACCAGCTGACTGGAGGCATTCCAGATTTTGGTAGACCGATGTGTGGCCGATGTTGCGGCCAAGGTTGTTGAGCTTTTCAAAAATGTCCCTCGCACTCAGGTGCGTTTTTTCCGCCCACAGCAGCTGGAGGACCATGCGGCGTTGCTTGCTCAATCGCAGGCCCAGCTCGCGACAGCGGCGGTCGGCGCTCTCCACGCGGTCCGCCCGGGCGGACGCTCCCGAGAGGACCGCCTCGCCCAGCCCGCCGGGGGAGGGGGGGCTGGGAGGAGGGCTCGGCTCCTGAGGGAGATCGGGGGTGATGCTGTTGGCCACAAACCTGGCGGCGGGAATGAAGGGGCCGCATGCCTCTGCATTTATAAAGGATTCAGGCAGGATTTGCTTCAGGAGGGAACAGCGCCGGTGGCCTTGATCCCCTAGGCCACGGGCAGCGGCCCTGGATCCTGCCAGCGTTCAGGGCCGATGGCCTGCAGCGCTTCCGCCAGATCGACCCGGCCGTCGTAGAGCGCCCGCCCGACGATCACCCCCGCCAGGCCGCGGGGCGCCAGGCTGAGCAGGCTCAACAGGTCGCTCAAGGAGCCCACACCGCCCGAGGCGATCACCGGCAGCGCGCTCGCTTCCACCATCTGGCGCAGAAAGGGGAGGTTGGGTCCCGCCAGGGTGCCATCCGTGGCGATGTCGGTGGTGATCAGGGCGGCCACCCCCGTGTCCGCAAAGCGTCGGGCCACCTCCGTGGCCGCCAGCGCGCTGTCTTGCAGCCAGCCGCGGGTGGAGACCCTGCCGTTTCTGGCGTCGATGCCCACCACGATCCGGCCGGGTTGCCGCTCCGCCAGGCGACAGACCAGATCGGGTTCCTCCACCGCCAGGGTGCCCAGGATCACCCGTTCGAGTCCCAGGGCCAGGAGCTGCTCCGCCCGCTCCAGGGTTCTGACCCCTCCCCCCAGCTGGACGGGAATGGTGAGGGCGGCGGTGATGGCGCGCACGGCCGCGTCATTCACCGGCACGCCCAGGCGGGCGCCGTCCAGATCCACCAGATGCAGCCGGCGGGCTCCCTGCCTCTGCCAGGCGAGGGCTGTCTGGACAGGATCCTCGGAAAAGGTGGTGACCTGGTTGTAGTCACCCTGGTGCAGCCGCACGCAGCGGCCCTCCAGCAGGTCGATCGCGGGAATGACGTCCATGGCCCCTTGCCACTGGTGCCATCATCCCGCGCACCGCACAGTGGGGGCCCCCTTGATCCGCCGATGGAGCTGCCGCCATCTCCCCCGATCCCGATCCTTCGGATTGAGCGCGCTGTCGCCCCGATCGCCGTCCCGGATCCGGCCCTGGAGCAGGCGCTGCGGGACCTGCTGTTCCCGCCGGGATCCTCCCCGGGTGCCTGCCAGAAGCTGGGCTTGGCGCGTTATCTGTTCAACCGAATCGATCTTGATGGCGACCGGCAACCGGAAACCCTGGTGGCCCTTCTCGGGCAGCGGCGCTGCGGCGGGGAAGGATGTCCGGTGCTGCTCCTGCGAAGCGCCGGCGAGAGCCTCGTTCCCCTGCAGACGATCAGCGGCCTGCGTTCCTCTTTGGTGGTTTCAGAGCGGCGCAGCCACGGCTGGCTGGACCTGATCCTGCCGCCCGATGACGCCGATCTTGCGCCCCTGCGGCTGAAGCACAATGGCGTCCGCTACCCCTCTCCCTTTGAGGAGGAGACATCGGAGGGTTTGACGCAGCCCACCCGAGGGGTCAGGGCTCTGGCCCTGCGTCCGAGCCATTGGCTCGTGCAGGGCCATCCTCTTCCCTGCCCAGCCCTTCCCGGCCATCAGCGGAAGAGGGTGTTGAGCAGGGAACCCAAGGCGCGGCCCAGGTCCTCCGAGCTGCTGGCGCCGGTGGTGCCGCTGGTGGCGGGAACGGTGGTGCCGGTGCCGCGCCCCATGGTCTGGGTGGCCACCAGGCTCATGTCAGCCCAGCGGAAGATGCCGGTGACGCCATGATTGACGTGGCTCACCGGCCAGGTGGAGCCAAAATCGTCGGCAATGGTGACCGTGCCGCTGCGGTTGGTGAACTGATAGCTGGTGCCGTTGTTCAGGCGCACCCGGTAGCGCGTGACGCCATCTCCGCGATTCAGCTGGCGCAGTTCGCAGGGACCATCGAACAGCGGCCGACCCGCCCGGCTCAGACTGCAGAGGCCCGTCTCGCGGGTCGGGCCGCCGGGAGGGCGCTCCCCTGTTCCCGGCCCGATCGTCGCGGGGGAAAAGAACTCCCGGCTGAATGATTCGGCGACGTTGCGCTTGTTCCAACCATCCTGCCAACAGGTGCGTTCCGGCACGCTGCAGACCAGGCCATTGCTGAGGCGAAACTCCCGGGGGGCGGGATTGGCAGCCAGATAGGCGCTGAGCTGGGCTTCGGCCCTGGATCCGAGATGGCGGCCGGTCAGGGGAAGAGAAACACCGTTTTTGTCGTAGCAGACGCCGCTTCCCCTCAGGGCCATGCTGTCGCAGACCACGCCGGGAGCGGGGGTCCTCACGGCCTGGGCCCGAACCGCCAGGGGGGCGCTGATCAGGCTTCCCAACAGGAGGCCGAAGGCGGCTCCCCGGCGGGAGAATCTCCGGGTGTCGGACCGATCAACCATCACAACGGCAGAGGCTATGGGCTCAAGGCTGCCATGACGCGTGCCCTTGCCGCTTGAATGGGCCGCGAACAGCGGTCAGTGATCCATGGACGTCCTGGTGATGGGGGGAACACGGTTTGTGGGCAGGCCCGTGGTGGCCCAGCTGCTGGCGGCCGGGCACGCCGTGACCCTGTTCACCCGCGGGCGCCAACCCGTGCCGGCCGATGTGCGGCACCTGCGGGGGGATCGCGGCATCGACAGCGACCTGGCGGCGCTGGAGGGCGAACGCTTTGATGTGATCATCGACAGCTCCGGCCGCACCCTCGACGACACCCGTCGCGTGTTGGCCCACAGCGGGGCGCCGCGGCACCGGCTGGTCTATGTGAGTTCCGCGGGGGTCTACGCCGACAGCACCCTCTGGCCCCTGGATGAGGACTCCCCCACCGATCCCGCCAGCCGTCACGCCGGAAAGGCCGAGACGGAGGCCTGGCTGCGGGCGGAAGGCATTCCGTTCACCAGCTTTCGCCCCACATACATCATCGGGCCGGGAAACTACAATCCGATCGAGCGCTGGTTCTTTGATCGTCTGCGGCACGAGCGGCCTGTTCCCCTTCCTGGCGATGGCCAGCTGATCACCCAGCTCGGAGATGTGCGAGATCTGGCGGAGGCCATGACCCGTTGTCTGGAGGTGGAGGCCTCGTGCAATCGGGTTTACAACTGCTCCGGTCGTCAGGGGGTGACGCTGCGGGGGCTGGTGGCCGCGGCGGCGGTGGCTTGCGGGAAGGATCCGTCTGCTGTGGAGATCCGGAGCTTTGATCCGTCCGCCCTGGATCCGAAGGCACGCAAGGCCTTTCCCCTGCGACTCTCCCATTTCCTCACAGACACCCATCGGCTGCAAAGAGAGCTGGCCTGGCAGCCCCGCTTCGATCTTGTTTCCAGTCTCACCGATAGTTTTCAACACGATTATGCCTTAACAGAGCAGCCCACTCCGGACTTCAAGACCGATGAGGCTCTTTTTGAGAAATGACGCGATTTGCAACACTTCCTCCCCGGGCTCCACGCCAGGCTCCGGGACCGCTTGCCTTGCCGCACAAGGGGGCTCCCCGGCCCCTTTGCCGGCGCATGGCCAAAACCGCACGCCTGATGGATGACATCTCTCCCCCCGGCGGTCATGATGGCTGGGCAGAAAGGAGGCTTGCGTGAGTAAAAAGGTCGGCCCGAGCCAGCTGGCGGACAGTTTGCAGTGGCTGTCGTTCGCCCTCATCCTCGTGTTTCTGGCCCAGGCCATCACCGCCCTCTTCCCGATCGGCATCCTCCAACCGGACTGGATGGTGCGGGTGAGTGGCACGGTTCGGAGCACGGCCAGCCTGCCCTTGATGGCGATGGGGCTGATGATGCTGGCCGTCATGGTGGATGGCGAAGTGATGCCGATCAGTGATCAGTTTCGTCTGATTCGTCGCATCGCCACCATCGCCGCGATCGGCTTTCTTCTTCTGATTCCCTTGCAATCCTATGGAACCGTGGGTCTCATTCGGGCACAGGTGGAGGAAGGCCAGGGTCAGTTGAAGCTCCTCGCGAATGCCGCCAACCGGGTGCAGAAAGCCGCCAACGAGCAGCAGCTTCGGGACGCCATTCGCTCCATTCCCGGCGGTGAGCAATTGGCCAACCGTCCCCTCGGAGCTGATGTGCAGACGATCAAGACCGGCTTGCTGGCCCGCCTGCGCCCATCGGTGAAGCGGCTGGAGAATCAGTTGAAGGAAAACCAGAGCAAAGCCCTGCAGAACACCATCGGCCCCTTGATCCGCGATGCCTTCATCTGCCTGGCTTATGCGATCGGTTTTGCTGCCATGGGCTTCGCCAAGAGCGGCCAGCCCACCCCCCTGCGGCGTCTTCTCAAGTCCCACAGCGCGTCGTTGCTCAAGGAGCAGCGGGGTGGTGCCGGCGGGGCCTCCAGCGACTGAGGCCAGGCATGGCCCCCCTGGCGTGAGAGCTTCGGGAGATGGAGGAGTTCTGCCGGCTGTTTCGTCTTCTCGACGCCTCCACCGCGACGGAGGCCCAGGTGGCGGCCCTGCTGTCTTTTTTTCAGGCGGCCACGCCCGCTGACGGGGCTTGGGCCCTGCAGGTCCTCCTCGGCCGCCGCAAGCGTCGTCTGATCACCGGTCGGCGCTTGCGGGACATCGGCCTTGCGCTGACACCCTGGCCTCCGTGGTTGTTTGACGATTGCTACCGGCAGGTTGGGGATTCAGCGGAAACGATCAGCCTCCTCTGGCCCGCCGACCCGGAGCCCGCTGAGCCCCTCAGCGGTTCCCTAGAAGATTGGATTGACCAGCGGCTCCCGGCCCTGGCGGCGCTGTCAGGGGACGCCCAGGCGGAAGCGGTGCGGGCCTGCTGGCGCGGCCTCCGCCGCGACCAGCTGCTGGTCGTCAACAAGCTCCTCACCGGGGGCCTGCGGGTGGGGGTGAGCGAAGGGCTGGTGGTGCGGGCCCTGGCGCGCCTCAGCGGGCTGGAGGAGGCCACGCTGAAACACCGGCTGATGGGAGGCTTCGTTCCCGGCGCCGCAGCCTGGCACGCGCTCCTCCAGCCCACGGAAAGCGGTGCTGTTCCCCCGGGTCGTCCCTACCCCTTCTTCCTCGCCTCGCCCTTGGATCGGTCGGCGGTGGAGGCCACCCCTCCCGCCGCGTGGCAGGTGGAATGGAAGTACGACGGCATTCGCTGCCAATTGATCCATCGCCAGGGAGAGGTGTTTCTCTGGAGCCGGGGCGAGGACCTGATCAACGCCAGCTTCCCGGATCTCACCGGCCCGGCCGCCGCGCTGCCGGAAGG
>JBKDSZ010000245.1:0-2925 GCA_046340375.1 Cyanobacteriota bacterium | reverse complement strand
GGGAGATGCCTTCCATGATTCCCAACTCCTGATCAGTCGTCGTCGTCAACCCATCGGCAACATTCTGAGTCTGACGTCACCCAGCTGGCGATTCAGTGACTTGGTGCGACTTTTTCCTGTCCCGCCCCCTGAAGGCTTACTACATTTTAACGACCCTACGCGACGACTTGAGGCTGATGGCTGGAGGAGCGGCAACCCCAATCATTAACAAGTCGACGTTCTCAGATATTGAGATTAATGTCCCACCACTCCCCATCCAACGCTGCATCGCCGGCATCCTCTCCGCCTACGACGACCAGATCTAAAACAGCCAGCGGCGCATCAAGATCCTGGAGGAGATGGCCCGCCTGCTCTACCGAGAGTGGTTCGTCCACTTCCGCTTCCCCGGCCATGAGGGCTGCCGGTTTGTGGAGTCGTCGCTGGGGGAGATTCCGGAGGGGTGGGATGTCGTAAAGATTGGCGATCTCGCTCAAGTGCTTCGTGGTCGGTCGTACCGCTCAGTTGATTTGAGCGACGAAGCCGGCCTGCCTTTTCTGAATCTCAAATGCCTCGATCGAGATGGTGGCTTCAGGCGTTCAGGCCTGAAGCACTACATCGGTGATTTCAAGGAGTCGCATATTGCCAGAAAAGGTGACATCATCATGGCCGTTACAGACATGACGCAGGAGCGTAGGATTGTGGCTAGGGCAGCTTTGGTGCCAACTCTTGAGGGCGAAACTGGCGTTATCTCGATGGATCTTGTGAGAGTGGAGCCGAGTCCGGGATTTCCTAAGTTATTCCTCTACTCTCTGTTTCGATACTCCTCTTTCGCTGACGAGGTCAAGCATCATGCAAATGGCGCAAACGTACTTCATCTTTCCCCGGAACGAGTCACTGGGTACGAGCTTGCTCTCCCCGCTGATGATCTTGTGGAGGGCTACGTTAGGTTTGCAGGGCCGATCTATGAAGATATAGATGTATTGGAGAATCGTCTTGATAACCTCCGTCGCACCCGCGACCTGCTGCTCCCCCGGCTGCTCTCCGGCCAGATCGATGTGGAGGCTTTGGCGCAGGCACCGGATATATGCCAAGACGTTTCCACAATCTGAGCCATGCCTGAACTCACTCGCTTCTTTGGCATCATCATCGCCATGTACTACAACGATCATTCGCCGCCACACTTCCACGCCAAATATGGAGCCGATCAGGCGGTGATCTGCATTGATACCGGCGAGATGATCGAGGGCAACCTCAGTGCACGTGCTTTGCGTCTTGTGGAGGAGTGGCGGCTTCTGCATCAGCAGGAGTTGCTGAACGACTGGTCACTTGCCCTGAATCGTCAGCCTCTGATTAAGATTGAGCCTCTGGAGTAGTCGCCATGATCCCGCGGGTTGTCGAGGTCAAGCCACTGCCAAACTACTGCCTCTGGGTGCGCTTTCTGGATGGCACCTCGGGCACAGTGGATCTGGCGCACGAGCTATGGGGCCCCATGTTTGAGCCCCTGACCAATCCGGATGTCTTCGATCAGGTGAGGGTCGATCCCGAGCTGGAAACGGTCGTCTGGCCCAATGGCGCCGACCTCGCGCCTGAGTATCTCTATCAAATGGCTCAGCAAACACCCTCTACGTTGGCCGGATAAAGCTCCTCACAGCCCAGGCGTTCCTGCTGCCAGTCCTTGCTCCTGGGCTACGGCTCCCAAGCGGCGGTCCTGAATCCACAGGCGGCAGTAGCTCAACCGCGCAAACGCCAACAGGTGAGCGTCGACATAGCCAATCCCCCGGCCCATCAGTCGGTCGCGCTCGATCAGATGCAGCACTTCCGCATCACTGGCCACAGTTCCCGCCGGCAGACCCCAGCAGTAGCTCCAGCACTTCTCCTTCCTGCAGAAGCGTGGCGAGACGGGGCAGGCCATGGCGCAGATGCTCCACCCTGACGGACGTGTCGACCAGGATCACGCCGCGCTCTGCCGGCGGGGGATCGGCTCCAGCTCGGGTTCGCTGCCCCCCAGTGCCGCCAGGCGTTTGGCGCTCTCGCGTTGCACCAAAGCCCGCAGGGCCTCCTTGAGCAGGGCACTGCGTTCCAGGTCGCCGCATAGCTGCTCGGCCCTGGCGAGCAGCTCGTCGTCGAGCGTCACGGCGGTGCGCATGGTGTCGCCCCGAACTTGCATCAGTCTAGGCATCATCTGATGCCGGTATCGATGCGCCGAATCGCAATCGGGAGGCTTTGGGCGTGCACGCGATGCGCACCTGCGGTTCCACCTGCGTGGTGCCGTTGGCTCCCCCTGATCCCAGCAAAAGGGCCACAGCCGGTGGCCCTTTCGACCAATCGTGCAAGGCCCGCTTGCACAAACCCCAGCCCGCCATTTGACCAACAGCCTGTTGGACGATTCCGCTCCGGACCAGCCGCCAGCCAATTCCGGTTTGGCCGCCACCAGATTCCGAGTTGGACGGCTCCAGAGTCCGGATCAGCCGCTGCTAACCTCCGGATCAGCCGTCGCGGATCCATGCTCTCGCAACCGATCTGGCCCCGCGGCATCGTCAGGCGCCTGCAGGAGAGCCTGGCCGAGACGCCCGTGGTGTTGCTCAACGGGCCCCGCCAGAGCGGCAAGACCACCCTGGTGCGCCAGTTCGCCAGCGAGCAGCGCCCTTACCTCACCCTCGACGACGCCACCACGGCCACCGCGGCCCGGCAGGATCCCCAGGGCTTCATCCGTCACCTCGATGGGGCCGTAATCGATGAGGTGCAGAGGATCCCCGAACTGCTGCTGGCGATCAAGCTGGCCGTGGACGAGCGACGGCGGCCCGGCCGCTTCCTGCTCACCGGCTCGGCCGATGTGATGGCCCTGCCCCGGGTGGCCGACTCGTTGGCCGGGCGTGTTGAGGTGCTGTCCTTGCTGCCGCTTGCGGGTTGCGAACTGGCTTGCCAGCCCAGCGCCTGGATCGATTC
>JBKDSZ010000244.1:0-14680 GCA_046340375.1 Cyanobacteriota bacterium | reverse complement strand
GGGAGATGCCTTCCATGATTCCCAACTCCTGATCAGTCGTCGTCGTCAACCCATCGGCAACATTCTGAGTCTGACGTCACCCAGCTGGCGATTCAGTGACTTGGTGCGACTTTTTCCTGTCCCGCCCCCTGAAGGCTTACTTTCAGGAAGGCACCTGAATCACGAGCCGGGCATCATTGCTGGCCGTGGATCCAGCAACACGGGCTTTGAATTTGGATTTGTGATGATTCGGCTCTAACGACCCTCCTGTGCGGGCGCGCTCATGCTTCTCACCTCATGCGGAAGACTGCAGGAGGGCTTGCAGCCTGGCGGCGAGTGCCAGGGCGCTTTGTTTTCGCTCTCCGTAAACAACCTTCGCTCTGGAGAGATCTGCTTCGCAGTGAGGACAAGTTTTCTCATCTGGATAGACATATTGATGGCAGGCACCGCAGGCCTCCATGTATTGTGGAACACGACCTCTGGCTCCTGTGGCTGCTTCCCGGGATTCCAAGACCGATGGTGGTTCAACATCATCTGCCGGCGGCTTGAGATAGTCATCGCCTTGCAGGCTGACATTCTTTGGCTCAAGAATCAGCTTAAACTCACCAATGGAAAATGGATCCCGCGCTGCGTCCTTGACTTTGGCAATTCTTTCGCGCAGTCCAAGGCTATCAAGCTTCAGGGCACGATAGTGGCAATAGGGATTGTTTCCGGGCTTGCCAAGTAGCGAATGGGAGGTCCAGGTGCAGCCTCCACGACAAACGTCAGCGTAGTAACAACTTCTACAGAAGCCCCAAAGATCATCGATGGAACGAAGGCGGCCAAAGTGAATCTCCTCGCTGTTTTGCCAAATTTGTTCCACCGTAAGGTCTTTAACATTTCCTCCCGCATACCCTGCCCTTGGAAGCGATGGGCATCCCTTCACGGTGCCGTCAGCTTCAAGGCCAATGACTGTATGGCCAGCACTGCATCCAGACCAGTGTGTCAAGCTATCGCTGAACGCGCGCAACTTGGATTCGTAGGGCCCAAAATAGCCAATATTATTGCCGATAATAATCTGCAGTCCGCGCTTGTTTGCTCTGTCAGCAAGATCGGCTATCAGCGGCATGAGCTCCAAAAGTTGGTAGGGCTGGAGGAGTAGATGATCATTGTCGACAGCGTTTCCCATCGCCACCGTCAATTGAAGCTGCCATTGCTTCGCTCCAGCAGAGCTGATCTCTTCCATGAGCTTTGGCAACATAGCCATCGTTTCTGGACCAATCTGGGTATTCACACTCCGGTTCAGATCTGCCTCCCGTGCGCGTTTCAACGTCTCGATTGCTTTTTCGTATGCACCGGGTACACCTCGAATTCGATCATGGTATGTCGCCAGGCCGTCGATGGAAATGCCGATCCCTTTCAATCCTGCGGTGATCGCTTCTTCCAGTTTTTGTTCTGTCAGATGAAGGGCGCCTGTTTGAATGGCGCAGTAGATTCCATGTTTGGCAATTCGATCAATCAGCAATGTCCAATCAGATCGAAGAAAAGCCTCGCCACCGATGAGTGTGATTTCACGCGTACCGAGACGTGCCAGCTGATCAATGACAGCAAAGCACTCCTCTGTGCTCAGCTCATCCCGACGAGCTTGTCCCGCCCGCGAGCCGCAATGTTGGCATTTTAAATTGCAGGCCAGTGTGATTTCCCACACTACGTGGACAGGCACATGATCCTCAAAGTCAATTGTTGATCGAAGCCGGGCAGGTAGCTTGTTGAAATCGGTCATTGCGATTGACAGTCGATGGGATCATGAATAGGGTTGTATAATCTGATTGTCTGTGAATGACAAGCTGATCTCTATAGAACAGATTTTTCGGACCCCCAATCTCGACAATGGCGGCTAGGGAGCATGTGGTGGTGCCTGCCGGCATTGCTGACAGCTCTACCACTGGCGAGATCGTCATGGATCCACGCGACTTCTCCGTCTCGTCCCCGTTCGCGAAGAGGACGAGATTTGACCGTTTCTTCCCGCTGCGGAGCTTTGACGACCTCTTGGATCCAGCCATTGACCAACCCTAGGGGCACGGGGGGGCAATGGCTGGGGATGAAGCTCAGCTTTCGAGGGACTTGATCTGCTCCTTGAGTGCGTCGAGCGTTGTGGAGATCTCGTTCGAGTTCCTCAACCAAGTCTCGGCTTGATCAGCCACTTCCTTCATTCTGCCCAGGTCGCCTCTTTTGATCGCTTCTTGCATGGTGGCACCATACAATACAACGAACGGCGAAGAGAAGTCCCCAGCATCTGTGGTTGTTGCGTTTACAGGAGCATGAAGGATCTTGCCGCCTCCGTAGGCAAAGCTCCCATGGCCGGAGTGCCAATTCGCTGTGAAGTGCAGAACTGCCTCAAACGGCAGGCTTTCACCGCTGCTTGGCAGGATGTAGTTTCCGCCCAGAACGGCAAAGATGCTTGGCCCTAGGCTATAGCAGAGACCCGTCAGACTTGGGATCAAAAGGGTGCTGTCCGGTGGGGCGATCGCTTGGGTGATTTTCCCTTTGCCATTGATTGGCCAGCTCAGGGTCTGGTCCGATCCTGCGCCGATGGTTGCTTCCAGAACGAAGTGGACAATGGGAGCACCTGGTGTGCCCACATATCCCAGGGTCCCTGTGATGGTCTCTTGGTAGATCGCCATGTTCAGAAGGTGTTGAACAATTCAACTCTAAGGAGCTGGGAGATTTGCACCTGTTAGGACCTCGGCAAATCCTTGTCAAGTTGCTGACAGTATCATGTCATCGTGTCGATTGTCGCCCAATCATCAACGCAGCCAAGCAGAAGCTTCGCTCAGGGGTCTCGTCACCTGATGACATTCCCTGAAGCAGCGGCCTGCGGCCCTTTGGGGCGTTTGAGCGCAAGCGACAGCACGACCCAATCGACCATCCGCGGACAACACGCACGCATCGTGATCAGTCCCGGAAGTCGGCGATCGGTGGGGTCTTCGTCGTGGTCGGATCAACGTGGAGGGCCTGGCTGGCGACCAGCCGAACCTCGATCGAACCTGCGTCGGCACTATGCAAGAAAAGGGTTTCGAGACGCGTCATCACCCTGGCGCGAAGGTCATTGTCCGCGCTGTCCGCAACCAGCAGCAAGGCGATGCAGTCGCGGCCGGCGGGCGAGGTGCGCAGCTGGATCTGGAACGACTCGGCGCCTTCGAGCAACTCTGCCACCGTATCGAGATCGTAGGTCAATTCGTCGAACTGGAATGAGCGGGAGTCACGACCACGCAACTGGAGGTACCGGACGCCGTCGATGCTGACAATCCGGCCGACATCACCCGGCCGATAGCGGAACAATGGGAAGCGGCACCGGAAACCGTTGCTGATCGCAAGGGTGCCGAAGCCTTCTGCATCGGGATCGTGAATCTCCACCGCCACCCGCTTCAGAGTTTTGAACAGACCGGGCCGGCGCGTAGCGTCGCACCAGCCAAAGATTCCGCTTTCGGCACTGCCGTACAGCGACCAGATCTGTTGCGTTCCGAACGTGGCGCAGAGCACATCTCGGGTGGCGTCACGCAGCACTTCGCCGCCGTACAGCAGCTCCGGGATCTTTAGCCGCTGCCCACGGGCAGCGATAAAGTGCGCGAACAAGGCGAGCTTCGTCGGCGTGCCGAGCAGATGGCTCGGATGGAAGCGCAGAGCGGCCGCGTACATGTCTTCGTAGCGCGCGTGTGCACTCATCGGCAGTGCTGTCGCGTCGCAGCGCTCCAGCAGATCGTCGAGAATCGCGGCGGTTCGGTAGAGATCGGCATAGCCGAACAGATTCAGTGCCAGCGTGCGCGGGCCAAACACACCGGCATCGCGCAGGCTTTCAGCCAGTGCGGCTCGCTGGGCGTTGTTCTCGGCAATGTCCACTGGAAATATCAACGGCGCCCGGGTGCTTCCGCCTGAGCGCACCAGATACACGCCGCGTGGCTCGTCGTGCACTGAGAACATCCGCAATGCCGACAGCAGATCTTGCTTGTCCATCGTTGGAGCTGCGCACCAGCTGGCGATGCCCCGTAAGCGCTCTCGGTGGAAGGGATGGTTGCTGGCGGCTTCGAAGCAAGCGCGCATCACCGCCTCGTCCGCCAGGGGGTTGGTCACGGTGGGCCCCAGGCGTCGGCCATGCTCCATCGCGCCAGCAAGGCGCGGTGATGTTCAAAGAAGTCGCGGCGCTGCGCCGGGTCGGGAACGGTCGCACGTGCATGGTCGACCCAGCGTCGCGCCAGCATCGCAGCGAAGCACAGGTCGTCAGGGTCGTCGCTGTCGGCATAGCGCAACAGCGAAGGTGGTATCTCCAGATCCCTCCAGTTGGCAGGACAGTGGTGCGACAGGCTGTCGTCGAGAATTCGGTAATGAATCAAGGGCGCTGTAATCAGACCGACGCGCTCTCCCTTGCGTACGGCGGACTTGAGGACGCGATACCAGAAGTCGCTGCCTTCATTGAGGCGTGCACCGGTGTGGTAACGGTGCTCTTCGAGCAGCGTGCGCTGTGCCGCAACATTGCTGGCCCGGCCCATCACGAACGCGGGATGCGCGGCGGCGTGAAGGGGGGTTTTCAGGAGACATGTGTCGGACTCCATCGCGACCAGCTCGTCGTCGAGCGTCCCTGGCTCCGGCCAGCGTTCCGCTTCCGGGACGCTGTCGTAGCCCAGGACCACCAGAGCGAGGCGGTGTGTGCGCATGCGGTCGTTGATTGTGCGCAGGGCGTCAGCGCGGTACCGGTCGTCGGCGTCGAGGAAGCTGATCCGTTCGCCCTCGGCACGCGCCAAGCCCGCGTTGCGCGCCGCCCCTGGCCCAGCGTTCCGCGGCAGCGTGACCAGATCGACGCGACACCTTGCCAGCGCCGCGATGTGCGCGGTCAAGGCATCTCTCGCAGCTTGCAGGCTGCCATCGGTGCTGGCGTCATCAACGATCACCAGCTGGTCTGGCGGCTGCGTCTGGGCCGCCAGGGAGGCGATGGTCTCGCCGATCCAGGCGGCCTTGTTGTACAACGGAATGACCACCGTATGGCCACTGAGGATCGACTTGGAGACGACGCTCATCAGCGCACCAGAGCCGGATACAGTCGCCCGCGTCCTTGATGCAGGTTGATGACCGCTTGGTCCGATCCGCGAAACACGCCGAGTCCAAAACTTGTCGCATCGTGGCAGAGCTGCATGCCGACGAGGTGGATCCATGCTTCGCCGGAGTCATGATCGGGGGAATGGAAGGAGCGCTGCGGCAGATAGGCCTGGAACATGTAATCCGCCCAGTGCCCCCGCACCAGCTCTCGCCACTGCGCCCGGTTGCTGCCGTCGCGCATGACCGTGCCCAGGCCGCGGCCGCCACTGTTGTGTTTGGCGATCAGATTCTCTGGCCGCGTCAGCAGGATTTCGGCTCCTTCGACCGATGCTGGCGCCCAGGAGGGGATCAGGAATGGACGCAGTGCGGCGAGATCAGTGGGGGGCAGGTAATCACCCATGATCGTCTCGTCGCCCAACACGGCAAGCACGCGTTTGTCATGCACCAGGATCAGGGTGCGGACATCGTTGAAATAGGCCTCGCTGTCGAGCAGGGCGCCAAGTGCGTCGTCGGGCATCGTTACCAATTCGCTGCGATCCAATTCCAGGATCGCGCGATCGATGGCGCGACCTTCGACGGTGAGTCGGCCGCGCACTGCGCCCAGGCGCTCGGGCGCCACCTGAACGACGTCGGTGCCCTGCCGGCGCAGGGCCTCGCAAAAATGGAAGATCTCCGTGCCGTCCTCGCGCTCGTGCACTATTGCGACCGTGCTCCCCGGGGAATGCAGAGTGAGCAGTTCCTGCAAAAATCTGTCCTGCTCGGTCTGCGTGCGCAGGCCCAGACGCTCTGCCGCCGGCGCAAAGGTCTCCGAGGCGAGAAGACTCACGATCCAGCCATTGAGCGGATACCGACAGCCGAGCTCGCAGATTCGCGGTTGACCATAAATATCATAGATGAAATCTGGTCGGTAGTAGCCGACGCGGTAGGGTCGGCCGCGGGTGCATCGCAGGATTCGATCGAGAGCCTCCGGTAGTCGGTAGATGGCACGGATGCGCGAGTCTTCAAAGTAATGCTCGATGATTGCGCGCAAGGCTGTGTTGAGTTGCCGGGCAAGTTGCTCCAGCGCGATCAGGTGCGCCGTATCGACGATCGCCGGCACGGCCGCGAATTGTGAAAACAGCCGCTGGGCATCGAGTCCTGTGAGAGGCGGGAAGGCAGGAATGCAGCCGGCGTCCAGCACCCGGGTGCCGAGCTCCGGAACCGTCATCCTCACACGGAATCCCTCAACGCCGTGGCAACCCGGGTCTGGCTGGAACTGTCTCCGAATAGTGCTTCCAGCAACGAGGCCTTGCGTCTGAGATAGGTGAAAACGATGTCGTCGAGTCCATAATCCTCAATGCGCCGACCCATCGCCTCGGCGTAGTGGCCAACCGCGTCAAGCGCATGGAAGAAGTGGTTCTTCTCCGTTGGTCCACAGTGGACAATGATCCATCTTAGGGCCTGTGCGCATTGGCGCTCGTCAAAATCCAGGTGCTCGCACAGCCAGCGCTGGAAGAGAGGCAGTATGAATTCAACTTCGCCGTGGGTGTAGATCTCGTGCACCAAGGTGGTCAACAGCGCGATCAGCAGATCGTCCTCGCGTAGCGAGTTGGCATCCTTCCAGGCTTTGAATGCCTGCGCCTCAGGGTGGTTGTATCGGTGCGAAAGCCAGGCATCGTCCCCCACAATATCTGTAGCCATATCGTAAAATAGTTGCGAGTGCAGAATGCTTGTGGTAACTGCCAAGTCTTCGTCCACAATTCGGTCGAGGCTGACGATTGCCCGCAGAAGCGCCACCTGATCTGCAATTGCCCTGCCCTCGCGCAACATCAGGGTCATCCGGTTGCCGATACCAGCCACGGTCATCGCGCTATTATTTGTCTGTGCCCAGCTATGGAAGAACGTGCACAGTATTTCGTGGTCATGACGACCTGCGGTCAGGCAGCGAAAGCCGCGCTCAATCTCTGCGAAAAAATGTCCGTACGCGGTAAAACTGGAGACCAATTCATTTTGGAGATGGGAGACGGGCGTTTGATCAAAAATAGGCATGATTGTTGTTTTGATGCTATTCACGATCGGTTATTCATTGGATCTTGATCGCAGCAAGTTGGTGTGAAAACGCACATGTAATCAATCCTTGGCAATTATGCTTTGACCAAGGCTCTTAATTGATGAAATGATTAAATTTTGATTACATATACACCATAGCATGATCTGGATGCGTGAGGAGTGGAACCCAGTCAGCGCTCGAAACAATGGGGGTCGAGGCTGCCCGCCAGTCGAGCGCGTCGTCTCCCTTGGAGGTCAAGACGGAAGGCCTCCTGTGAGGGCACCCAATTTCTGGAGCACTCCATCCAGTTCAGCCATCAGGGCCTGTCGTCGGGCCTCTTCGGCGGTGTGGTGTCGGGCCGCCTCCGCCACGTCGGCATGGCAATGGGGGCACTCCACCTCATCGGGCCAGATGTACTGATGGCAGGCCCGACAGAGGGCCAGTTGGGGCAGCGGTTCGTCGGTGGTCCGCAGGGCGATTCGGGGCTGGGATGCTGGTGGCGCCGGCAGCATCTGGCGGCCGGGGATGGCCTCCTCATAGAGCTCAAAACGACCGATCGCAAATGGTTGATACGGGGCGTTCGCCACCTTGCGAATCTTTTCGTGGATGCCTCGCTTTTCGAGTTGCAGGGCCCGGTAGTGACAGTAGGGATTGTTGCCTGGTTTTCCGAAGAGGGAGTCGGAGGTCCATGTGCAGCCCCCGCGGCAGACATCGGCGTAGTAGCACGTGCTGCAGTGGCCCCATAAGGAATCCACACTGCGCAAGCGACCGAAATGCAATGCTTCGGAGGTGTTCCACAATTCAGCCACCGAACTGTCGCGCACGTTGCCGCCGCCATAGGCCTCCGTGGCAAGGGAGGGACAGCCCTTGATCGTGCCATCCGCCTCCAGGCCAATCACGTTCTGACCAGCGGCGCAGCCCGTCCAGTGCAACGTTTCGTCGCCAAAGCCACGCCAGAGGTGTTCATAGGGTCCGAAGTAGCCCAGGTTGTTGCCGAAGGTGATGAGAAGGCCACGCTGCTGGCCTTCGTGGTAGAGACGGTTGAGCAGGGGCATGAGCTCCAGCACCCGGTGGGGTTGGAGGAGCAGGTGATCGTTGTCGACAGCGTTGCCCATCGCCACCGTGATCTGTAGTTGCCAGTGGGTAGCACCGGCTTCAATGATCCGGTGGAACAAGGGCTCCAACTCAGGGATGGTTTCAGCGCCGATCTGGGTGTTGCAGCTCACGCCCAGGCCCATGGCTGTGGCGGTTTCCATGGCGCGGATCCCGTCCTCCCAGGCGCCTGCCACGCCTCGAACGCGATCGTGCAAGTCCCGCATGCCATCCAGCGAGACGCCGATGCCGAACAGTCCGGCCTGTTCGGCCAGCTCCAGTCGATCGCGCCTGAGGTTGTGAGCGCCGGTCTGCATCCCGACGCGGATGCCATGGCTGGCGATGCGCTGCACCAGCTCAATCCAATCCGGACGCAAAAATGCTTCGCCCCCGATGAGGGTGATCTCCCGGGTCCCCAGGGCGGCCAACTGATCAATCACCGACAGGGCTTCATCGGTGCTGAGCTCATCCGTGCGCCGCTTGCCGGCTCGGGACCCGCAATGGGCACACTTCAGGTTGCAGGCGAGTGTGATCTCCCACACCACATGCACGGGGGTGTAGCCATTGAGGTCAGAGATGGTACGAGCCCTGGCGGGCGCGGCGGGCCCGTTTTCGGGCTGCATGGAGGCCATGGAAACTGCTTCAGTGGATCGCTGATGGGGCGAAGAAGACCGGCGCGGGGTGAGGAGCTACTTCGGAGCGTTCAGCTGATCCAGCAAACCCTGGGCCCACTGGGTGAGCCGCTTCAGCTCGGCATCATCACCACGCTTCTTGGCGTCCTGGATCGCCAGGCCATAGGGGGGCACCGATGAAACGGCGGTTGAGCCTCCTTGGAGCAGATTGCTGTAATAGGCCACCTCTCCTTTCAGGCGAGTCAGTTCGGCCTGATCGCCGCGGGACACGGCGTCTTGAATGGTGACCGCATAGAGGGGACGAATTGGAGCGCCCTTGGCCTTGATGGCCTTTTCCAGTTCAGGGAGCAGTCGTGCCACCTCGGTGGACATGGCGATGTGGGCAAAGGCCGCGTCACGGGCGGCGGCCATCTTGGCGGTGTCGCCACTGGCGATGGCCTCGGTCAGGGCGGGCCCGTAGAGGGTTTGCAAGTTGCCTTTCCCGGAGGATCCGGAGCTGGTGTTCATGAAGGCCTCTTTGGGTGCGGGTGAGCCGTTGACGACCGCATTTGGTTGGCTGTCTCCAAGGCGATGGCGCAACCATGCGAGACTAGATCGATCATTTCGCTTGGAGGCAGGCGTCTCGAGGTTGTCAACATTTCTTCTTCTCCTGCCAGGGAATCCCGCCCGTTCTTCCACCGACTTCACTGGGAGTGCGATCTCCGGGCGCTGACGAGAGCAATACGCACGGATGGTCGGATCCCCTGCCGGTACAGCGGCGAGGGCGCGGATGGATCGCCCCCGCTGCGCTGGAGCGGGGTCCCCAAGGACGTCGGCGCCTTTGCGTTGATCGCGTGCGCCTCTGACGCGCTGCTGGGCCTTGGATCCATTGGGTCTTCTATAACTTAACGCCGGAACTCAGGGAGCTGCAAGAGGCGTGGCCCCGCTGGAGCGCGTCAGCCGAACGGGCTATGCGGGGCCCCTGCCCCCCCCAGGCCACCGCCGCCCAAGCCAGGACCACCATGGCGAGCCACATCCTGGCGGACGTCGAGCAGGTGGGGCTCAGTGCACAGATCCACCTCTCTCCAGGACGGGGGGATCAGCAGCGGTGAAGGTCGTGGAGCTTTCTCTGGGCGACGCCGTAATCGCCGATCAGGTAGAGGTTCACGGATTGGGCCTGCACGGGGAAGGGGTCAAAGGGCTCCGCCTTGATGGCGTCGATCCCCGCTCGGGTGCCGATGCCCACGGTGATGTGGGGGTTGTAGTTGCTGCCGGTGCGGGAGCCAACGAAGGCATTCACGTAATCGACCGTGGGCTGGCTGATCGGACCGCCATCCAGCCGAGGGGCAAAGGCCTCCGCACCGCCCTGTGCCGCCGCGAACGGGGCCACGACTTCAATGATGCGCTGCTGCAGGCGATGCCAATCGTCACTGGGTTGGATCACGATCCCCATCGCCCCGATATCCCCATGGGCCAAATCGTAGAGGCCTGTGGCGAGGCCCTTCCAGTTCACCGGCAGCTCTCGGGCGATCGCCTCCTGCACGGCACGGGCGACGGCCTCTACTTCCGCCAAGGGCACAAAGCGCTGCAGGATTGTGATGTGGGGAGTGTGGTGGGCGTCGAAGCTGAAACCAGCGGGGTACGTCGCCAGCAAGCGAGCATTCAAGCTTTTGGTACGCTCCATCGTGGCCGCATCGACCTCCAGAAGCACATTGATGGCCATCACTGACATGGTTCTGTGCGCTTTGGATCTTTGCTTCGAAAGAGAGTTTATCGCCACGATTGGTCTGAGGTGGCTGAGTGAAGATCAGCCGTGTGGTCTGCCCGTGCCATGACCCTCCGCTGGAGCGCTTCGGCGCAACTCTCGTGAGCGCAGGGTGTTTCGCCGGGGCCGGACAGGTGGGCAGCCTCTCAGCCCCGGCCTTGCCGCAGGAGCCCATGAACCCGCCGCTGGATGCGGTTGTTGAGGCTGTAAAGCGACCTGTCCACTGACCCGGGACAACCCCACCTTCCCTGCAGCAGGGATGGACCGGCGCCAGCAAGCGTAGGTCTGGTCTTGACCAGATTCTTGCCAAGCAGGTTGAGATTTGGAAAAGAATATTCGGGTTGACATTATTTGTAATCAATGCAGAACAGATCTCCACGAGACTGCGCCTCTTGATATCTTTCTATCTTTTGTCTGCTTTGCGATCTGTTGTGAATTGGAAAACCTCCTGATCGG
Organism: Cyanobacteriota bacterium; assembly: GCA_046340375.1. Taxonomy (GTDB): domain Bacteria; phylum Cyanobacteriota; class Cyanobacteriia; order PCC-6307; family Cyanobiaceae; genus Cyanobium. The sequence continues at coordinate 3,678 of JBKDSZ010000244.1, read as the reverse complement.
CATGATTGCGAAAGCTGCGTCGACACAAGCCAGATTCTCTATATATCTGATACTGCTCTGCATCCATGCATCAGGAGGGATTTGATCGGGCTGCATCATGTTAATTCTCTTCAGTAAGCCCTAACTGCAGCGCAATCAGCGAAGATCCTGTTTATGGGCCTGTGTGCATTGACTGCGTCCAAAACGATTGGTGACCAGTGCTGTCCGATGTGGTAATTCGCCACTTTCTTTTTGATCCTCGCCTGCCAGAAATGACCAGCCAAGGATTGCCTTGTTCCTGTCAGAAGCCGCGGCCGGTTCGGAACCGCTGGAGAGCCAGCTTTCCATGGGGATGCATCCAGGAACAACGCCTGGTTGCGTGAGCTTCGGCAGGCCATGCCGGAGCGGTCGGGTTGGGAGCGGGGGTCAACGCTTCTGCACGCTGGTGGGCCGCAGGATTCATCCGGCCTCCCCTGCCTTGCGCTTGCAGCAGATCTGCCGCTGCCACCGCTCTGCAGAACCCCAACGATCTCCGGTCGGCCATTGCTGTCGAGATCCTCCAACTCCACTCCCACCACCTGGAAGGTGCAGCCCTGCGGGGACAGGGTGTGCTGGACGGCCCGGCTGCGGTGGCGCTGGCGCCCAACAGCCACGCGAGGGTGGCGACCGCACCGAGGGGAGGCTTCATGACCGTCAAGGGACCTCCGCACCACCGTGGCCTGAGGCCGTGCCTCCTCCCCCTCCGAAGGCTTGGACCAATCCGGCCACATTGCGCCGCATGACCTGGCCATAGGTCGCGGGATCTCTGGAGGTGGCCTCGCTGCCGGTTTCGAGTGGGTCGAACACATGGATCCGGAGTCCCAGATCCTGCGCCAGGGTGTTGAAGGAGCCCGGGCCTTCCTGGGGTTCGCTCATCAGCGCCTTGAGCTGGCTCTGTCGCACCGCGCTGGCCACTCGCCGCAGATCGGCGGGGCTGGGATTGAGCTCGGGCACATCCACCAGGAAAATGGCCTTGAGGCCGTAGCGCTGGGCGAAGTAGGGGGCGACATCGTGGAAGGCGATGAAGGTCTTGCCGGCGTAGGGCTTGAGCTGGCGGGCGAGCGCGCTGTTCAGTTGCCGCAGCTGGGCGATGTAGGCGGCTGCATTTCGCTTGTACGCGTCGGCGCAGGCGGGGTCGGCCTTCACCAGCCCGTCGCGGATGGCTTCCACTTGCTCGACGGCCCGCAATGGATCAAGCCAGATGTGGGGGTTTACGGCGCCATGCGCGTGGCCCGGTGCGTGGTGGTGGTCTTCCTCTTTCGTTGCTGTGGCGATCGGGGCGACGTTTCGGCTGGAATCGATCACCGTCAAGCGCGGGTTGTCGGCGGCGGCCACCAGCTTGTCGAGAAAGTGCTCCATCCCCAGACCGTTCTTCACCAGCACCTTCGCCTGCCGCAGGGCGGTCAGATCGCCCGGCTTGGCTTGCACGTCGTGGGGACTCGCGTTGGGCTGGATCAGGGCGGTCACCGTGGCGCAGTCGCCCGCCACCGCCCGGGTGAACAGGGTGATGGGCAGCACGGTGGTGACCACCCGCATTCTTCGCTCCGTGCTCACTTGGTCGGCCGGCGGGCGTCGGGCGGTGCAGGCGGCCAGGGTCAGCGCCAGGGCAAGCGCCGCGGCGCGGGTGGTCCAGGGGGGGAGGGGCGACATCAGAGCGGGACCTTGGGACACAGCGGGATGGCGGCGGGGCGGCCGCCCGGACATCCGGCAAGGATGAGAACCATTCTCATCCTAGGGGTGAGTCGTTCGGGCTCCATCGGCTGATTGCCTCGGGCCAATGGCACGTTGCCTCACCCATGCGGCCGACGCCTGGATCGCCCTCTTGCGGCGATTGGCGCAAATCTGAAGCGATTCAGAGCAAGCTATCTCCCGTTTTCCTCGCGTGCATACCCTTCTTTGGCAACCGAGCACTTGATCATGAGCAGGAAACTCATTGGCCAGATCGGACGGCGTGCCGGCGCACGGCCTTCCGCATTCACGCGTCGGGAGTTTCTGCTCAGCAGTCTTGCCGCTGGCGCCTCCTTGATGCTGGCCGATCGGAGCCGCTCCGCCGCCGCCAGGACCGCCGCCCCCCGGATCGTGATCATCGGGGCCGGCTTCGCTGGCCTGAGCTGCGCCTATCAGCTGCGGCGGGCTGGAGCGCAGGTCACGGTTCTTGAGGCCCGCACGCGGGTGGGCGGTCGTGTCCATTCCCTCGACTCCCTGCTGCCCAACAAGAAGGTGGAAGCGGGTGCCGAGTTGATCGGCCTCAATCACCCCACCTGGCTGGTGTACGCCAAAACCTTTGGGCTCAGCCTCAACGAACTCTCCGACAGCGAAGAAGACCACTCCCCGATCCTCCTGCAGGGCCGCCGGATTCTTGGCAAGGAAGCCGCCCAACTCTGGACCGGCCTCGACACTGTCCTGCAAAGCATGAACGGAGACGCGCGGGCCATCAACAGGCGACAACCGTGGCTGAGCCCCAACGCGGAGGCGCTCGACCGCCAATCGTTGCAGGACGCAGCCCAGCGCTGGCCCGGCACGGCGTTGGAGCGCAAGGCGGCGATGGTGATGATCGCCAATGACATGAATTGCCTGCCCGATCGCTTCAGCTACCGGGCCATGCTGGCCTCCATCGCTGGTGGTGGTGTTGAAACCTTCTGGACCGAGAGCGAAACCTACCGCTGCGCCACTGGCAACCAGTCGCTGGCCCTCGCTCTGGCGGACGCCATCGGCGGCTCTCACATTCAACTGAAGACCCCCGTGGACACGATCCAGCTCACGGGCCGCTCCGCCAGGGTGACCTTGGCTTCCGGCGCCATCCTCGAGGCCAACGCCGTGGTGCTGACTGCGCCCCCGAGCACCTGGGACAGCCTGCGCATCACTCCGGCCCTGCCGGCCGACTACCGCATGGCCACCGGCACCGCCATCAAGGTCTTGAACCGCGTCGATCAGCCCTTTTGGACAGCCAGCACCCTGGAGCCCGATTCCCTCACGGATCAGGCGGTGGGCATGACCTGGCGCGGCGGGGAGCCCGCCGCCGCTTCCGACAAAGAGCCCGCTTGCCTGACGGTCTTCTCCGGTGGCCAAGCGGCGCAGACCTGGTTGAACCTCACCCCCGCCCAGCGGAAGGAGCTGGCCAACCGGGAACTCAACGCCCTCTTCCCGGGCTTCACCGCCCACAACGAGCAGCAGGTCTTCTGCGGCTGGCCCCTCGAGCCCTGGACACGCTGCGGCTACAGCGCCCCCGCTCCGGGGCAGGTCACCCGCGTCTACCCCCGGCTGGAGCGCGGCTGGCAGGACCGGTTGTTCTTCGCCGGGGAATATGCCAGCCCTGGCTTCTACGGCTACATGGAAGGGGCCCTGAACAGCGGGGCGGTGCTGGCCCGCCGCCTGGCCACCCAATTCCGGTTGGTGGAGGCGGAGCCGGTGGTGCGCTGAGCCGGCCCGTCCCCCGCTTCCCCGTCATCAGCAGTTCTCCCCCCAGACCAGCGGCTCCGCCCGGCGCCAGTAGCGGGAGAAGCGGCGCAGATCCGGCGCTCCCTTGCCCTGATGGGGCAGCGCCACAAACGGCTCCGGTTCCAGCACCCGCAGGGGCAGCGCCGCCGCCAGCCGCCGGGCGCTCCCGGCGAAGCGCGGCACCCCCGCCTGGCTGGGGACGAGGGCCTCCCCCCCGCCCCC
>JBKDSZ010000243.1:0-12291 GCA_046340375.1 Cyanobacteriota bacterium | reverse complement strand
GTCTGGGACCGTTCTGTGGCCACCTGGCAGACCATCGCCCGGGGCCTGTCGGCGGGGGAAACGGCCCTGGTGGTCGCCCATGACGCGGTGAACAAAACCATCCTCTGCGACCTCCTCGGCCTTTCCCCTGCTGACATCTGGATGGTGAAGCAGGGCAATGGGGGCGTCAGTGTGATCGACTATCCCCGAGGGCCCGGCGGCCTGCCCGTGGTGAGCTGCCTCAATCTCACGGGACATCTGGGTGGAGTTCTCGACCGCACCGCTGCGGGCGCCCTCTGACGCGGAGCTGTTCATGGGGTCTCCACTGCTCCTGCGCCAGGTTCACGTGCTGGAGGGGCCGGATCGGGCACCATGCCGCCGGGATGTGTGGCTGGAGGGGCGGCGACTGCTGGGATGGGATCTGGCTTCCCCCCCCGCGGCCAACGGGCGGGAGCGGGATGGCAGCGGCTGCTGGCTGGCCCCTCCCCTGGTGGATCCCCACAGCGTTCTGGAGGACCCCTGGCTCGGTCGCAGCGAAACCCTCAACAGCCTGGCGATCGCCGCGGCCACCGGCGGCTACGGCACGGTGGCCCTGCTTCCCTGGGCCAGGCCCTGGCGCGATGCGCCCCAACGCCTCACCCTCACCTGGCCAGAACCGCTGCGCCTGGCCCTGTGGGGCAGCTTCAGCGTGGAGGGCGCCGATGGAGACCTGGCGCTCCATGCCGAACAGATCGCCGCCGGGGCGCTCGGGCTGGCCGGTTCGGACCATCTCCCCCCCCTGGCACTCCTGGAGCGCGGTCTGCGGCTCGGGGAGATGGGAGAGCATCCGGTGCTGATGGCGCCGCGGGATCCTTCCCTGGCCCGGGAGGGGTTTGTGCGGGAGCGGGTCGAGGCCCTGCGGGCGGGATGGCCCACGGATCCGGTGCTCAGTGAAACCCTCCCCCTGCAGGCGCTGCTCAACCTGCGGGCGGCCCATCCGGCCATCCGCCTGCGGCTGATGAATCTCTCCACCGCGGAAAGCGTGAGCCTGTTGCGGCAGGAGGCGGACCCCCCGGCGGCCAGCGTCAGCTGGTGGCACCTGCTGGCGGACAGCGGCCAGCTGCACCCGGCGTCGGAGGGGTGGCGGGTGTGTCCGTCCCTGGGGGGGCCTGGCGATCGGGAGGCCCTGATCCAGGGCCTGCACGACGGGGTGATCTCCACCGTGGCGGTGCACCACCTGCCACTCGACGGGGAGGAGCAGCTGCTGCCTTTGGATCAGCGCAAGGCGGGGGTGGCGGGCCATGGGATCGCCCTGTCCCTGCTCTGGCAGGAGCTGGTGGAGCGGCGCGGCTGGTCGGTGGAAGCGCTCTGGCAGGCGCTGAGCTGGGGGCCCAGCCGCTTTCTCGGTCTTCCACCGGAGCGTCTCACGACGCCGAGCGAGCGCTGGCTGCTCTGGGATCCCAACCTGGCCTGGAGGCCGGCGCCGGGGGAGACAGGCTCCCTGGCGGCCAATGGGCCCAGCCCCCCCCCCGAGGGATGGAAGGGGCGGGTCATCGCTTCAGGTCTGCTGCCGGAGGATCGCTGGACTCTTGGAGCGTGCCGGCCGTGTTGAACGGCAAGAACCGGAAGAAGGCCCGGCCAATGATCTCGTTCTGGGGCAGGAAGGGCCCTCCAGGCCAGAACCGCCCGTCCCAGCTGTTGGCCCGGTTGTCCCCCAACACGAGCACATGGTTCGGCGGGACCACCACATCGAGGGTGGGGCAGGGGCCCATGCCCTTGGCATCCACGGGACAGGTGTTTTTCACATAGGGCTCCCGGAGGGGGCGGCCGTTGATCGACACCCGGCCCCGGGGATCCACCACGACCCGGTCGGAAGGGATGCCGATCACACGCTTGATGTAGGCGTCGCAGGCCGGCTCCTGGAGTCCCAGCAGGGGGGACAGCAGGGGAATGTTCGTCGGCAGACAGCCCAAGGGACCCGGACGGTGCTGGACGGTCAGGACGGGGTCGAAGTGGTGGGGCGCGTGAAACACCACGATTTCGCCGCGGCGGGGTGGCCGTTGGCGGTAGGAGAGCTTTTCGACCAGCAGGCGATCCTGCAGTTGCAGACCCGGCAACATGGAACCGGAGGGGATGTAGCGCGCCTCCACCACGAACTGACGGATCCCCAGCGCCACGGCCAGGGTGAGCAGGATGCTGCGCCAAAAGTCCCAGGGATTCTCTTTCTCCTCCCGCGGGGGCGCTCCGGCGGAGGGGGATGGAGGGCTCGAAGAGACCTGCGGGTCCGATCGGCGGGGGGACACGTCCCGGGGAGGGGGGGACTGCTTCGGATCCTGGCTGGTCAAAATGAAGGGTCTGCGGAATCCCTGAACGGGAGGCAGATTAGTCTCACATCCCCGCGCGCAGCCATGGCTCGCCCCCGTTGGCACGCGTCCCTGACGCAGCCACGAAGCAGGATCTGGAAGGGTTGGGAGCGGTTCGTGGCCCTGTGGGCCGCCCTCAACCTGCTGGCGGTTGCTGTGGATCTCACCTACGTGCCCCTGCGGCCTTTCTGGCTGCAGCGCACCATTCAACCGATTCCAGCCCTGCCCTTGGTGGTGCCCCTGCCCCTTCCCGACATCACCCCCTGGATGGATGCCATGAAGGGGATCGAGCCCCATCGGGAAACGCAGGCGTTCATCCGGGAGTTTCAGAGCCTGGATGGGGCCATGCGCGGCCATCGGGCCGGTTCGCCCATCAGCCCGCGTCAACGGGACCTCCTCAGCCGACAGGTGCGGCTCACCCGGCAGATGGTGGACAGCGACCCCTTTCAAGAATCAGTGGGGTCCGGCACGCTGGAGACGATCAAGAACCGCCTGCGGCGACGGGCGGGGCACGAATCCTCCAGGGAGGCTGTGGCCCTGCTGCTGAGTCCGGACTGGCTCAGCCAGCACGCCTGGGAGAGCGAGCAACGCTTCTGGCAGCGGCAGGTGCTGCCCCTGGTGGCCCGCAACTACTGGCGCTCGATTGATGAAACCGGTCGACCGACGGATCACTTCTGGCGCTGGGACCTGCTGCTGTTTCAGAGCGTCTTCCTGCTGGACATCCTGCTGCGGGCCTTGCGGCTGCGCCACAGGCTGCCAGGCCTGAGCTGGCGGGATGCCTTCCTCCGCCGCTGGATCGATCTGCCCCTGTTTCTGCCTTTCTGGCGCTGGCTGCGACTGGTCCCGGTCCTCGAACGCCTGCAGGGGGCGGGCCTGATCAACCTGGAGCCCCTGCGCGCCGTCATCAGCCGTGGCGTGGTGGCCCTGCTGGCGCTGGAACTCTTCGAGGTGCTGGCCCTGCAATTCCTGGATGGCGCGCAGCAACTGGTGCGCTCCAGGCGCTGGCCGATGCGGCTGCGGGCCTTGCGCAGCCATCAAACCGTCATGAGCCAGGAGGAGCGGGAGGTGGTGGAGCTCACCCGGCTCTGGGCCCCCCTGTTGCTCGGGCGGGTGGTGCCCCGCCTGGCCCCGGAACTGCGGGGGGTGCTGGGTCACGCTCTCCATCAGAGCCTGCAACGCACCCTCATTCCCGCCCCCCTGCGACAGCTGCAACCCCTCCAGGAGGTGGAACAGGGATTCAGCCGCCAGCTGGCCCAGGGGATGGTCGACAGCCTTCTGGACCTCTCCCGGGGCGCGGGCGCGCGACTGGGCCGTCGGGATGATGAACAGCTGCGGTTGCTGCAGGACTGCCTGGATCGCTTTTGGGAGGAGCTGGCCCTCGTGCTGGAGGAGGGCCCAGCCCTGGATCGTTCCCAGGAGCTCGTCTGCGCCGCCCTTGAGCGGCTCAAGCGGACCTATCTGAGCCAGGTGAGCCGGGCGGGCATCGAAGGCCTGATCGATGAACTGGATCAGCTCATGAATAGTGAGGATCCAGACAACGGCCCACAACAAACACCTCCGTCAGCCCAGCTCCTGGAGGAGCGCGGCTGACGGAGGGGTAGGTGAACGTGACCGGTTGGATCAGCCGCGCTTGATCAGGGCCTTGAGAGCACCCACCAAGCTGTTGGAGCCCTGGCCCACGCCGCCATCAGGACGGGTGCGGACGGTCACGTCGCCGTTGACGGTGGTGCGGCAGCTCAGGCGGTAGGTGGCGGGGCGGTCGGCGAGGTAGACCTCTTCGACGTCGGAGCGAGGGGACAGGTTGCGGGCACCTTCGAGGACTTCCATCACGCAGGTGCCGCACTGGCCCAACCCACCGCAATTGTTGAGGTTGTTGAGGCCGTTGTAGGGGTTGAGGCCCGCATCCAAGGCAGCTTTGCGCAGATTGGCGCCCTCGATGCACCCCACCTGCTGGCCTTCGCGTTCGAAACGGATGGTGGGCACGATGAGTCGGGGTGTAGGCGCCGCTCAACTTAGGGCACTTTGGTCCCCTCCATCCCCTTCAGCAGGCGGAAAGAGGACAGACAAGCCCCACGGGTGGCTCCTCCACTTGCCATTTCCCCGGACCGGGCGCCATGGTGAACGCATGGGCCAACCCGCTTACGACAGCCTTGTGGAAAGCTGGATCCCCGGCTACACCAGCCTGGCCAGACTCTCCGTCTCCCTCCTGGCGGCTTCCCCCCGAGGGCGGGAGCCGGGAGCGTCGGTTCTGGTCGCTGGATGTGGCTCCGGGGCCGAACTCCTGGCGGCCCGGAAGCTGAGGCCAGATTGGCGGCTGACCGCGGTGGATCCCGCACCAGACATGCTGGCCATCGCGCGCGGCAAGCTGGCCGCCGACGCGGAGGCCAACGGGCTGATCCCCTCCGTGCCGGCGATTCAATGGCGGGAAGGCACGGTGGAAGATCTAGCGGTCGCACCTCTGTTTGATGGCGCCTTGGCGGTGTTGGTGCTGCAAGGCCTGGCGGATGATGGAAGCAAGCTGCGATTTCTGTCCTCCCTTGCCCGCGGACTCCGTCCTGGAGCCCAGGTGGTGCTGGTGGATCAGATGTTGCCGGAGCGCACGGGGTTGGAGGGGCAACTGATTGCCGCCCGGCGTTTGTTTCAGGACTTCTCGGGGCTGGACGTCAAGTCTTTAAAGGAGCATCCCCTGGGATCGGTCCATCCGATCAGCCTGGCGCGGTTGACCGTTCTTCTGGAAGCGGCCGGATTCAGTGATCCGATTCCTGTGTTTCGGGCTCTCGACTATGAGGGTTTTGTTCTGCAGCGCTTGGCGTAAGACCGGACTCTTCCTTTCAGGCGGCTGGTCTGGCCTTGCTCTGTTCACGTCGCGGTTGGAGCTCATCGGTTCCGATGTCCAAAGAATCCAGGCGCTGTCGGATGATGATCAACTCGCCAAGAATTCGACTCAAAAGCTCTTGTGTTGCGGTGGAGGGTGCATTGAGCACCTCAACGGTTACCTCCTTGATCCGCAAGACATCACGAGCGAAGCGGGCCACCTCATTGGCATGAAAAAGGAGAGGCTGTTTGATGTCAGCGCGGAACTCAGGATTGAGTTTGCGAGGATTGAAGGGAGGGTTGATATTGCGGGGATCAGTGTTTGTGTAACGGTAAACAGAGGCGCGGGAGCGATTGAGAGCTTTCTGAACCTCTTCAATTCCGATCAGTGACTCGTTGGCGCTGTCCGCGTCGAGGGGCGGTCCGGGAAGGCCCATCGCCTCCGCCGGATGCTCGACAGGAAGGCCGTTCGGCTCGAAGGGAGCTTGGCTTGGTTGAGCAAACATAAGAAACAATCCCCAGGTTCGGGCTTGGAACGTGCCGGGAACTTAGCAGAGGGATTTGGTTTTCCACCCACCACTGGACACACGTGCAGATGCCCACCCCTGGTCCAAATGATAGGTTCCGAACCGCTGGGGAACTCTTTCATGCGCAGCTCTCGCCTGCTGCTGGTGACACTTCGCGATGAGCCCGCGGAGGCCGAGATCATCTCCCACAAACTTCTGCTGCGGGCCGGGTTCATCCGGCGCGTTTCCGCCGGGGTTTACGCCTACCTCCCATTGATGTGGCGCGTGTTGCGCAAGGTGTCAACCATCGGTCGTGAGGAGATGGACACACTTGGCGCCCTGGCGACCCTCCTTCCCCAGTTGCAGCCCGCCGCGCTCTGGCAGCGCAGTGGTCGCTGGGCGGGGTACACGGCAGGGGAGGGCATCATGTTTCATCTGCTGGACCGTCAGGGACGCGAGCTGGGGTTGGGGCCCACCCACGAGGAGGTTGTGACCGCTCTCGCGGCCGATCTGCTCCGCTCCTACCGACAGCTTCCCATCTGTCTCTATCAGATTCAAGGAAAGTTCCGGGATGAGATCCGGCCTCGCTTTGGCCTGATGCGCGCGCGCGAATTCATCATGAAGGACGCCTATTCCTTCCACGCCGATGAGGTCTCCCTCCGCCGGGCCTACGGGGAGATGGACGGGGCTTACCGGCGCATCTTTCAGCGCTGCGGCCTGCGCGCGGTGGCCGTCGAGGCCGACAGCGGCGCCAGCGGCGGGTCGGCCAGCCAGGAATTCAGGGTCACGGCGGAGGCCGGCGAGCGGCGGATCCTGGCCAGCCCGGCGGGTCGCTACGCCGCCAACCAGGAACGGGCCGTGTCCCTCCCCGCCGAGCCCCTTTCCCTGCCGACGGACACCTGCCGCGAGCTGTCCACCCCCGGCCAGGAGACCATCGCCGATCTCTGCGAGGTCCATGGTTTCGATCCCTCCCAGATCGTGAAGGTGCTGCTGCTGTTGGCCCGGTTCGCGGAGGGCGCCCCCCAACCGGTGCTGGTCAGCCTGCGCGGCGACCAGCAGCTCAACCCGGTGAAGCTTGCCAACGCTCTGCAGGCCCGTGTGAAAGGCCAAGGCGCCCTGCTTCAAGTGAGTCCTCTCACGCCGGACGACCTGCGAGCGGAAGGCCTGAGCCCCCTCCCCTTCGGATCTCTGGGGCCCCATCTTGAGGACGGGGCCTTCGCCGGGGCCAACCGGTGGAGCCCCCGTCTTCTGCGCCTGGCGGATGCCACGGCCACCGAGCTCCAGCGGTTCGTCTGCGGGGCCAACCAACCGGGTGTGCACCTGGTGGGGGCCGCCTGGGGAACCCTCACGCCCGCGCCGGAGACCCTGGATCTGCGGGAGGCCCAGGCCGGCGATCGCTGCCTCCATGATCCCGACCAGCGCCTGGAGGCCGCCCGCGGCATCGAGGTGGGCCACATCTTTCAGTTGGGGCGCAAGTATTCCGAAGCCCTCGGGGCCACCTTCACCACCGAGCAAGGGGAGGAGCAGGCCCTGTGGATGGGGTGCTACGGCATCGGCGTCTCCCGCCTGGCCCAGGCGGCTGTGGAGCAGCTCCACGACGATCGGGGCATCTGTTGGCCCGTGGCGATCGCCCCCTTCGAGGTGATCGTGGTGATCGCCAACACCCAGGAGCCGACCCAGGTGGCGGTGGCCGAGTCGCTTTATGACAATTTGCGGCGGGAAGGGTTGGAGGTGCTCCTGGACGACCGCCACGAACGGGCGGGAGTGAAATTCAAGGATTCGGATATGGTGGGTGTTCCCTATCGGGTCGTTGTTGGCCGGGGGGCCGCCAGCGGGATGGTGGAGGTGGTGCGCCGCCGTGGTGGGGAAGCCCTTGAGCTGAAAACGGCTGCGGCCGTGGAATGGCTGCAGGAGCGGGTGGGGCGGGAGCGCTCTGCAGCGCTCGATGGAGACCACGGTGGAGCCCCGTAAGATCCAAACGTCGCCTCCCTTGCCATGGCTGCCCTCCTGAGCCCTCTTCACCGCTTTGCCCGCCAGGCGGGCCAGGCCTGGCTTCAGGCTTTTCCCCGGTTGCGCCAGGGACTTGTGGCTGTGGCCTTGGGGCTGTGCCTGGCTCTGTCGGCCTGTGGCGGGGATGGCCTGCTCAGCGGCAACTATGTGCAAGACACGGCCGCAGTGTCCCAGACCTTGTTGACCACCATCGCCCTGGCCCCGGAGGATCCGGCCACAGCGGAGTCGGTGAGCCAGGCCCGGGCCCTGATCAGTGCCTACATGGCCCGTTACCGTCCCTGCCCCTCCGTGAACGGGCTGGGATCCTTCACCACCATGCAGACCGCCCTCAACTCGTTGGCCAGCCACTACGCCACCAGCACCAAACGCCCCCTGCCCGAGGCGCTGCGCAGCCGAGTCGCCAAGGAGCTTCAGCAGGCGGCCGCGAACGCCACCCGGGGCGCCTGAGACTCCTCGGGCGATGCTTGGAACGAGGGAGCCGATGTTTTGACGAAAACACCTTCGATCTGAGAAGCTCATTGTTTGTGCTCGAAAGCGGCTGCTGGCCGCGATGTCCTTGGCCAACGTTGTCGTTATCGGTGCACAGTGGGGCGATGAGGGAAAGGGAAAGATCACTGATCTTCTGAGCCGCTCGGCGGATGTCGTCGTGCGCTATCAAGGCGGGGTCAACGCCGGCCACACCATCGTCGTGGACGGCAGGGTGCTCAAGTTGCACCTGATCCCTTCCGGCATCCTCTACCCCAACACCACCTGTCTGATCGGCTCGGGAACGGTGGTGGATCCCAAGGTGATGCTGGAGGAGCTCGCCATGCTGATGGCCTGTGGCATCAGCCCCTCCGGCCTGAGGCTGGCCTCCGCCGCCCATGTCACCATGCCGTACCACCGTCTGCTGGATCAGGCGATGGAGCTGCGCCGTGGCGACAGACGGATCGGCACAACAGGCCGCGGCATCGGACCCACCTACGCCGACAAGTCGGAGCGCAACGGCATTCGCGTGATGGATCTGTTGGATGTGGACCGCCTGCGCGATCGGCTGTCGGGCCCCCTGGCGGAAAAGAATGATCTCCTTCAGCGGGTCTACGGCCTTGACCCGTTGGATCCTGAGGCGGTGATCGCGGAATACGCCACCTACGGCGAGCGGCTCGCGCCCTACGTGGTCGACTGCACGCGGGTGATCCACCAGGCCGCGCGGGAGCGAAAGAACATCCTGTTCGAGGGGGCCCAGGGCACCTTGCTCGATCTGGACCATGGCACCTATCCCTACGTCACCTCCTCCAATCCAGTGTCTGGAGGGGCCTGTGTCGGTGCGGGGGTCGGTCCCACCCTGATCGACCGGGTGATCGGTGTGGCCAAGGCCTACACCACTCGCGTCGGGGAGGGGCCTTTCCCCACCGAGCTGGAGGGCAGCCTGAACGATCATCTCTGCGATCGGGGCGGGGAATTCGGCACCACCACGGGCCGGCGTCGCCGTTGCGGCTGGTTTGATGGCGTGATCGGTCGCTATGCCGTGCAGGTCAATGGCCTGGATTGCCTGGCGATCACCAAGCTGGATGTGCTGGATGAACTGGATGAGATTCAAGTGTGCGTGGCCTATTCCCTGGATGGAGAACGCATCGAGCATTTCCCCAGCGGTTCCGAAGACTTCTCCCGCTGCAAGCCTCTGTTCGTCTCCCTCCCCGGTTGGCAGTGCTCCACAGCGGCCTGTCGGCGCCTGGAGGATCTGCCCGAAGCGGCCATGGCCTATCTGCGCTTTCTCGCCGAGTTGATGGAGGTGCCGATCGCCATCGTTTCCCTTGGCGCCCAGCGGGATCAGACCATCGTGGTCGAGGATCCGATCCACGGTCCCAAGCGGGCCCTGCTGAGCGTTTAGACGGCGGCTCTCCTGCCGCTCCTCCCGCATCCACCCACCCTCCTGCTCCTCTCCCCATGCGTTCTTCAGACCAGAAACCCTTTGACGTGGTGGGCATCGGCAACGCCATCGTGGACGTGCTCGTCCCATCGGATGACACCTTTCTCGAGAACCACGGGCTGACGAAGGGCACCATGGCGCTGGTGGATCAGTCCCAGGCGGAGCGGCTCTACGCCAGCGTGGGCCCGGGCCTGGAGACCTCGGGAGGATCAGCGGCCAACACCTTGGCGGGTCTGGCCCAGCTGGGGGCCAAGGCCGGGTTCATCGGCCGGGTCCGCGACGATCAGCTCGGCGCGATCTTTGCCCACGACATCCGCGCCGTCGGCGCCCACTTCGAGACGCCGCCCTCCACCAGCGGCCCCTCCACGGCCCGGTGCCTGATCCTGGTGACGCCGGATGCCCAACGCACCATGTGCACCTACCTCGGTGCCTCGGTGAACCTCCACCCCGCGGATCTGGATCTGGATCTGGTGCGGCAGGCCAAGTTGTTGTACCTGGAGGGCTATCTCTGGGACAGCGATGAGGCCAAGCAGGCCTTCATCACGGCGGCGGAGGTGATCCGGGAGAGCGGTGGGCAGGTGGCCCTTTCCCTCTCCGACGCGTTCTGCGTGGATCGCCATCGGCAGATCTTTCAGGAGCTCGTGGATGGCCATGTCGACATCCTCTTCGCCAACGAGATGGAGATCACATCCCTTTATGAGGCCAACAGCTTTGAGGAGGCGGTCCTTCAGGTGCGCGGGCGTTGCCAGGTGGCGGCCCTGACGCGCAGCGCGGAGGGGTCCCTGGTGCTCAGCGGCGACCAGAGCGTCTCCATCGCCCCTTACACGCTGGGGGAGCTGGTGGACACCACCGGCGCGGGCGATCTCTACGCGGCCGGCTTCCTCTACGGGCACACCCGCGGGGAGAGCCTGGAGCGCTGCGGCCGCCTGGGCTCCCTGTGCGCCGGCAAGGTGGTCACCCAGTTGGGTCCCCGTCCCCAGGGATCCCTGGCGGAGCTGGTGGCGGAGCATCTGCCTTGACGGCTGGCCCGGCCAGTTGGGCGGCGATCCACTGGCCATAGTCTCCGCGGGTCCGGGCTGTCAGGGTGATCCATTCGGGCGTGTCATAGCTGTGCAGAGCCAGCAGGGCGGCATGGAGTGCCTCCAGGCAGGACCGGTGGGTCTTGAGAAGCAGCTGAACTTCCTCGCTCCGCGTCAGCCGGCCTTCCCAGCGATAGTGCGAAACGATCGGCAGCAGGGAGACGCAGGCCACCAGGCCCCGCTCCAGCAGGCTGGTGGCGAGGGTCTCGGCCCGCTCCAGGGTGGCTTCGGTGGTGAGGACCACGACAAGCTCGCTTCCCTCCTCGAGCTGCGGCGGATCCGTCGTCCCTGGCGGAACACCCTCACGCGCTGACCCCCCTTCCCCGGGTGGATTGACCTCCATCGGTTGATTCGCCTCCTGCGGCTCCCCGGTGCTCACTCTTACCCCGGCCAACCGATCCGGTCGATCAGCGCCGGGAGCGTCAGCCGCGCCACTCCCGCCGGTTCCGGGGGCCGCCGCAGCAACAGCAGGCGCAGCCCCAGCTCTTCGCTGATCCGCAGCCAAAGGGCCTCGGCGCGGCTGCCCGACTGGCGGCAGACCAGGGTTTCAATGCCCCAGCGCAGGCAGAGGGCCTGCTCCACCGCACCGTCGCGGGTGGGCTGGCAGCAGGCCAGCCGGTGGGCCGCCAGGCCCGCTTGCAGGGCCTGCTGAATCGCCCGGGGGTGGGGCAGCACCCGGCTGTGGTGGCAGGCCCGGGGGCTGTGGCCGATGGCCGCGCCGAGATGGCGAGCACCGATGGCCAGGAGAAGCCGTTCGCCCTCCGCCAGGTGGTGGCCGATCTGGTGGAGATGGTCCAGGGGCGTGGCCTTGGGGGCGTTCAAGAGGGGGCGGTGCAACCGCAGCAGCTGTTCCGGCCGGCCTTCACAGGCCAACGCCGCCGCCGCGCTCACCCGCGTGGCGAAGGGATGGCTGACATCAATGATCCACTGGAAGGGATCCCCCTGCCTCCGCGCCTGCTCCAGGCCCTGTCGCCAGGCCTCCGCTCCCGCCAGGTCGCCCACCAGCACCTCCAGGTCCGGATTCCCCGGGTAGCTCGCCGCCGCCCCCGGCGTGACGACGCTCACCCGCAGCCGCCAGCCCCGCGCCAAGAGGAGCTTGGCGAGGGGGGGGCCCTCGCCGGTGCCGGCGATGAGCCAGATCCGTCCCGCCCCCGGGGCCGGTCCGTCGAGAGGAGGGGCGTGCATCAGGATGGAAGCTGGTCCCAACGGAACAGGGTGTGAATCACTGTCTGCTCGAGGTGGAGGTGCTGGAGGCGCCCCAGGTGCGATACACGCAGGACAACCAGACGCCCGTGGCGGAACTGGTGGCCGGATTTGAAGGTCTGCGGGCGGAGGATCCCCCCGGACGCATCAAGGTGGTGGGTTGGGGCAATCTGGCCACGGATCTGCAGAACCGGGTGCAGGTGGGGCAACGGTGGGTGCTGGAAGGGCGGCTGCGCATGAACACCGTCACCCGTCAGGACGGCGTGAAGGAAAAGCGGGCGGAACTCACCCTGGCCCGCCTCCATGCCCTGGCCGGCGCACCACCGGCCGTGGCCCCTGTTGCGGCCCCTGTTGCGGCCGCACGGGGGGCGGCGGGGGCGCCCGCCGTCAGAAAAGGTGGCGGTAAGGCTTGCCCGGCCGAGCCCACGGCTCAGTCGCCCGCCAAGGGC
>JBKDSZ010000242.1:0-8711 GCA_046340375.1 Cyanobacteriota bacterium | reverse complement strand
GTCAGGCAGAGATCCGGCCAACGGCGTCGGCCGTAGCTCCCCCCCAGCCGGTCGAGGGGCAGCTGGCCCGCCCGAACCCGCTGGGCCAGGCGGTGGAGCACCGCCACATCGCGCCAGCTGAGATTGAGGCCCTGGCCGCCGACGGGGTGACAGCGGTGGGCGGTTTCACCGAGCAGGATCGTGCGCCCCCGGTGGAGCCTCCGCGCCAGTTGCAGCCCCACCGGGAACACCCGTTGCGGCTCCTCGATGGAGGAGACGTCCAGGCCCGGCGGCAGGATGGAGGCCAGGGCATCGAGGAAGGCGGCGCTGGAGAGGCTCTCCAGTTGGCGGCACCGCCAACCCGGAGCGCTCCACACCACCTGGAAGCGTCCCCGCGCGAGGGGAAGCAGGGCGAAGGGGCCCTCGGGGCGCAGGCGCTCCCAGGCCATCTCCGGCGGCGCCCCCCGCAGGGTCACCTGGGCTGTCAGGCAGTGCTGTCCGTAGGGGTGGCGCCAGATGCCGATGCCCAGGGCGTCTCGGGTGGGGGAGAGGGAGCCGTCGGCGGCGACCGTGAGATCGGGCTCTTCCAGAACAGCTCTCGCCCCGCTCCGGGCTGCGGGCGTCGGAAGGAGGTCGCCGAGGCGGGCCTCGATGGCGGGATGGGCGGCCACCCTCTCCAGCAATACAGCCATCAAGGCGCTGTGATCCCCGATCCAGCCCACCGGCGGCTGAGCCGATCGGCCGCCCCAGAGGTCGGTGGGCTGGAATGCCAGGCCGCAGCCCGCCCCCAGATCGGTGAGATCCAGGCGGCGAAAGGGGTGCAACAGCGGGGACACAGGCTCCCAGAGACCAAGACGCCGCAGCAGACGACAGCTGGAATGGGTGAAGGCATAGGCGCGGCGGCTGGCTTGCAAGCGCTCCGGGGAGTGCGGATCGATCAGGCGGACGGACCAGCCGGCATCGGCGAGGGCAAGGGCGGCCAGGCTGCCGGCGGGACCGGCGCCGCGAACAACGGCCCGGGGCGGGTTCGGGACGGACGTGAGGGGAGACGACCCGGACGGATCACCAACAAACAGGCCGCGACACCAGGTGTCGCGGCGAGACCAGCCCATCAGGCGTCAGGCGTCTGGCTTCAGCCGATGCCGAGCAGGCCGCGGGTGAAGGCTTCGCCGCCCAGGGCGAATTCGGTGGCGAGCAGGGCGATGAAGCCGAGCATGGCCATGCGGCCGTTGAGCTTTTCGGCGCGCTCATGGAAGCCCCAGCCGTTGTCCGCACTGACCACTTCCATGCGGGGCTCGGTGGCGAAGGCATTGAGGCGGCCGCCGTCTTCGGTGGTGACCTGGGCGCCGCGGATGGTGGGGGCGGATTCGAGGGTGGATTGGATCACGGAAGTGTTTCAGGGGATGAGCGAATTGTAACGCATTGTTGCGAGCGCGGGACGTGTGCGGTTCACCGCCCCCGCAGCCGCCGCAGGCACAGTTCCTCGAAGGCCGGACGCAGCAGATAGGGGTACTCCCCCACCCACAGCTTCAACTGCGGCAGCCACCCGTCGCTGATGGCGCCGATGCGGCTGAAGTCGGGGCGTTCGCTCAGCACCAGGCAGCGCACCACCATCCCCGGTCGGATCGCCTGGTGCTTCTTCTCCATCGGAAACCGCAGTTGGCCCAGATAGCCCGCCTCATCCTCCAGCTCCAGGCAGAGCCAGGTGCGCCGGTTCTCCACGAGCTCCAGACGGCCACTGCGGTCGGCCTGCTCCCGCTTGTTTTCCACCACCTCGCGCTGGAAGACGTTGGCCACCTCCCCCTCAAAAATCGCCCCCGCCGGATAGCGGCGCAACACGGCGTTGCGACGCCCCGCCTCCACGATCGGTCCCCAAAGCAGGTAGAGCAGCAGGATCACCCCCGCCACCAGCCAGAGGGAGGAGAAGCGGCTGTTGAAGGCGAGGGTCTGACTGATCAGCAGGGTGATCACGCCGCCGATCACGGAGATCAACACCCGTTGCAACAGCTTGCGCGGGTCGCCGCTGCAGGCCTGGAACTGGGGGCCGGTGGCGACGGCGGGAATCAAGCGTTGGAGCTCGCCTGACTTCAGCGGGATCAGCATGGCCGGGCTGGACAGAACGAGGGGCTCGCCATCACAGCAGGCGCTCCAGGCCGTAGACCAGCCCCGGCAGCTGGCTCACCTTGCGCACCGTCAGCAGCACTCCCGCCATGTAGGCCACCCGATCGATCGTGTCGTGACGGAGGGTGTAGGTCTCGCCAAGGCCGCCGAAGAGCACCTCCTGGTGGGCCACCAGACCCGGCAGGCGCACGGAATGAAGCCGCAGGCCACTTTCTCGCAGCCCCCCCCGACACCCCGCCAGGCTCTCGTGCTCCTCCACCTGCGGGGGGTTGAACGACTTGCCCAGCTCCTCCATCAGCTCCGCCGTCTTCAGGCAGGTGCCACTCGGCGCGTCGGCCTTGCGGTTGTGGTGCAGTTCCGTCAGTTCGGCGAAGTCGTAGTAGCGGGCGGCGGCGGCGGCGGCCTGTTGCAGCAACACCATGCCCACGGAGAAGTTGGGGATCACCGCGCCGCCCATCGATGCCTTGTCGGCAAAAACGCTCAACTCCCCCAATTGGGCGGGCGTCAAGCCCGTGGTGCCGATCACGGGATGGACGCCATAGGCGATGGCCCCGCGCGTGTGCTCGTAAACCACGGAGGGATGGGTGAAATCGACCAGAACGGCCCCTCCCCCCGGGCCGCTCTGGCGCACGGCCTGGCTGGCCTGGCAGAGGGTGCCTTCGAAATCGGCGCTGATCGCCACCTCCAGCTCCCCCAGCCCCAGGGCCTGGCCCACATCCTGGCCCTCGCTGCCGGGCGTGGTGTCGATGGCCCCCACCAGGGCGCAGTCCGGGGCCTGGCAAACGGCCTTGACCACCTCGGCGCCCATGCGGCCCAGGGCGCCGGCCACCACCACCGGAATGGGGGCGACGGCGGCGGGAACGGGGACGGGGGTGGAGGAGGAAGCCATGCGGACTGGGGAGGGAAGCAGCGGGCGCCAGGCGGGGGCGTCGGTCGCCGCCGAGCCTATGGGGCCGAGGCTCAGAACCCGCGGGGCTCAAACACCAGCCAGCGCATCGGCAGACGGCGCTCATGGGAGAAGGAGAGCAGGCTGGGGGAGAGCCAGAGGCGGTGCAGCGGGGCGCGGGGGATCGTCAGGTCGTCGTAGACCCGGCGGCGGGCTTCGATGATCGTGGCGCCATGGGTCGCAGCGAATTTGTCCCGCAACCGTTCCCCCATGCCGGCATCCACCCAGTCGTGCAATTCGATGACGATATGGAAACGGCGCAGATCCTCGGCGCTGTGCAGGCGCAGCAACTCCTCCTCCGCCCCTTCCACATCCATCACCAGGAGATGGGTTCGATCGGGGTCGCAGGCGTCGGTTTCCGCCTTGAGCATGGGCGCGTCGCAGATTCCTTTCATGCGCACACGCCGGCCGACGCCGTTGCGGGCGATGACCTCCTGGAGGAGCTCCCGCCCTTCCTCGGTGGCCTCGAACGCGATGACCGTGGAGGAGGGAAACCGCAGGGCGAGGCCGACGGCGTAATAGCCCTCGGCGGCACCGACGTCGATGACCGTGCCGATCGGCAGCTGGAAGAGCCGCTCGAAGACAGGCACCAGCTCAATCTCATAGAGGCCGAGATATTTCGGCAAGATGCTGCCACAAATGCTTTCATTCACATAACGCATGCCCTTGAAGATGCCGCTTTTGAACTGGCCATCACTGAGCAGGCCATCGAGATAACGCGTCCCCCAAAAGCCTGGCTTGAAGAAGGGAGGGACGAGAGATTTGATCGGATTGGCCATCAGGGCTGAGAAGGAAAATTCCGTTGAGGGAAACAAGTTGAACTGCGTTTAGATTGCATCTTGCCCTGCAATCCGCAGCGTAAGTATACATGAGCTGGTCGCCACCGGCAATTTGGCGCCACCAGCCGCCACCCGGCGGCCCGTCCGGCGGGTGGCGGCTCCTGTAACGCCTCCTGTCTGGATGGCGCGGGGGGCGGCCGCTCCTGCGTAGGCTCCTTCACATTGCTCAATCTCACCGCACGCATGTTCACGCAGGTCCGCTCCGCCAGCCGCAGGGTCAGCCCGGAGACCGTGGGCCAGCGGGCCCTGATGCGGGCGGTCTACGTGGTGCTCGAGCCCCAGTATCAGAACGCCCTGACCACCGCCGCCCAGAGCATCAACGAAGCCAACCCCGCCCTGGCGATCGAGCTGTCCGGCTACCTGATCGAGGAGCTGCGCGACCCGGACAACTACGCGGATTTCTGCGCCGACGTGGCTGCGGCGGACGTCTTCATCGCCTCCCTGATCTTCATCGAGGACCTGGCCCAGAAGGTGGTGGAGGCGGTGGCGCCCCACCGGGAGCGGTTGAAGGCCGCTGTGGTGTTCCCCTCCATGCCGGAGGTGATGCGCCTCAACAAGCTCGGCACCTTCTCCATGGCCCAGCTGGGCCAGAGCAAGAGCGCCATCGCCCAGTTCATGAAGAAGCGCAAGGAGAAGGGCGGCTCGGCGGGCTTTCAGGACGCGATGCTCAAGCTGCTCAACACGCTGCCAACAGTTCTCAAATATCTGCCGGTGGAGAAGGCGCAGGATGCCCGCTCCTTCATGCTCAGTTTTCAATACTGGCTCGGGGGCACCCCCGACAACCTGCGCAATTTCCTGCTGATGTTGGCAGACAAATACGTCTTTGCCGGCGAAAGTGAGGCCGACCGACCCGCCCTGCGGGTGGCCGATCCGGTGGTGTTCCCCGATCTGGGCATCTGGCACCCCCTGGCGCCGGGGATGTTTGAAGACCTCAAGGAATACCTCAACTGGACCGCCAGCCGTCCCGATCTGAGCGACAAAGCGCGCAAGGGCCCAGTGCTGGGCTTGGTACTGCTACGCAGCCACATCGTCACCGGCGATGAGGCCCACTATGTGGCTGTGATTCAGGAGCTGGAGTGGCGTGGCGCCACGGTGATCCCCGTGTTCTGCGGCGGCCTCGACTTCAGCAAGCCGGTGAACCAGTTTTTCTATGACCCCCTCAATCCGGATCAGCCCTTGGTGGACGGGGTGGTCAGCCTCACGGGCTTTGCCCTGGTGGGCGGCCCCGCCCGGCAGGACCACCCCAAGGCGATCGAATCCTTGCAGCGCCTGAACCGCCCCTACATGGTGGCCCTGCCCCTGGTGTTTCAAACGACGCAGGAATGGGAGGAGAGCGATCTGGGGCTGCATCCGGTGCAGGTGGCGCTGCAGATCGCGATTCCGGAGTTGGATGGGGCGATCGAGCCGATCGTGCTCAGCGGCCGGGATGACGCCACCGGCAAGGCCCACACCCTGCAGGATCGGGTGGAGGCGATCGCGGAGCGCTCCATCCGCTGGGCATCGCTGCGGATCAAGCCGAGGGCGGAGAAGAAGCTGGCGATCACCGTGTTCAGCTTCCCGCCTGACAAGGGCAATGTGGGCACAGCCGCCTATCTCGATGTCTTCGGCTCGATCCACCGGGTGCTGCAGGAGATGAAGGCGAAGGGATATCAAGTGGACCAGCTGCCGCGCACCCCGAAGGCGTTGATGGAGGCGGTGCTGAAGGATCCGGAAGCGATGGAGGGATCGCCCGAGCTGGCCATCGCCCATCGCATGAGCGTGGAGGAGTATGAGCGGCTGACGCCCTATTCCAAGCGACTGGAGGAGAACTGGGGCAAGCCGCCGGGCCAGCTCAACAGTGATGGCAGCCACCTGCTGATCTACGGCCGCCACTTCGGCCATGTGTTTGTGGGGGTGCAACCGACCTTCGGCTATGAGGGTGACCCGATGCGCCTGCTCTATTCCCGCAGCGCCAGCCCCCACCACGGCTTTGCCGCTTACTACACCTATTTGGAGAAAGTGTGGGGAGCCGATGCGGTGCTCCATTTCGGCACCCACGGGTCGTTGGAATTCATGCCCGGCAAGCAGATGGGCATGAGCGACACCTGCTACCCCGATTCTTTGATCGGTGCCCTGCCCAATCTCTATTACTACGCCGCCAATAACCCGAGTGAGGCGACGATCGCCAAGCGGCGCGGCTACGCGGAAACCATCAGCTACCTGACCCCACCCGCTGAAAACGCTGGTCTCTACAAAGGGCTGAAGGAATTGGGCGAACTGGTGGGCAGTTATCAGCAGTTGCGCGAGAGCAGCCGGGGCATTCAGATCGTGAATGCGATCGTGGAAACGGCGCGCCAATGCAACCTCGACAAGGATGTGGCCCTGCCCGAAGCCGATGCGGCGGGCCTCGATCTGGAGGCCCGCGATGGCGTGGTGGGGGCGGTCTATCGCCAGTTGATGGAGATCGAAAGCCGCCTTCTTCCCTGCGGACTGCACACGATCGGCAAGCCGCCCACGGCGGAGGAGGCGATCGCCACCCTGGTGAACATCGCCGCGATCGAGCGACCGGAGGAGGGCCTCCGCTCCCTGCCGGGGCTGCTGGCGGAGGCCCTGGGCCGTTCGATCGAAGAGATCTACCGGGGCAATGACGCGGGGGTGCTGGCCGATGTGGAGCTCAACCGAACGATCCCCGAAACCTGTCGGGCGGCGGTGGGCGCCATGGTGCGCGAGGTGACGGGCTCCGACGGGCGAGTGACCCTGCGGCGCAACTTCGGCTGGTTCTATGCGCTGATGGAGCGATTCGGCCTCCGCTGCCCAAGCGCCTGGCTGGCGGCCTGCCGGGCGGCGGGTTTCGGGGAGGTGCAGCAGGAGGAACTCGACAAGCAGTTTGCCTACCTGCGCTTCTGCCTGGAGCAGGTGTGCGCCGACATGGAGCTGGGCAGCCTGCTGCGGGCGTTGGACGGGGAATATGTGTTGCCAGGGCCGGGTGGCGATCCGATCCGCAATCCGGGCGTGTTGCCGAGCGGCAAGAACATTCATGCCCTTGATCCCCAGTCCATTCCCACCCGGGCGGCGATCGCTGCGGCGAAGGTGGTGGTGGATCGACTCCTCGAACGCCAGCGCGACGAGCAGGGCGTCTGGCCGGAAACCATCGCCTGCGTGCTCTGGGGCACGGACAACATCAAAACCTATGGCGAATCCCTCGCCCAGATCCTCTGGTTCATCGGTGTGCGGCCCACGCCCGATTCCCTCGGCCGTGTGAACAAGCTTGAGCTGATTCCCCTGGAGGAGCTGGGTCGGCCGCGGGTGGATGTGGTGGTGAACTGCTCCGGGGTGTTTCGCGATCTGTTCATCAATCAGATGGCGCTGATTGATCAGGGCGTGAAGATGGCGGCGGAGGCCGAGGAACCAGAAGAGATGAACTTTGTCCGCAAGCACGCGCGCGAACAGGCCCGCGAGCAGGGCACCAGCCTGCGCGAGGCGGCGACACGCGTGTTCTCCAATGCCAGCGGCAGCTACAGCTCGAATGTGAATCTCGCCGTGGAAAACAGCACCTGGGAAGAGGAAGGGGAGCTGCAAGAGATGTATCTCAAGCGCAAGACCTTTGCCTTTAATGCTGACAATCCCGGCGAGATGAACCAGAAACGCGAAGTGTTTGAAGCCGCCATGAAAACAGCTGACGTGACCTTCCAGAACCTGGATTCTGCCGAAATCTCCCTCACGGATGTCAGCCACTATTTCGACAGCGATCCCACCAAGCTGATCGCCAATCTGCGCGACGATGGCAAAGCGCCCGCCAGCTACATCGCCGACACCACCACGGCCAATGCTCAGGTGCGGTCCTTGAGTGAAACGATACGACTGGATTCCCGCACCAAGCTTCTAAATCCGAAGTGGTATGAGGGCATGTTGAATTCAGGCTATGAAGGGGTGCGTGAGGTGGCCAAACGGCTCAACTTCACCCTTGGCTGGAGCGCCACCAGCGGCCAGGTCGACAATTTTGTTTATGAAGAAGCCAATGACACTTTCATCAACGATGCCGAGATGCGAAAGCGGCTGATGGACCTCAACCCCCACAGCTTCCGCCGCATCGTCGGCACCTTGTTGGAGGTGCACGGACGCGGCTACTGGGAGACCAGCGAGGAGAACATCTCCCAGTTGCAGGAGATCTATCAGGAGATCGAAGATCGCATCGAGGGGGTGGGCGGGCCCTCCTGAACGGAAGAATCCCCCCGACACGACCATGGTTCGCTTCCTGCTCAACATCCTCTGGTTCCTGCTGGGCGGGTTTGTGATGGGACTGGGCTGGTGGCTGGCCGGGCTGGTGGCGGCGATCTCGATCATCGGCCTCCCCTGGGCGCGGGCCTGCTTCGTGATCGGATCATTCTCCTTTTGGCCTTTCGGCTACGAGGCGGTGAGCCGGCGCGAGCTCACGGGGAAGCTGGATTTCGGCACAGGTCCCCTCGGGCTGGTGGGCAATGTGATCTGGTTTCTGCTGGCGGGATGGTGGCTGGCCATCGGGCACCTCACCTCTGCGGTGGCCTGCTTTGTCTCGATCATCGGCATCCCCTTTGGTCTGCAACACATCAAGCTCGCCCTGATCGCCCTGGCACCGGTGGGGCTGCAGGTGTTGCCGCAGCGGCGCTGAAGCCCCCAGGCAACCGTCAGCTCTGTATCAGATCCCCCGCTCGTGGTCAGCTGGAGCCGATTGGCGCTAGCAGTAGGAGGTTGTGCCGATCAGCCCGCCGCGATGCAGGAGCCCACAGCCAGTCCGCTCAGGATCCTGGTGGCCGACGATGAGCCCAATATCCGCCGCATCGTCGGCACCTTGTTGGAGGTGCACGGAC
>JBKDSZ010000241.1:0-11564 GCA_046340375.1 Cyanobacteriota bacterium | reverse complement strand
CCCGACTTCTCCCCCGCCACGATCACTCCCGTCCCCACGGGCAACCCGCCCACCGCCCGCAACCTGCCCAGCGTGCCCCGCGGACGCTTCCGGGTGGTGATCGATCCCGGCCACGGGGGGCCGGATCCCGGGGCGGTGGGGATCGGCGGCCTGCGGGAAACGGACATCGTGCTGGATGTGGCTCTCCAGGTGGCCCAGTTGCTCCAGAGCCGCGGCGTTCAGGTGCTCCTCACCCGCACCAGCGAGGTGGATGTGGACCTGCCGCCGCGGGTGGCGCTGGCCAACCGGAGCGGCGCGGATCTGTTTGTGAGCCTCCACGCCAACGCCTTGAGCATGGACAGGCCGGATGTGAACGGCGTGGAAACGTTCTATTTCCAGGGGGGGCGCTCCTATGAGCTGGCGTTGTCGATCCAGCGGCAACTGATGGCCATCTCCCCGGGCACCCCCGATCGGGGTGCCAGGCCGGGACGCTTCTTTGTGATCCGCCGCACCGTGATGCCCTCGGTGTTGACGGAGATGGGCTTCGTCACGGGCGAGATCGATGCCCCCCGCCTGGCCGACGCGCGGTTCCGGCAGAGCCTGGCTGCGGCTGTGGCCACGGGCATCCTGGAGGTGTTGGGTCCATGAGGCGGAGGCAAGGGTGACGAGCCAGCCCATCGGTCTGTTTGATTCCGGCGTCGGCGGGCTCAGCGTCTGGCGGGAGATCGTTCGCCAACTGCCCACGGAATCCACCCTCTATGTGGCCGACAGCGCCCATGTGCCCTACGGCAACCGGGGCAGCGCGGAGGTGCTGGCCTACTGCGACGGTCTCTGCCGCTTCCTCCTGGAGCGCGACTGCAAGGCGATCGTGGTGGCCTGCAACACGGCCTCCGCCGTGGCCCTGCAGACCTTGCGCGACCGCTACCCCAGGGTGCCGATCCTGGGTCTGGAGCCCGCAGTGAAACCGGCCATCTCCCTCAGCAAGACGGGCGTGGTGGGGGTGATGGCCACGCCGGCCACCTTCCAGGGCCGCCTGTTCCGGGCCACCGTCGGCCGCTGCGCCGGCCCGGTGCGCCTGGTGGAGCAGGTGTGCCTGGGCCTGGCCGATTGCGTGGAATCCGGCGCCTCGGACGAGGAGCTGGACCGGCTGCTGCACGCCGTTCTCGACCCGATGCTGGCCGCCAACGCCGACACCATCGTGCTCGGCTGCACCCATTACCCCTTCGTGATCGACACGATCCGGCGCCTGGCCGGGCCGGAGCGGCGGGTGATCGATCCAGCGCCCGCGGTCGTCGCCCACCTGGCCCGGGTGCTCGCTGAGCGCCAGCGAGCCGCCAGCTCCGCTGGCCGGGGCGGGCACCAGTTCTTCACCACCGGCACAGCGGCCCGCTTCGACGCCGCCTGCGAGCGTTTGCTCGGCCTCCGCCCCGGCTCCAGGGAGGTGCACTGGGCGACGGACAGCGGCGGCCAGTGGCGGATTCAGGCCCTGCCCGACGCCTCCGCTCAACAGTCCAGACCAGAGTCCTTCTAAGATCGCCATCACAAGGGAGGTGTTGTGAGCACGGTTGCGGAACTGCTTCTGCCGGTCGCGGCCGATCTGGATGAACTGGTGGCCGATCTTCGCCAGCTCATCGGCGCACGTCATCCGATTCTGCAGGCTGCGGCGGAACATCTCTTCGCTGCGGGGGGCAAGCGCCTGCGGCCGGGCATTGTGCTCCTGATCTCCCGCGCCATCTCCCCCGATGGTCTGCTGACAGCGCGGCACCGCCGCCTGGCGGAGATCACGGAAATGATCCACACCGCCTCGCTTGTCCATGACGACGTGGTGGATGAGGCGGCCACCCGGCGCGGCGTCGCCACGGTCCACAGCCGCTTCAACCATCGGGTGGCGGTGCTCGCGGGCGATTTCCTCTTCGCCCAGGCCAGTTGGCACCTGGCCAACCTCGACAACCTCGAGGTGGTGAAACTGCTCAGCCGGGTGATCATGGATCTGGCGGATGGAGAGGTGCGCCAGGGCCTCTTTCGCTACGACACAGGCCAGACCTTTGAGGCCTACATCGAGAAGAGCTACTGCAAAACCGCCTCCTTGATGGCCAACAGCGCCCGTGCGGCGGGCGTGCTCACGGAGCTCCCCCCCGAACGGCTGGAGGCGCTCTATCGCTTTGGCCGCCAGCTGGGCCTGGCCTTCCAGGTGGTGGACGACATTTTGGATTTCACAGGCAATGACCTGCAGCTCGGCAAGCCGGCCGCCAGCGACCTGGCCTCCGGTTACCTCACCGCCCCGGCGCTCTACGCCCTGCAAGAGCGTCCCGCCCTGGCGGGGCTGATCGAGCGGGAGTTCAGCCAGGAGGGGGATCTGGAGCAGGCCCTCGACCTGGTGCGCGGATGCGAGGCCATCCCCCGCTCCCGCGCCCTGGCCGAGCAGTTTGCGCGGGAAGCCGGCGAGGTCCTGGCCTGGTTGCCCCCCTCCGAACCCCGCAGCGCCCTTCGCGCCCTGCCCGATTTCGTCCTCAGCCGCCTCTATTGAATTGAATCAGCCCCGGTGGATGGAATCAGCCCCGGTGAATGGAATCAGTCCCGGTGAATGGAATCAGTCCCGGTGAATGGAATCAGTCCCTCCGCTCAGGGCTCCAGCTCCAGCTCCAGCTCCACCTCCGCCAAGCGACGCACGATCCGACAGGCCTCTGGAAACGCCTGGCTTGAATCTGCGGCGCTGTCCACGTCGGGGCTGAGCAGCACGTGGACCAGACATCCGGCCGCCAGGGCGGATTGGCTGCCCGCCAGGGAGTCTTCAAAGGCCCAGCAGCGGGAGGCCTCCACCCCGAGGCGCGCGGCCGCCAGCAGATAGGGATCGGGGGCGGGCTTGCCCGCCGCCAGGGAGGGATCGTCTCCATGCACGCGCACGCGGATCGCGGCCAGCCAGCCGTGGGGGGCCTCCTTGAACGCCACCGCCTCCCGCGTGCTGCTGGTGACCATCGCCATCGGCACCCCGAGCGCCTGGCAGCGAGCCACCAGCGCGGGGGCGCCCTCCACGGGCCGGGCACCGGGGATCAGGCGCCGGGCCACCGGCTGTTGCACGGTCAGCAGGGCGTCCTCCGAAGGGGCTGGCCCCCCTGTGCGCTCCGCGATCCAGCCCCGCACCATGGCGACGCAATCCAGGCGTCGTCGGCCTCGCAGCCGCAACAGGTCAGCCTCGCTGAGCACCACCGAGAACCGCTCGGCCGCCTCCCGCCAGGCCCTGGCATGGAGCGGCTCGGTGTCGAGCAGCAGGCCATCCAGATCGAAGAGGCAGGCGGCGGGCAAAGACATGGCTCCACTCTGCTGGATCGCGGCCCCTGCGGCGTTCAGCGATCCGCAGACGGGCCGTCCTCCGGACAGGTTTCCTCCAGGGAGGTTTCCAGCGTGGTGACGAGCAGCACCAGGGCGGCCCGGGCATCGAGATCGGGGCCGCTCACGCGGGCAATCCAGCGGCGGGCCAGGTGTTCGATCTGATGGAACAGGTCGCCCCCCTGCAGCAGGGCGGCCATCACCCGCTCCAGGCTCTCCTGATCGATGTCGGGGGGCAGGCCCACCATGTAGCGGCGGCCGTCCTCGCCGATGTAGGAGAGCTGCCCCTCCGCGTCCAGGCTGGGAGCGGCATGGGGAGTGATCGGTGGAGGCGTGTCGGGATCCGACCCGCCATCGATGGTCCACACCATGCCGTCTCCAAGGCGAAGCTTCCCCCCTGCCTAACGCTCCCGGCGTCGCTTGCCAAGCGGAGATCAGCACGACTGATCATCGCGCCCCCCTCCAAGGGGTTGACGGGATCCCCCCCCGCCCGGCGAGGCTGAACATCTGTCGCGGCATCGCCATGGATCAGTTCTCGTTCCATGGTCCCTTCGCCTACCGCTGGATTGATGACGTGCCCGTGGAACGCATCGATCTGCGCAGCGGCGAGCGGCGCCCGATCGAACTGGGCTGCGGGGACATTCCGCCGGTGATCCCCTCGGGGGATGGCGGCATCGGCGGGCTGGCGCTTTCGGGCGACCTGGAGGGTGCGGGCGGTCGGGAGAACGCCAGCGCGACCGTGGTGCGGGCGGCGATGGCGGCCTGGAACTGAGCCCGTCGGGGGCTGGCCTCAGCGGTTGAGGCGCTCCATCCGCCAGGTGACGAAGGTGCCGACGGGGCTCCAGAGCAGGTAGGGCACCAGCAGAAGGGCCGCGGGCAGGCTGCGGGAGAGCACCAGCACCGCCAGCGCCACACCCCACACCCAACCCGCGAACCCCACCGCCGTGCCGTTGCGCAGGCGGCGGGTGCGGCAGATCACCCAGGTGTAGCTCTGCACCAACACCAGAAGCGGCAGGTAGGCCGCCACGAGCCAGCCCTGGCCGCTGGTCAGCCAGAGCAGCAAGGCGGAGGCGTAGAAGCAGGCGTAGATCAGCAGCCAGATCAGAGGGATCAGGGGTTCAAAGGTGAGCCAGCGGGGACGGCGCAGCTTCAGGAACCAGGCGAAATCCTCCCGAGAGGGCGTCAGGGCCACAACCACCGCGACCATGGCGGCGGCGAGCAGTGCGGCGACGGGAAGCCAGGCCGGCATGTCCTGGTGACGGTTGGCGCCAGGATGGCGCAGGACCGGGGGCCTTGCGCTTAAGTATGGCCAGTTGCCACCTCCCGCGAATGCCCGAGGTCACCATCGAGTCGGTGCTGCAGGAACAACGGCTCTTTGCCCCCCCCGAAGCCCTGGCGGCCCGCGCCCGCATCGGCTCGATGGAGGCCTATGCGACCCTGGTGGCCAAGGCCGAGGCGGATCCGGAGGCGTTCTGGGGTGATTTCGCCCGGCAAGAGCTGGAGTGGTTCGAGCCGTTCCACACCGTGCTCGATTGGACCCATCCGCCCTTCGCCCGCTGGTTCGAGGGGGGCACCACCAACCTCTCCCACAACTGCCTGGATCGCCATCTGGCGGGCGCGCGGGCGGAGAAGACCGCTTTGATCTGGGAAGGGGAGCCCGGCGATGAACGGCGCTTCACCTATCGGGAGCTGCACGCCGAGGTGTGCCGGGCGGCCAACGCCCTCAAGGCCCTGGGGATCGGCAAGGGGGATCTGGTGGCGCTTTACATGCCGATGGTGCCCGAGGCGGCCATCGCCATGCTGGCCTGCGCCCGCATTGGCGCCCCCCATTCGGTGGTGTTCGGCGGCTTTTCCGCCGAAGCCTTGCGCGATCGTCTGATCGACGGGGCCGCCAAGGCGGTGATCACGGCGGATGGCGGCTTCCGCAAGGACAAGGCGGTGTCCCTCAAGCCGGCGGTGGATGAGGCGTTGGCGGACGACGCCTGCCCGACGGTGGAGCATGTGCTCGTGGTGCGCCGCACGGGCGAGAGCGTGGCCATGGTGCCGGAGCGCGACCATTGGTGGCATGAGCTGGTGCCGCACCAGAGCGCGGCGTGCGCGGCGGAACCGATGGCCAGCGAAGACCGGCTGTTCGTGCTCTACACCTCCGGCTCCACCGGCAAGCCGAAGGGTGTGGTGCACACCACCGCCGGCTACAACCTCTGGGCCCACCTGACCTTTCAGTGGATTTTCGACATCCGCGAGGACGACATCCACTGGTGCACGGCGGATGTGGGCTGGATCACGGGCCACAGCTACATCGTGTACGGCCCCCTTTCCAACGGCGCCACCACGGTGATGTACGAGGGAGCGCCCCGGCCGTCCAAGCCGGGCGCCTTCTGGGAGGTGATCCAGAAGCATCGCTGCACGATCTTCTACACCGCCCCCACCGCCATTCGGGCGTTCATGAAGAGCGGTCGAGCGGTTCCGGATCAATACGACATGCGCTCCCTGCGCATCCTCGGCACCGTGGGCGAGCCGATCAATCCGGAAGCCTGGATGTGGTATCGGGAGGTGATCGGCGGCAACCGCTGCCCGGTGGTCGACACCTGGTGGCAGACGGAAACGGGCGGCGTGATGATCAGCCCCCTGCCCGGCGCGACCCCCACCAAGCCCGGCTCCTGCACCCTTCCCCTGCCCGGCATCGCCGCCGACATCGTGAATCTGGAGGGCGAATCGCAACCTGTCGACGCGGGCGGCTATCTGGCCGTGCGGCGCCCGTGGCCGGGGATGATGCGCACCGTTCACGGCGATCCCGAACGCTTCCGCCGCAGCTATTGGGAACACATCCGCCCTGCGGATGGCAGCTGGCTCTACTTCGCCGGCGACGGCGCCCGCCGCGACGCGGATGGCTACTTCTGGGTGATGGGCCGCGTCGATGACGTGATCAACGTCAGCGGTCATCGGCTGGGCACGATGGAGATCGAGAGCGCCCTGGTGAGCCACCCGGCAGTGGCGGAGGCGGCCGTGGTGGGCCGACCCGATGATCTGAAGGGGGAGGGCATCGTGGCGTTCGTCACCCTCGAAGCCGGCCGCAGCGGCGACGCGGCCCTGGTCGCCGACCTGCGCGCCCACGTGAGCAAGGAGATCGGCCCGATCGCCAAGCCGGATGTGATCAAGTTCAGCGAGGCCCTGCCCAAAACCCGCAGCGGCAAAATCATGCGCCGCATCCTCCGCTCTCTCGCCTCCGGCCAGGAGGTGAGCGGCGACACCAGCACCCTGGAGGATCGTGGGGTGCTGGATGCCTTGCGGGTTTGAGGCGTTAGCGTCCTGGCCATGGATCCCCTCTCCCTATCACCAATGACTACGGCCGCGAGGAGCCGCAAACCGACGCTGAACCAGTCGCGCAGGTCAACGAAGATCTCCCCTGCCCCTACCGAGGTCTGTTCCCTTTCCGCCCCGAAGACGCAGACCTGTTCTTCGGGCGCGATGCGGTGGTGGAGTGCCTGCGTCAGGCCATCCAGACCCGTGTCGTCCTCCCCCTGCTGGGGGCCTCGGGCAGCGGCAAGTCGTCGGTTGTGCTGGCTGGCCTGGTGCCCCGGCTGCAGCGGGAGGGCCATTGGCGCTTCACCCACTTCCGCCCGGGGGCGGACCCCTTTCATGCCCTGGCGCTGTCCCTCGTGCCCCTTTACGCGCCCGAACTGAACCCCACCGACCGCATGGCCCAGGCCCGCCAGCTGGCGGGCTTCCTGCGCTCCGGTGAGGTCCCTCTCGCGGATGTGCTCGCCCAGGTGCGGCAGAACGCACCAGGCGAGCGGGTGCTGGTGATCGCCGATCAGTTCGAGGAGCTCTACACCCAGGGCGACGCGGCAGGAGCTGGGCGCGGCCCCCTGGGAGCTGGTGAAGCGGCTGGCGGATGCCCGGTTGGTGGTGACCAACCGGGTTGACGACACCGCCGTGGAGACGGTGGAGGTGGTGCACGAGGCGCTGATCCGCCACTGGAGCGAATTGCGCGGCTGGATGGTCCTTGACCGCGCGTTCCGAACCTGGCAAGACCGGCTCAGGGCCTCCCTGGACCCGTGGGAGGCCACCCGGCGTGGCGAGGACCTGCTGCTGCGGGGAGCGCCCCTGGCGGAAGCCTTGGAGCAGCTGAAGCAACGCCCGGATGACCTCAGTGTCGCCGAACGGGAGTTCATCGAAGCGAGTGCGGCGGCGACCCGGCGGGCCCTGCGGCAGGAGAAACGCGCTCGCCGCCTGGTGTTCAGCGGCCTGACCGGAGGGCTGGCGGTTGTATCCGTGGCGCTGCTGCTCGCCTGGGGCCAGCTGGTGCGGGCCCAGCGGCAACGGGGCGAGGCCCTGGCGGTTACCGCCAAGCTCACCGCCACCAACCGACCTGCCGATGCGCTCCTGGAAGCACTGGCGGCTGCCTGCTTCCGGCTGCTGCCACGGAAGCGCTGATCGATGGCGCGGCCCGCAACCGCGAACAGTTGCGGCTGCGGGGCCACCAGGGAGTGGTGTGGTCAGCGGTCTACAGCGCCGCTGGCAGCCGGATCGTGAGCGCCGGGGAGGATGGAACGGTGCGGGAGTGGGAGTCGAAGAGCGGCCGTGCGATCGGCGAGCCGCTGCGGGGCCATCAGGGATGGGTAAGGACAGCGGTCTACAGCGCCGATGGCCGCCGGATCGTGAGCGCCGGGGAGGATGGAACGGTGCGGCAGTGGCTGCCGATCTGGAGCGATCCCATCCGCTTGGTGTGCCGCTCCCTGCGCGATCACCAGAGCCTGCTCAACCCCAGCACAGACATCGAGCAGGAGGCCAGAACAACCTGCCGACGTTGGGGCTGTCTCTGAGGAGCAACATGCCCATGGCTTGGCGGGTGAGTTTTCACCTTTCTGGTCTCAAAGATCATGAGATTGGAGTTTCCCATGCCACCCGCTGGCTGGCCACAGCCTCTCTATCCGGGTCAAACCCACTTGGAAATGATCGCGGCCAGCCGCTCGATCTGGCGCTGACGGCCGGGATCATCGGCCCAGTCGCCCAGCAGGTTGCGTCGCAGGCCTGCGCTGGCGGGGGTGAGGTGATCGCCGGGGAGGTCGAGGAGGGTGGTGGCGTCATCCGGTCGTTCCTGGAGCACGGCGTGGAGGCGGCGGCTCTGATCCAGGCCGTCGGCGCGGAAGCGCACGAGCAGGTTGCGCGGCTGGCGGTAGGCGCGGCTCACCTGCCGCAGGGTTTCCGCGGGGGAGGGACTGAATTCGCTGCGAAACCCGAATTGCTGGCCCAATTCCCCCAGCAGGGGCACGGACTTTTCAGCGGAGAAGTTGTTGAAGCTCAGGGCCACCAGGCCGGAGCTGGCCCGGCCATTTTCGGGGGCCAGCAGATGGAGCTTGCAGCCGAGGCTGTGACCCAGGCGCACCACGGTGTCTCCCTCGGCCAGGGGCGCGTCCTCCCGCGCCCGACGAAAAGCCCGCCAGGCCTCATTGGCCTGACTCTGATGGTCTAAGCCCGGAACATAGCTCCAGGCCCGCAGGAGCCATCCCCGGGCCGCGAGGGCCTCCAGCAGACGCCGGTAACTGATGTGGGGCGTGGTGGCCAGATAGCTGCCGCCGATGAACTCCACCACCCCCGCTCGCGTACCCCCCGCCGGGGCGAGCTCCAGCAGCGCCCCGCGCCGCCGCCATCCCCCTTCAGCCACCGCGCCCTTCCGCCACGATTCGCCGCACGGCCTCCAGGGCTTCCCGGCGATGGGCGGCCCCGTCCAGCATGTTGTTGAACACATGGCGGATGACCCCTGCGCCGTCGATCACATAGGTGACCCGACCGGGCAACAGGCCAAGCACGTTCGGCACCCCGAAGGCCCGCCGCAAGGTGTTGCCCTGATCCACCAGAAGGGGGAAGGGGAGCTGGTGGCGGGCGGCAAAGCGTTGGTGGCTGGCCGCGTCATCGCCGCTCACGCCCCACACCACAGCCCCCAGGGCTTGGAAGTCGGCGTAGCTGTCGCGGAAGGCGCAGGCTTCCATCGTGCAGCCCGGCGTGTCGTCCTTCGGGTAGAAGAACAGCACCAGCGCCTGACCCCCGAGCTGGTCGCCGCAGCAGTCGTTGCCGCTGGCGTCCTTGAGGGCGATCAGGGGGGCCCGGTCACCGGGGGCGAGGGAAGCTGGCACGGCGGTGGCTTGGAAGACGTGCGTCAACCTTAGGAATCCCGCTCCGCGGGGTTCGGGCGGACTGCCGACCTTGCGCGGCCTGAGAGCATGGGAGCACGCGTCAGGGAGGTGCGGGTGGAAGCCGTCCAGGAGTGGGAGCAGACCGATCTGCTGGGCCTCTGGGGCGCCCAGGCGGGCACGGGGGCCGAAGCGGGGCACCACCCGGCGCCGGTCAGCGTGAGGCGGCGAAGGCCGGTGGTGCCACCAAACGGGCCCGCAGACCCCGACGGGCTGGATCCGCAGGCCGTGGACTCCGACGGGGTGGTGGCCGAAAGCCCGGCTTCCGAAGCTCTGGCGGCTGTGAGCGTGACGGCAGCGAGTGTGACGGCAGTGGGTGTGACGGCGGAGCCGGAAGCGCCGGAAGCGTCAGCCGACGCGGATCGCCCCGCGGGTCGGATGGCGGCCCCGATCTCCCTGCCCCAGTTCCCCGCCCCACCGCCGCGCGGCACCCCGCCCGTGCCGGAGCGGCTCCTGATCCTCGACACGGAAACCACCGCCCTCCGCCCCGAGGAGGGCGCCTGCATCGAGGTGGGCGCCGTGTTGTTTCATGTCGCCACCCGCTCGGTGCTCACGCAGGTGTCGTTTTTGCTGCCCTGCGAGGGAAACGCGGCGGAAGCCATCAATGGCATCCCGGCGGCCGTGAGCCGGTTGGCGCAGCCCTGGCGCGAGGCCCTGAGCTGTTTTCTGGCCATGGCGGCTTCAGCCGACGCCATCCTGGCCCATAACGCGGCCTTCGATCGGCAGTGGTTTGGCCAGGGGCTGCTGCCCCCCCTGGACAAGCCCTGGATCTGCTCGATGGAAGACATCAGCTGGCCGCCGGAACGGCACCTCCGCGCAACGCCCTCCGTGCGGGATCTGGCCCTCGCCCATGGAGTGCCCGTCTGGGCCGCCCACCGGGCCCTCACCGATTGCACCTACCTCGTGCAGGTGCTGGAGCGGTGCGATGACCTCGAGACCCTGTTGCGGCTGGCCGGCGAACCGCGCCAGCTCTACCGCGCCCAGCTTGGTTACAACGAGCGTCAGCAGGCCAAAGATGCCGGCTTCCGCTGGAACGAGCCCGTGGCCGGCGCCTGGACACGGCGGCTGAGCGAGCGGGAGGCCGCCGCCCTGCCCTTCCCCGTGCGCCCGGTGGTCCTCGCCTGAAGGGCCGCGCGCCGGGGTTTGCGGATTTCCTTCCGATCTCCGAAACCCTTCCGTGCAAGCGACGGTCCCCCCTCCCGTCGCGGCCACCCTGAGAGCATGCAGCCCACCCCTCCCGGTTCCGACCCCGCTGGCCGCCTCCTGCCAGGCTCTGATGCCCCCGGCGCCCATCCAGCCGATCCCATGCGGGAGCGCGTGCGCCGCTGGCAATCGGTGCGCTCTTGGGCATGGCTGATCCGCGAGGCGGAATCCCTATGGCACGTGGATGCCCGCCTGCTGCACCGCCTGGCCTCTGAAGAATTGATGCGGCTGGCGCAGGAAGTTCCCCCCCGCCTCCGCCGTCGCGTCAACCGCTGGCTGGATCGGTTTCACGTCTCCACACGGCTGAAATGAAGCGGCTGGCGCAGGGACGCCTGCCGGCCAGCCTGCGGGGGCGTTCGGGCCCCAACCGCTCCGGACCTCAGGTCACCGTGAAGTGAGTTTCATTCAGGCTCAGCCCCGCCTGCAGCTGAGCAAAGACGGTGGATCCGCCAGAGGCGCTGCCATTGCTGTCATAGGTCAACGTGCCGGTGAGGTTGTTGTAGATGATCCTGTGCGTCGCGCTGGAAGCGGCCGCGCCGATCGTGAAGGCCGACGCGCTGAGCGGCCCGGCGACGGATAACGCCGTGAACACGGCTTTTTCCAATTCAATGCGATCCAGCAAGGGGTCGAAGTCCGTGATGGTGTCGCGGTTCGTGATGGCGCTGAGGGTGCTGTCAAACCGGAAGATGTCGGCACCACCGCCTCCGGTGAGGCTGTCGTTGCCGCGATTGCCGTTGAGCAGATCGGCAAACGCGCTGCCGATGATGGTGTTGAAGCCGTAGTTTCCCTGCAGGCTCAGGCCGGCGGGCGCGGCGGAGGCGTCGATGTGGAGCGTGGTGGCGGCGGTGAGCACGGCGGCGG
>JBKDSZ010000240.1:0-23522 GCA_046340375.1 Cyanobacteriota bacterium | reverse complement strand
GGTGCCCTCCGGCTACACCCCCAAGCCGGATGAAGGGCGGTTTCTCCTGAAGATTCTCTGGCTGCCCGACAACGTCGCCCTGGCGGTGGATCAGATCGTCGGTGGCGGACCGAGCCCCCTCACGGCCTACTTTTTCTGGCCCAGGGAAGATGCTTGGGAAACCCTGAAGAAGGAGCTGGAGCGGAAGAGCTGGATCACCGACAACGAACGGGTGGAGGTTCTCAACAAAGCCACCGAAGTGATCAACTATTGGCAGGAGGAAGGGCGAGGTAAGAGCTTGGAGGAAGCCAAACTCAAATTCCCGGACGTCACCTTCTGCGGCACCGCCTGACCCGGGCTTCATGCTCGTCTCCTGCCCCCTCGCGGTTGTTCCCGCGAGGGGGCAGGTCTTTGGGAAAGCGCTCAGGGTGAACTGGAGCAGGAGAGGGTTTCACCATCGGCATCCCTTTCGAATTGGGCCACGGCGGCTATGGTGCCGCTGTCGCACCACAGCTGACGGGCAAGGTGGGGCGAGAGCGTGAAGGTGTCGATGCCGTCGGCCGCCAGACGGGTCAGATCCGCCAGGGAGCGCAAGCTGGCCACCAGCAGGCGGGTTGCACTGCCCAGCCCTTGCAGGCAACGGCCCATATGGATCACCTCCGCGCAACCATCGCGGCCCCCGTCGCTGATGCGGCCGAGATAAGGGGCCACATAGGTGGCTCCCACCGCTGCCGCCGCCAGGGCCTGGGGGGCGGAGTAGCAGGCTGTGAGGGTGACCCGAGTCCCCTCCTCCAGCAACAGGCGTGTTGCGCGCAGCCCGGCCTCCGTCAGGGGAAGCTTGACCACCACCCGATCGGGATCCAAGACGCGCAATGCCCTGCCATGGGTCAGAAGCTCGCCCTCGCTCCTCCCCCAAGCCTGCAGATGCAGCTCGGGGCAGTTCAATGCGATGGCTTCAACCACCAAGGTCTCCAGCCTCTCCATGTCACAGGAGTGGCCAGAACGCCTCAGCAGCGTGGGGTTGGTGGTGATGCCCTTGAACAGACCCAGTGGCCAGAGCTCTGTCCAGGACTCTGGATCAGCGGAATCCAAAAACAAACGCATGGCCCGGGCCGGCCGGGGCCTCAGCCGCCGCGACTGGCGGAGAGGCGAGCCCGTGCCTGAGAGAAGGCATCCTGGGCCTTCAGCTTTTCGGGACTGGGAGGTTGGCCCTCGAAGGCCAGGGCGGCCTGCTGGGCCGCCTCAAACTCCCGCTCCGCGGCGGCGGCATCAATGCTGCTGCCGAGCTCAGCGCCGTTGACCAGGACGGTCACCTCGTTCGACTCCACCTCGGCAAAGCCACCAAGAAGGGCGATCGATCGCCAGGACGCACCCTCCCGCAGTCGGAGCACGCCGCTGTCGAGAGCGGTGAGCAAGGGCACATGTCCGGTGAGAACCCCCAGCTGCCCGGTGGCGCTGGGGAGAATCACCTCATCCACGGGACCATCAAAAACACTCTGGTCAGGAGCGAGAACACGCAATGTGAGGGTCATCGGCTCAACCCTTCTTGGCGTCAGCCGAGATCTTCTCGGCCTTGGCTTTCACCTCATCAATATTGCCCACCAAGTAAAAGGCGGCTTCCGGCAGGTCATCGAGTTCGCCGGCAAGGATCATCTGGAAACCCTTGATGGTTTCCTCCAGCTTCACATACTTTCCAGGCATGCCGGTGAAGACTTCCGCCACAAAGAAGGGCTGGGAAAGAAACTTCTCGATCTTGCGGGCCCGATCCACCGTGCGACGGTCGTCTTCGGAGAGTTCGTCCAGACCAAGAATGGCGATGATGTCCTGCAGTTCCTTGTAGCGCTGCAAGGTGCTCTGCACAGCACGTGCGGTGCGGTAGTGCTCGTCACCCACCACGGCGGGCTGGAGCATGGTGCTGGTGGAGTCGAGCGGATCGACCGCCGGGTAGATCCCCTTGGAGGCCAGGCCGCGGCTCAACACGGTGGTGGCGTCCAGGTGGGCGAAGGTGGTCGCGGGGGCGGGGTCGGTCAGGTCGTCAGCGGGAACATAAACGGCCTGAATCGAGGTGATCGATCCCTCCAGGGTGGAGGTGATGCGCTCCTGCAGTTCGCCCACATCGGTGCCGAGGGTGGGCTGGTAGCCCACGGCGGAAGGCATGCGGCCGAGAAGAGCGGAGACCTCGGAACCGGCTTGCACAAAACGGAAGATGTTGTCAATGAACAGCAGCACGTCCTGCTTGTTCACATCGCGGAAGTGCTCCGCCATCGTGAGAGCGGACAGACCCACCCGCATGCGGGCCCCGGGAGGCTCATTCATCTGCCCGTAGCAGAGCGCAACCTTGGACTTGGAAAGGTCATCGGCGTTGATCACGCCTGATTCCTTGAATTCTTCGTAGAGATCGTTGCCCTCGCGGGTGCGCTCACCCACACCGCCAAACACAGACACTCCACCGTGCTCCTTGGCGATGTTGTTGATCAATTCCTGGATCAGCACGGTCTTGCCCACGCCAGCGCCGCCGAACAGGCCCACCTTGCCTCCCTGGCGATAAGGAGCCAGCAGGTCGATCACCTTGATGCCGGTCTCGAACACCTTGGGCTTGGTTTCCAACTCCGTCAGCTTCGGAGCTTCCCGGTGAATGGGAGCGGTGAGAGTGGAGGTCACGGGACCCTTTTCGTCCACGGGCTCGCCGAGCACGTTGAAGATGCGCCCGAGGGTGGCTTCTCCCACGGGGACGGAGATCGGTGAACCGGTGTCGAGCGCTTCCATCCCGCGCACCAGGCCATCGGTGGTGCTCATGGCGACAGCGCGGACGCGTCGATCACCCAGCAGCTGTTGAACCTCCGCCGTAAGCCTGATGTCTTGGCCAGCGGAGTTCGTTCCCTTGATCAGCAGGGCGTTGTAGATCCTGGGGAGTTTGCCGGCCGGGAACTCCACATCGAGCACCGGCCCGATCACCTGCTTAACGATGCCTGTCGTGCCGGAAGCGGCGGGTGCAGCGACTGCCATAAAAAAAGGAGATGGGCGGGAGGACGAAGCGGATCCCCAGACCCGCTGAAGCGGCGCAACCTTACCACCGCGGCCCGCCTCGCTGACGCGTTTCGCGCGGGCGGAACGGGCGGTTCGGTCACCCGCACAGGCGAACCGTTCCCCTGACCCCCCGCTGACGCATAGGTTGGCACTCGAAGGGCGTGAGTGCCAGATCGACCTCCGGGTCGTTCAAACCTCCCGGCCTCAATGCCAGTTTTTTCCCCTCACCCATCCCCCATGGCAGCTGTTTCCCTCAGCGTCACCACGGTCAAACCCCTTGGCGACCGAATTTTCATCAAGGTGTCTGAATCTGAAGAGCGCACCGCCGGCGGCATCCTGCTGCCCGACACGGCCAAGGAAAAGCCCCAGGTTGGTGAAGTCGTTCAGGTGGGACCCGGCAAGCGCAACGACGACGGCTCCCGCCAGGCTCCCGAGGTCAGCATTGGCGATCGCGTTCTCTACAGCAAGTACGCCGGCACCGACATCAAACTCGGTACCGATGAGTATGTGCTGCTTTCCGAGAAGGACGTTCTCGCCATTGTGAACTGAGTTCTTTTCTCCTTTTTCAAACCAGAATCTTCCATCATCATGGCCAAGCGCATCATTTACAACGAACAAGCCCGTCGCGCCCTGGAGCGGGGTATCGATATTTTGGCGGAATCCGTTGCCGTCACCCTCGGTCCGAAAGGCCGCAACGTGGTCCTCGAGAAAAAGTTTGGTGCTCCTCAGATCATCAATGACGGCGTGACCATCGCCAAAGAGATCGAGCTGGAGGACCATATTGAAAACACGGGTGTCGCCCTGATCCGCCAGGCCGCCAGCAAAACCAACGACGCCGCTGGAGATGGAACCACCACCGCCACGGTGTTGGCCCATGCCATGGTGAAGGCGGGTCTGCGCAACGTGGCCGCTGGCGCCAACGCCATCACCCTCAAGCGGGGCATCGATAAAGCCACTGAGTTTCTGGTGAGCAAGATCGAAGAGCATGCCAAGCCGATCAGCGACAGCCGCGCCATTGCCCAGGTGGGTGCCATCTCCGCTGGCAACGATGAGGAAGTCGGCCAGATGATCGCCGATGCCATGGATAAAGTAGGCAAAGAAGGTGTAATCTCCCTGGAGGAAGGCAAGTCGATGACCACCGAATTGGAGGTCACCGAGGGCATGCGTTTTGACAAGGGCTACATCTCTCCCTATTTCGCTACCGACACCGAGCGGATGGAGGCGGTGCTGGATGAACCCTACATCTTGATCACCGACAAAAAGATCACCTTGGTGCAGGATCTGGTGCCCGTCCTGGAACAGATCGCCCGCACTGGCAAGCCTCTGTTGATCCTTGCTGAGGACATCGAGAAAGAAGCGCTGGCCACCCTGGTGGTCAACCGCCTGCGGGGTGTGCTGAATGTGGCCGCCGTCAAGGCTCCTGGCTTCGGTGATCGCCGCAAGGCCATGTTGGAAGACATCGCCGTGCTGACCAATGGTCAACTGATCACGGAAGATGCCGGCCTGAAGCTGGCGAACGCCAAGATCGACTCCCTCGGCACCGCCCGCCGCATCACGATCAACAAGGACACCACCACCATCGTGGCCGAAGGCAACGAGGCCGCAGTGAAGGCCCGCTGCGAGCAGATCCGCACCCAGATGGAGGAAACTGATTCCTCCTACGACCAGGAGAAGCTTCAAGAGCGCCTGGCCAAGCTCAGTGGTGGTGTGGCTGTGGTCAAGGTCGGCGCCGCCACCGAAACCGAGATGACGGACAAGAAGCTGCGGCTGGAAGATGCCATCAACGCCGCCAAGGCGGCTGTTGAGGAGGGCATTGTTCCCGGTGGTGGCACCACTCTGGCCCACCTCGGTCCCGCCCTGGAAGAGTGGGCGGCCGCCAACCTGGCTGGCGAGGAGCTGATCGGCGCTCAGATCGTTTCGGCGTCCCTCAACGCCCCCCTGAAGCGCCTCGCTGAAAACGCTGGTGCCAACGGTGCCGTCATCGCCGAGCATGTGCGCAACAAGCCCTTCAACGAGGGCTATAACGCCGCCACGGGCGAGTATGTCGACATGCTGGCCGCTGGCATCGTTGATCCCGCCAAGGTGACCCGCTCTGGCTTGCAGAATGCCGCCTCGATTGCGGGCATGGTGCTCACCACGGAATGCATCGTGGCAGATCTGCCTGAGAAGAAGGAAGCTGCCCCCGCCGGCGGTGGCGGCATGGGCGGTGGCGACTTCGACTACTGATCGCCACCAGACATTTTGATCGCTTCAGGTCGGTTCGGAGAGCGGGGGTCACCCCTGCTCTCCCTTTTTTTGTTCGTGCGTCTACGGACGACAGACACGGTTCCGTGCGGCTTGAGGGGGAAGGAGGCAAGGATAATGGCAGGCTCGTCCCAAGGGCAAGGCCGGCGTGGCACAGCAATCCCAACCTGTCGCTGCCATGGCACCGACCAACAACCTTTACAGACCCGAGATCGACGGTCTTCGGGCTCTGGCGGTCGTGGCTGTGATCATCAATCATTTCAACCAGGATGTTCTGCCAAGTGGCTATCTTGGCGTGGACATCTTCTTTGTCATTTCTGGATATGTCATTACATCTTCTCTTTCCAGTCGAACCAATAAGAACTTCGGTGACTTCCTCAGTGCATTTTACGAGAGGCGAGTAAAGCGGCTGCTTCCCGCGCTGGCGCTATTTATTTGTGTAATAAGCATCTTGATCTGTCTCTTTGATCCCAACCCCCAGCCGGCGATACGGACGGGGATCAGCGCCCTGTTTGGCTTATCCAATCTTTATTTATTCAAGCAATCCACAAACTATTTCGCCCCAGCTACAGAATTAAATCCCTTGACCCACACATGGTCCCTTGGGGTTGAAGAACAGTTCTATCTTCTATTTCCAGTGCTAATCTGGTTTTCAGGATACGGGAGAAAACAAAAAAATGGTACCAGAAATCTTGGCCTATGGATCGTCACCTTATCGATCGTTTCTCTCTTGGCTTTCATTGCTCTCTATCGGCACAATCAACCAGCTGCCTATTTTTTAATGCCCACTCGTTTCTGGGAGATGGCACTGGGATCCCTGATGTTCATTACAATTGAAAAACGGCCGGGGATTGAAATTGCTTTAACCAGAGTTTCGCCCACTTGGATTGTGGTGGCCATGCTTGCCATCATGGCGCTGCCAGTTTCCGCTGCGATCCCAGCCACGCTAGCCGTTGCCTCCCTCACGGCCATTTTACTCATTAGCCTAAAGCGAGGTACAGCCGCTTATGTAATTTTCACGCAGAGCCAGCTTGTTTTCATTGGGTTGCTGTCTTATTCGCTCTACCTCTGGCACTGGGGCGTACTGTCAATCAGTCGGTGGACAATCGGCATTCACTGGTGGTCGGTGCCCTTTCAGATCGCCGTAATGTTTATACTGGCCTTCTGTTCTTACACCTGGGTGGAGACACCAGCGCGCAAAAAGCGATGGGCTCCCAAAAGAA
Source organism: Cyanobacteriota bacterium (assembly GCA_046340375.1). Classification (GTDB taxonomy): domain Bacteria; phylum Cyanobacteriota; class Cyanobacteriia; order PCC-6307; family Cyanobiaceae; genus Cyanobium. The sequence continues at coordinate 17,049 of JBKDSZ010000240.1, read as the reverse complement.
GCCTGACCCTTGCCCTAGGAATTTCCTGCCTGGTTCCTGTCACCCTTCTACTGACCGCTTTGAGCAGGGGATTGAATGAACGTTTCTATATCGGCAATTATCCTTATGAACACCTGATCACCCGATCGAGAGGCTATGCCAGAGCCAGGAATGAAGGGGGTTCTCATTATCGTGGTTTCTACTGCCACCTCAGCCGCTTTGCCCAACGCCTTCCAAGCCAATGCCACATCAAGGGAACCCGAAAGCAAACCTATTATCTTTTAGGAAATTCCCATGCAGATCATTATCGTGAGATGCACTATCTGCTGGCCAAGAATGACGGCTTGTCAGTGGATGGAGTAACTGCATCAGTATGCATTTTTCCAGCAGATGCCAATCCATACGACTGCAGCGACATTCAGCGAAAGAGAGAAAGGCAGGTTCTTCAGCAGATGAAGCCTGGTGATGTTGCCATCGTCTCCAATCGCTTTGTTGTGGAAGATGATCCCAAGGGTTGGTTAAAAACAGAGAAAACTGTCAGGGCACTGGCGGACTTTGCTCAGAGGTTATCTGCGAAAGGTGGCAACCTAATTGTATTTGCACCCTCTCCTGAGTTTCCCATTGATGTAAGGCTCTGCACACGGGCCTGGTTCAGACCCATGGCTCCCGAGGCCTGCACCATGCCCATGGAGCACATGCGCGCAGCCAGGCAGAAAGCCTATGCACTCCTGAAGACGCTTGACAAGAGAATTCTTGTATTTGATCCGCTTCCAGCTCTGTGCAGCAAGCAGCAATGCTCCAGTGTTGATGCCCACAACAAACCTCTGTTTGTTGACAAAGACCATCTCACGGACTTCGCCAATCGTGAATATGTCTACCCCTCATTCAAGCGTTTTTTAAGGGCCAGTCATCTTTTGCAGGACGTCCCCATTCAAGCCGTTGTCGGATCAAGGCATGCAGCCATGGGCGAGACAGCCTCCCGATCGGCCGCGTTTAGGGGGGTGGGCTCGCCACCACCGGAACGTTCCAGCAAGCCAGCGCTGGCGCTCCCCGATAGTCGCTGAGCACGCTGAAGGTGGTGGTGTCGAGGAGGAGGTTGCGGCCGACCAGGGGGGGCAGGCCCAACCAGCGGGCGGCCAACACCCGCAACAGGTGTCCATGAGCAAACACCAGGGACGGGCCCTGTTTGTGCCGCAGCCGGGCGATCACACGATCCGCCCGTGCGCCCACCGCCTCGGGGCTTTCCCCTTGGGGACAGCCGTCGCGAAAGACCAGCCAGCCTGGCGACTTGGCCTGAATTTCGGCGTTGGTGAGGCCTTCGTAACCGCCATAGTTCCACTCCACCAGGTCGGCATCCAGTTCCAGACCCTCCCCGCGGCCTGCCAGTTCCGCGGTGCGCCGAGCCCGTGCCAAGGGACTGGACAGAACCCGGGCGAAACGCAGTGGCGAGAGCATGGGGGCCAGGGCTCGGGCGGCCGCTTCCCCCGCTGCTGTGAGGGGAAGGTCTGTGGCACCGGTGTGCTGGCCGGACAGGCTCCAGGCCGTTTCCCCATGGCGGACGAGCAGCACATCGTCGGGAAGGAGGGACAGGAGAGGCATGGCGAACAAGTGGCAGCGGCAGAACCGCAATGCCACAATTCTGACAACCCTTCGCCGATCCACAGCCCTGTGTCCCCAACGCGCTGGACCAGGCCGACCACTCACCCGGCGGGTAGACACCCGGGCCCCCCCGCAATCCATGCGGTTCCGGGCTCGCCAGCCTCTCGTATCGGTGGCCTGACGCTCCCGGGGGCGAAAACCCAGGCGCGATTCAAGGATTGTTAAGAGACTGCTAAATCCCCCCGGAAGAGACGGGCGCCACCAACCGGGCCACCTAGCATGGAAGGGATTGGCACATCTTGCGTCCAACAATCCTTCGGTTCAAAACTCACAAGCAGCGCACCAAAGAGCTGCCCACTTAAGACAGTCAACGCATGACCACGACCCAACCCCAATCCTGGAAAGCCAAACTGGCCGAGAGCATTCCTCCCCAGATGGCCGAGGAGATTGATACATTTGAAAATCAGATGGTACTGCGTTGTCAAGGCAAGATAGAGGACAAAGTTTTTGCGGAATTGCGGCTGCGTCGTGGCGCCTACGGACAACGCTACGACAATGGTTTTCGCCACGATGGCGAGAAGACCCAAGAAATTGCTTTCCCCCATCCCGAGCTGACCAAGGGGCCAGAAACGAAATGGGAAGCGCCTGGCATGCAGCGCATCAAAATTCCCTACGGCGGCCTTACCGCAGAGCAGATGGAGGTTCTGGCTGACATCGCGGAGGAATATTCAGACTCCATCCTCCACATCACAACTCGCCAGGACATTCAGCTCCACTTCCTCTGCCTGGAGGACTCCCCGGACATGCATCGAAGGCTGGCGGCCGTGGGCATCACGGTGCGTGAAGCCTGCGGGAACTCCGTGCGCAACGTCACCGCCTGCCCCCTGGCCGGGGTCTGCCGCGATGAAGCCTTTGATGTCACCGGCTACGCCAATGAAACGGCGAATTACTTCCTTGGTCATCGCGACGTTCAAGACTTTGGACGCAAATTCAAGATTGCCTTCTCAGGCTGTGCCCAGCATCCCTGCGGTCTCACGTACATGCACGATCTGGGCCTGATTGCCAAGAAGCGTCAGCGGGATGGCAAAGAAGAAATCGGCTTCGAGCTGTATGTGGGCGGAGGTCTTGGAGCGGTCCCCCATCTGGCCAAACTCTTTGACGATTTCGTCCCCCCTGAAGAGCTTTTGCCCCTTTCGCAGGCCATCGCTCGCGTCTACGCGCGTTTGGGGGAAAAGAAAAATCGCAACAAAGCACGCATCAAATTTCTTGTGCAGAAGCTGGGCATCGAGGAGTTCCGCCGTCTCGTTCTGGAAGAGCGCGCCACCCTGGAGAACGATCCGGAATGGACCCAGTGGCTGCAAGGGATCCCTCAATACAGCGAATCCGGTTTGCCCCAAGCCGTTAGCGCCGGACAATCCATCGATCTGGGTGCCGATGCAGGGGCCTTTGCCCAGTGGACAGCCACCAACATCTATGCACAGCGTCAGGAGGGTTTTGTCTGCGTCACGCTCAATCTCCCCCTGGGGGATCTCACCGCTTCGCAGATGCGCGGTCTGGCGGATGTGGCCCGCCGCTTCACCCCTGATGCCACCCGCACGACGGTGGAGCAGAACCTCTTGCTCCGCTGGGTGCACAAAGCCGATCTACCCGCCCTCTACCTGGCCCTCAAAGATCTGAAGCTGCACACCCCGGGAGCCCAGACCATCGCAGATGTGACGGCTTGTCCCGGCACCGACACCTGCAAACTCGGCATCGCCAGCTCCCGCGGCTTGGCCGGTGAACTGCGTCAGCGCCTGGCACTGAAAGGCTATCAATATGACGAGGCCTTAAAAGACATCCGTGTGAAGGTGAGCGGCTGTTTCAATTCCTGCAGCCAGCATACAGTGGCTGAGATTGGTTTCTACGGCTCCAATCGGTTGATCGATCGTCACCGCGTTCCCCATCTCCATCTGATCCTCGGTGGGGAATGGAGCAATAACGCTGCGCAGTATGGTCAGTCACTAGGAGTGATCCCGACAAAGCGAGTACCAGAAGTGGTTGATTTCTTGCTTGATCTTTATCTCCAATCCAAGAATCACGGCGAAACTTTTTCCCAGTTTGTCAATCGTATTGGTAAAAAAGAGATCAAGGAACGGGTGCAGCCCTTCACCCATGTACCTGCTTACGGAGAGGATCCTTCCTTCTACACCGACTGGGGCGATGCGCGTGAATACACCATCGGCGACATCGGCATCGGCGAATGCGCTGGCGAGGTGGTCTCTCTGACAAACTTTGATGTCGCCATAGCGGAAAGCCTCAACTTCGACGCCACGCTGTTGCTGGAATCGGGGGAAGCCAATGGAAACATTCAGCATGCCGCAGAGAAAGCCTTGGCGGCGATGGTCAAAGCGGCCCAGGCGCTGCTGAAGGCCCAGAACGTCGACATTGTTGATGAGCCTGAAGTAATCGTGAACGATTTCCGTCGCTACTTCTACGACACCGAACTTTTCTTTGATCCTTATGTCAAAGGAAAATTTGCCAGCTATCTCTTTACTGCCTTTGACAATCGTCAAGCTCAAGCCACATTTGATCGTGCTCGTCAAGCCGTGGAAGAGGCGCGCCTGTTCATTGAAGCCGCCTATGAATGTCATGCACGCATGCTTCAGGCGGGAATGAATTCGCCCGAAGCCTTCAGCCAGTGGTACAAGGCACGTCTTCCCGTGAGTTGATCGCGCCTCACGCCTCTTTTCGTCCTTCCCCTTCCCTCTCCCACCGACCACCCCCTCAGTCGCCGCAATGGATGTTGAGCGTTTTTATTTGAAGTTCTTCACCCGTGAAGCTGGGGTGGATGAAGCTTGTCTCATCCCCATTTTTCACGATTGGATTCGCTTGAAATCCCTGCCTGGGACCCTGATCGATGTCGCGGATTACCGTCATGTGCCCGAGGGCCCCGGGATCATGCTGATCAGCTTCGACATCAACTCCGCCATGGAGCATGGTGGTGGGCAGTTCGGTCTCTCCGCCCAGCGAAAGCTGGGAGCAGAAGGCAGCCACCCGGAAAAGATCGTTTCCCTGGTCAAGCGCATGGCACGCTTCGGCACCCTGTTGGAGGAGGACAGCCGTCTCGCTGGCTCCTTGGCCCTGGAGGGAGGCAAATTTCACTATTGCGCCAACGATCGCCTGCGCTTGCCCAACACTGCCGCGTCCTTCGCTGCCATCCAGCCTGATCTCCAGGCGGCAGCGGCGGCCCTCTACGGTGACCAGCCCGTGACGGTGACGCGCCTGGAGAACGATCCTCGTGAGCGGCTCACCGCCGTGGTGGAGGCGGCGGGGCCTGTCGCCATGGCGGCCTTGCTCTGAGTGCCAGGACATCCTTTGGCTTCCCATCGCCTGCGCAAGTCATCCGCCTGACGCGCCAGGGAGGCTCCATCCGCAGTGTAAAAAGTGAAGTTCTGGAAATTGCGATAGCGCACCGGGTGGCTTTGCTCCAGCCGGCGTTCCGCTTCCACCCGACAACGGCTCCAGGCTCCAAAGTCGATGGGCTTGTAGACCCCATCCATGGCATTGGCTCCTGCAGCTCGCGCAGCGAGGTCAGGACAGAGATGCTGCTGAACGGTGCGTGCCAGGGCCACCTCCTGTTCCATGGCCGCGGTCCCCATGGCTTCCCTCTGGAGCCGCAGGGCCCGACACTCCTCGTTGTCGGCCGCCAGCGCCCTCACGCTCGATCCCATGATCAAAGCCAGAAGAAGAAGGAGACCGTGTCTCCCCCCGGCAGGCCCCCTCCGGATCGGTAGCACAGCGGAGGCCAGAGGCGAAGGCGCTGACAGTGGATCCCGGGAGGCTGCCAGCTCCCGAACAGCCGGCTCGCGCAGCAGTTCGCGCTCCAACAGCCGAATGCGGCTTTCCCGCAAACAAAATTTGCATCCACCTGAGGTTTGCAGGTGCTTTTCCGGCGTGATGCTGATCAACTTGACCGGCTGCAACTGGCAACGAATCAAGATGGGTGTCTTGTAGCTCTTGTAGACGATTTCGCTGTAGTCATAATGGGTGGCAAAGCGGGCGCGGGCGCGTTGGAGGAATGTCTCCTTGCTGATGGGGCTTCCCATGCCGTCAGCACAACCTGAAACGTTCTTGCGATTTTCGCAGGCTTTGGCACAGGGCCGCAGCGTAGACACCTTCCGCAATGAACGACTCTTTTCGTCCCCTGGGCCTGTGCCCCGGCTCAGGCACCGACAGGGGAACGCGTCGAGGATCCATCGACCGTTGGTTCAAACACCAGGGCCACACCGTTGTTGCAGTAGCGCAGTCCCGTCGGCCGTGGACCATCCTCGAAGACGTGCCCTTGATGTCCGCCGCAGCGCTTGCAGTGGTATTCCGTACGGGGCAGGATCAATTTGAAGTCCTTCTTGGTGGCCACGGCCTGGGCGAGGGGTTGCCAAAAGCTCGGCCAGCCCGTGCCGCTGTCAAATTTTGTGCGGGAGGAAAAGAGCGGAAGGCGACAGCCGGCGCAACAGAAGCGACCCGCTCGCTTTTCCGTGTTCAGCGGACTGCTGAACGCCCGCTCGGTGGCCTCTTGGCGCAGGACCCGGTAGGCCTGCGGTGACAAACGTCTTTTCCACTCCGCCTCACTCAAGTCCCAGCGGGGATCCGCTGCGGCAGAGGCCGCCTCGACCCGTTGGACCCAGCCCAGCAGTGGCAGGGAGCCCGAAAAACCCCGAATCATCCGATCCAGTCCAGAACGGATCAAATCCCGTCGTGTCGTCACCGTCGCTCAACCCAGCCAGCCGGCACTGAGGATCACCGCCAGGGAGAGGAAGAGGGCCATCAGGGTCCAGGAGATCCGATTGAGGGTGGCCTCCGCGCTGCGGGCGCTGGTGAACATGCCACTGCCACCAGAGACCAGACCGCCCAGGCCATCACCCTTGGGACTGTGCAAGAGGATGCTGATGATCAACAGAACACCAGTCAGCATCCAGGTCCAGGAAAGAAAAGCTTTCAGCATCGCCGCATCCTAGGGGTCAGACCTGCACGGCCTGGGAGGGGAGATTGGGGCTGACCGGTGATCCTGTGGTGGTGATCAGGGATTCGCCAGTCATGCGGGCAGGTTTGGGAAGCCCAAGGATGGACAGCAGCGTGGGAGCGATATCCGCCAGTCCTCCCCCTTCCCGCAACAACACAGCTGTCGCATGACCGGGCAGCTGGCGCTTTTCACCTTCCACCAGAATCACCGGAACGGGATTGGTGGTGTGCGCGGTCCAGGGACGCCCATCCGACCCACGCATCACCTCGGCATTGCCATGGTCGGCGGTGATCAACAGGGTGCCGCCCATGCGCGACGTGGCTTCGAGCAGCTTGCCCACGCAGCGATCCACCATCGTGATGGCCTCCGCGGTGGCCTGGATCTGCCCTGTGTGTCCCACCATGTCGGGATTGGCATAGTTGATCACCACCAGCGAATAGATTCCCTTGTTGATGGCGGCAATGCAGCTCTCCGTGAGTTTTTCCGCAGACATCGCCGGGGCCATGTCGTAGGTGGGAACACGGGGGGAAGGCACCAGATGGCGATCCTCACCAGGGAAAGCCTGCTCGATGCCACCATTCATGAAATAGGTGACATGGGGGTATTTCTCCGTTTCAGCGGTGCGGAACTGGCGCAGACCATGCTCGGATACCACCTGGCCCAGGAGGCCATCGAGGGATTCCGGAGGGAAAGCCACCGCCACGGGGAGACCCTGCTCGTATTGCGTGAAGGTCACCACATGGAGGGGAGTGATCTGTTCCCGTGGGAAACCGTCAAAGTCGGGGCTCACCAATGCGCGGATCAGCTGACGCACCCGATCCGGGCGAAAGTTGAAGCAGACCAGCCCATCGCCCGCTTCGACAAGGGTCGCTCCGAAGCGAACGGGCTCCAAAAATTCATCGGTGATGCCATCCGCGTAGGACGCTTCCAGCACCTCCAAAGGGGCCAGGGGACTGATCGGGCCTGACTCGGTGAGCAGGCGATAAGCCTTTTCCGTACGGTCCCATCGATGGTCCCGGTCCATCGCCCAATACCGACCGCAAAGGGTGGTGATCTCTCCGACACCCGCGTCGTCGAGCAGGGCTTGCAAGCGTTCGATGTCAGTGCCGGCACTGGTGGGCGGCGTGTCACGCCCATCGGTGATCACATGGACGCAAACCTTGTGCAAGCCCCGCGACGCCGCCCAGCGCAGCAGACCGCCCAGATGGTCGAGATGGCTGTGCACACCGCCCTCGGAGCACAGACCCAGCAGATGAAGGGTGCGTCCGCTGGACAGCAGAGTGTCGGCGAGGTCGTTGAGAGCAGGGGTTTGGGCCAGGCTTCCATCGCGAACCGCCTGACTGATCCGCACCAGCTCCTGGCGGATGATGCGCCCGGAACCGATCGTGAGATGGCCCACCTCGGAATTGCCCATCTGGTCGTCCGGGAGGCCCACAGCCCCTCCACTGGCGGCAATCAAGGTGTGTGGATAAGCCTCCCACAGAGCATCCATCACCGGAGTGTCCGCCGCAGTGATGGCATTTTCCGAACTCTCCGGGCTATATCCCCAACCATCGAGAATGGCCAACACCACGGGGGCTATTGGAGTGGCGTCGGAGAAAGGCGGTGACACCGTGGCAACCAATCGGGAACCCGTGATTGGTCCCGCTGGAGTGGCCTTCGTGGAGAGGGCCCGCTGGGAAGGAGGGATTGGATTCACCCTAGGCCTGCTCGCTCTTGTGACCTCAACCTTGGCCAAACTACAACCACCCCTTCCAGGGACCATGGGGGGGAGACTGTCGGTCAGGTTTTGGGGACATCAGGCAAAATCGTTTCTACCGGCGCTGGAACACGTGATCAACGTTGAACCCCTGCTGAACGCCCAAAGGGAATGGCCTTGACCGACACTCCCGCTTCGCGGTCTCCCATCGAAATCCTGTCCGCTCAGGAGCTGCGCCGCACCCTGGATCGGCTCGCCTCCCAAGTGCTTGAAGCGGCGGCCGATCCCCGGGATCTCCTCCTTCTGGGCATTCCCACCCGGGGTGTGGCCCTGGCCCGGGTGCTGGCGGAGCGGTTGGGGGCGATCACCGGCCACTCCCTGCCCCATGGCAGCCTGGACCCCACCTTTCATCGCGACGATCTGGCCCGGGTGGGCACCCGGCTCGTGGAGGCCACCTCCTTGCCGGAAAGCGTGGATGGTCGTCTGGTCGTTCTGGTGGATGATGTCATCTACACCGGCCGCACCGTGCGGGCCGCCCTGGAGGCTCTCCAGGCCTGGGGGCGTCCCCGCAAGGTGGTGCTGGCGGTGATGGTCGACCGCGGCCACCGCGAACTACCCATTCAGCCGGATTTCTGCGGACGGGTGGTGCCCACCTCCCGCCAGGAATCGATTCAGGTTTGCCTGCAGGCGGTGGATGGACGCGAAGGCGTGTTCCTCCTGCACCCTTGAGCAAAGTTGATGGCCTCAGGCCAAGGTCAGTTCATCGGCGCGGAAGTGAGCGCGGAATCGGCCGAAGGCCACCACCACCGGCAGGGTCGGACTCACCGGACGTCCCTTCCAGCCGTCGATCACGCTGACGACCTCGCCTTCCTGACCCCGCAAGTCGAAGGGTTGGCCCCGGTGCTCCGGATGGGTGTCGACAATCACATCCTCCGTCACCCTCACCCGATCACCAGGCTGCATAAACCCTCCAGCGTCACCGACATCCTGTCACGCTCCCGCCTCCCTTGAGGCCTCACTGGTCGCAGCTGGCTTCCGGCCCCCCGTCCACCACCCGTCCTCCCAGGGCACGGCAGGCCTCTCCGAACGCCTGCCATTCGGGCACCCCCGCCGCCACCCGACGCCGCACCAGGGCATCCAGCTTCTCCCGAGGGATCGCAAAGGGAAGGGGGCCATGGGTGTCCACCCGCGCTTTCTCCACCTTGCTCAGATTTTTCTCCACCCGGGCACGCAGGGACAGGCCCTGTTGACGCCAGTAGGGATGCTGGATGTCGTTGAGGGCGGCGAGCGCCTCCCACCACTTCTTCCGCGCGGCCATCGCCTTGGCCCGGGCCAGATCCGCCCTGTTCTTCTCCCAGATCTGTCGCAGCTGGGAGGTCATGGCCGCCACGCCCGGATCCCCGCCACTGCTGTCGCTCCTCCGCAGCAGAGCCAGGGCGCGCTCCAGATCGCCCGCGTCAAACGCCTTCAGCGCGGCCCGCTGGACCTCCGCCTTCCACCCCTGCAGACGCTCCAGGTCGTCGCTGGTGGCGGCCTTGGAGCGCACCAGCTCCTGCTGCAGCCGCATGGCCAGATCCCGCTTGCCAGCCCCCCACAGGGCCTCCGCAGCCTCGCGACGGCAACGGCCGGAATCGGCGGACGGGGGGCTGGGCACCCACTCCAGCAGCTGGAGGCGGCGTTCCAGCTGGAGGCAGCGCTCCAGCCGTTGATCCGCTGAAGCGGCCCGCAGCTGGCGGGTGAGCTGCTGCTTCCAGCCCCACAGCACCGTCATGCCGAGGGCGAAGGCGAGGGTGGGAATCCCGACCCAGCGATGAACTTGGGCGACGCGACGCGACAAGGGCCGGCGAACGGACGTCAGCGGCACTCAAGCAGAACACCGCTTTCAGCGCACCACCCCCAGCACCCGTCCAGGCAAGGAGCGGCCGGTCAGCAGGTCCCGCCCCTCCATCTCCAGCTCAGCGCGATCGTTGATCGGGAAGCGCAGACAGAGCCTGTCCACGCCCGGGGGGCCGGGGGGGGAGAGGGGCAGAAGGATCGGGGGGACCAGCCACGCCCTCACCGGAGGACCGCTGGGATCCCGCGGCCGGATCACGGGCACCCCCTCAGCGAAGACCACCTCCGGCCGTTCCGTCGCCAAGGGGGTGCCCAGCACCAGTTCCAGCTCCTCCTGATCCGGCGCGCCGCCGGCCAGCCGCAGCTCCAGGGGTTGGACGGTGGGCCAGGGCTGACCGGCCACGAACAGGGGATGCCAGCGGTGGTCGCGGCTGCGCTGATCCCAGACCCGCAGGCTGACCCCCTGGCTGAGCACATCCGGGATCCGCACCCCCGGTGTCAGGGCCAGGGCTCCGAGGGCCACGGCGACCACCGGCCGTTCATCCCGCAAGGCGACCGCGGGCAATCGCTCCCGCAACAGGCGCCGCAGCCAGGGGAGGCGACTGCCGCCGCCCACGGGAAGAACGGCATCCAGGTGGGAGAGATCAAAGCCCTCGCGGCGCGCCGCAGAGGCCATCTCCTCCAGCAGGCCGTGCATCACGTCCCGCAGGCCCCGGGCTTCCAGCAGCGCCTCCAGGTCCGCGCGGCTCAGGCGGAGTGCCCGGCCCCCTTCCGCCCCCCCGGGGGCAGACACAATCCGCAGGGCTTCCTCCTCCTCACTCAGGGCGCACTTCAGCGCCTCCGCGGCCCCCAGCAGCTCCGCGGACGGGGCTTGATCGGGACAGAGGGCGGCGGCAATCCAGCGGTCGAGATCACGCCCCCCCAGGCCAACGCCCGCCTTCCCCACCACCCTGGCCGTGCGCCAGCGCTGACCGCTTCGGGTCAGTTCCCTGCCCGCGAAGCGCAGGAGCTGGGCAACGGGAGCCGCCCTCCCCTCACCACCCTGCAGGGCCACCAGGGTGACATCGAGGGTGCCTCCGCCGAAGTCAACCACCAGAACGCGGCTGCCAGGGGGCAACCCGGAGCCGATCGCCGCCGCCGTGGGCTCATCCACCAGGGCGATCTCCGCAACAGGCAGGGAGGCGCACACCTCCCGCAACCAACGGCGATAGCCGTCACAGGTCTCCACCGGTGCGGTGAGGACAAGACGGGTGGGCTCGATTCCCGGCGGCAGGGCATCCCAAAGCCGTCGCACCAGCAGGGCCCCCGCCGCCTCAGGTGACAGCCAGGACGACCCGGCCGGGGAGGAGTCGAGGCCGATGGAGCGCTTAAAATCGCGACAGAGCCCCGGTTCCGCGCTGTCGGCCAGCCCGGCATCGCGCACCTGCCGGCCGATCAGGGGATGGGTCTGGCCGGGGTGGCGAAGCCAGAGCAGGCTGGGCACGACAGAGGGGTCGCCGTCGCTGTAAGGAGGAAGCTCCAACAGGCGGGGTTCGCCGCGCTCCTCCTGCCAGGCCACAACGGTGGTGGTGCTGCCTAGGTCGATCGCCAGGGTTCCGGCCATGGGCTTGGGGGGCTGCCTTAGTGTGAGACAAATTTTCCGTGGCCAGATGCAAAGCGGTCTCGACCTCAATCCCAAGGATCTGGCAAAACGGGCCGAGAGCCTGATTCGCCACTCCAGCAATCGCTACCTCACCACCGTGCGCATCGCCTACCGAGCGAAGCAGAGACGTTTGGACGATTTTGATGGGTTGTTGGACTAATCCATGGTGAAGCCGGTGCAAAGGGCGATCGTCGAACTCAGCGACGAACAGGACCAGCCCGACCTGTTGCCGGGTTGACGGGTCGGGCGTGTGGGAGCGTGCGGGTGAGGGCTGGCGGGTGGCCTGGGATGTTCAGCGGGTCCCCTTCCCGTTGCTGATCGGCGGGGAGGGCGGGGCGAGCGACCTGACGGCCGAGGAGGCACGGGTCCGGTGTCGGGCCCTGGCCGTTGTCTGCGACCAGCACCGGGCCCTGACCGACAGCCTGATGGAGGAGGAAACGCTCTGCCTCGACTTCACAGGCGCGTTGTCCTCGCCAGGCAGCGGGGCGGAGGGAGAGCTTTGGCTCAGCTTGGAGGGCGATCGGCAGGATTGGGTTCTCCGATTTGTGCTTCAACCCCCTTCCGGTCAGCGGGGCCTCGAGGGTTTCTGGCCCAGGGGAGCGGCCGCCGCCTTTGCCCGAGCCTGCGCCGATCTGGACGGAATGGCCATGTTGGCCCCGGATCCCTTCACTCCTTGAGACCCGTCGCTTTGCGCCGACGAATCAGCAATTCTGATGACGTTGGTCAATGGCGAGGCTTCCCCCGGAAACGATGATGTTTTCCACAGGTTTTCCCCACCAGAGCCCTTGGCGGAAGCCCGGTCTGCCCATCGCTGGGGAAAGAGCGTGAGGAGGGCGCGAGGCCCCTTGACGCCGAGGGGTCGTGGGGATCCAGGCGTTCCTTGGGGTTGGCGCATCCCTTGTGGGGCTTGGCCAGCACTCCTGTCCCGGCATGAGACGGGCCCCACCCCTCCAAGGATCGTTCGATTTGACGCCAGGGGCAGGCTGTGGAGAACTGGGGGGGTCGTTGCGGAGCCAGAGGTTGAAGAGAATGTTCGGGAGCGGCTTGAAGGGCGGGCTGGAAGGCAGGGTGAGCCTGAAGTCCGAGGTGCCCGAACCGCTCTTGGAAGCGATGCGCGCTTTTCTGGATCGCCATCCCAACTGGGATCAATACCGGCTGGTTCAAGCGGCCCTGGCGGGTTTCCTGGTGCAGCACGGCAATCAGAGTCGCGCGGTGACACGCTGCTACCTGGCCAACGTTTTCCCGGCCCATCGCTGCTTTGACGCGGCTCCTGGCCCGTTCAGCGAAGGGCCGCAGCCCTGGCGGCCGTCACCAACAACGCGCTGAATGGAATAGCAACACAGGCAGCACGGGCTATCGGCCAAGAAAGTTTGATTTTTTTACACACCTATGGCATGCTTGGCGGTAAAGGATGAAAAGTTACAATGCCCGGTGACGAAAAGCCCTTGTCGCAGAGATCTTCTTGGGACTGGCCACCCTCTGGGCCTTCCTCAGAGTGGCTGGATCCAAACTCTTCCCTCTCCTCCTCCTCGGATGCGGAATACGCGATTCCCAATGAGGCCTTACAGGAGGATTCGGCCTTGCAACCTCCTCCGACGGAAGGGACGCGGAATTTCGTGCTTGCGTTGCAATCCTTATCGCAAATCACCATTGCCATTTTGATCGTTTCTGTTCTGGAATCCTTTTTTCCAGTTCAACCTTGGCAGCCTTTATGGTATTTGAAGATTGGGCAGATTGCAGTTGATTACAGCGTCACTCTACTGTTCTCCCTCTTTCTGATTTTATTGTCTCTTCAATTCCGATCTGCTCACCCAAAATTCAGCCGTAGTCTATTCTCATACAGACGTTTCTGCACCATTGTCATTGCCATTTATATCTTATTGGTCCCGGCTCAAATTCTTAGCTATGGCTTGCATTGGATTCAGACAAGTCAACGGGACAGCTTGGTGATTAAAAATGCAGAGCAGCAGGCCGCATTGTTGCGAAAACGCATCCTCGCTTCAACCAATCTGTTGCAACTGCGAGAGGTTATGGAAGGTCAACCTGCTCCTGATGCTCCCCAAGGAGATTCCCCCAAGCTGATGCCTGAACAAAAGAAAGCCTTGATTGATAGCCTGAAAGCTGATGCCACCAGTCTTCGCATCCGTCTGAACACGGAACGGCAGCAAAATCTGTCGTCCCTGGCGGTGAACACCTCAAAAAGTGTCGTCGGATCCGGTCTGATTGCCTTTGGGGTGGCGCGATTGAGGCGCCTGGAACCCAGTTGACCTTGAACGGCCTCCCTCCAACTTCGAGGAGGCTTGCCCATGCCAGCAAGCTTCAACTCTGGCGCGTACTGGCCGTCCTCTTGGTTGTGCAAAGCTTCGTCATCTTTGGCCTAACACAGTCCACCAACGATTTTTTGTTTGTGGTGATCATTTGGTGGGGAGCCTATCTCGTTTTGGAGAAAGCTCAGGTGCCAACCCATCTTTCCCCGAGTCCAATAAGCCGCTGGCTTGGCTTCTCCTTGATTTTGTGGGTGCTGTGGAGGAGTCTATTGATCACCAGCTTGAACCTGGGCGCCAATCTGCTTCCCTTTCTTGCTGGGCTGGGATTGGCCCTTTTGGCCACTCCCTTGCGAGGCCTGCGACGCTTTCTCCCGTCCCTTCTGATCCTGGCTCTTCTGCCTTTGATGCGAGCCGCCCAGATTCCCTACCCATCCCTTTTGACCTACGCCACCGCATGGCTCACAAAGGTGATTCTGCTCTTTTCAGGATTACCAGTCCAGCTTCAATCAGATGTCGTAGCTCTGCCCGGAGGGAGCGTTGTTGTTGCCAGCGCCTGCACCGGCTTGCCGGCCATGTTGCAACTGCTGACCGTGTCAATCATCTTTGCAGTTGTCTTTCCCATGCGTTTTTTCTGGCAAAATATGTTGATGGCACTTTGCGCGGTGTGGTTGGGATTTTTTGTCAATGGCTTTCGCATTGCCCTATTAGCATTGATCAATTCCAGCAGTTATCCTTCAAAACAGTGGTGGTTTGAGTTGTTTCACAATGGCTGGCCCTCCTTGATTTTTCCTGCGATAGCAGCCTTCTTTTTTGTAAGCATCTACATTTTTTGGCTGGAGCGTCAAGTGGAGTTTCTGGAAAACAAATATCGCTGAATACCGTGAGAAATTCCTTGAAGTTGCTACTGATCTTATTGATTGCTCTCACATTTTTTAGTGGGATGCAGAAGATCATCCGCTTGTCAGCCCGTCCGCCCGCATGGCCGCCCCCCCAAAGCCTGCGTCTCCCTCGCCACGAGGTGAGCCACCTGTCCAGCCGGTCCGGATCCATCGGTCGCGAGTACAGCACGGGGACCATGCGACGGTTTCGCTTTCAGCCAACGGGCGACAGATCAGCCCCTGCGATTGAGCTGACCACCATGGCTGTGAACAGCATCAAGCCAGACATCATGCAGCTCCAACGCTTCACCCTTGATCGGCCCGATTTTTTCTTGAAGCAACCCCGCTCTCTCAACCAGCCTTCCGCATACCAACCCAAGGGATCCATGGATGAGCTGGCCATAGCGACAAGTGGGGGGCGCACACGGCTGCAAACCTGTCTGATGCGATCTGGGAAGGCGGGCTATGGGCAAATCACCCTTGGCGATGTATGGGCTCAGGATGATCTCAGCCGTTTTGACGGAAGGCCGTCCCGCAAAGCGCTGGATTATCTGGCGCGTTTTCTTGCCCTACAGCCCAGCAAACTCTCGGAATGCCTGCTCGTGCAACTGGAGACCGCTCACAGCGCTGGAGATCAACAACGGCTGCTGGACGCCTGGAACAGACTGAAATCCCAGTTGCTTGAAGAGCGGGGATCCTAGTCCGTCACGCGTCCAACAAACTGTAGATTCGGCGAGCCGCCTCTTCGGGCACCGGTAGAACGGACAATCGGTTGCCTCGGCGCACCACCGCCAGTTCCTCTTCTCCGAATGAGGATCGCAGCTCCTCCAGGCTCAGCGGCCTGGTGAAGGTCTGCAAGTAACGCAACCGCACGCAATCCCAACGGGGAGACTCAGGGCTGGAGCGGGGATCAAAATACTTGGAGGCCGAGTCGAATTGGCTGGGATCAACCAAGCCTGTCTCGCAGACCTCCATGAGACCCACGATGCCCGGTGGCGAGCAGTTGGAATGATAAAAAAAGGCCCGATCACCGATTCGCATGGATCGCATGAAGTTGCGGGCCTGGTAATTGCGAATGCCATCCCAAAGCGTCTTGCCCTCCCGAGCAAGATCCTCAATGCTGTACACCTCTGGCTCGCTCTTCATCAGCCAATGGGCGGGTGAGGGGCTCACAGGGCCTCCACGAGGTGGCGGAAGTGGTCGCCGCGGGCCTCGAAGTTGCTGTACTGGTCGAAACTGGCGCATGCCGGCGACAGCAGCACACCGCGACAGCCCAGCCGCTGGGCCAGTTCGCGGGCGTCGCTCACCGCTTCCGCCAGCCCGTCCCGTTCAACCACCACGCCCTCGTAGCCCCCTTCAGCCAGAAGGCGCGCAAAGGCCTGCCGGGCCTGCCCGAACAGCACCACCGCCGCCGCCTGGCGCCTCAGTTCCCCGAGCCAGGCACTGGGATCCCCCGCCTTGGCCTGGCCGCCAGCCAGCACCACCAATGGGCCCTTCAGGGCCTTGAGGGCCACTTCCGCCGCGTCGGTGTTGGTGGCCTTGCTGTCGTTGATCCAGGCGATGCCATCCACCTCCCGCAATCGCTCCAGTCGATGGGGCACGCCGGGGAAGCGGCGGCAAGCGGCCTCCATGGCTTCCGGGGCCAACCCCGCTTGCAGTCCCACCGCCACGGCCAGCAGCAGGTTCTGCCTGTTGTGACGCCCCGGCATGGCCAGACAATCCGTCCGCAGCAGCGGGCCCGTCGCACTGTGCACCCATCCCTCCTCCACCCAGAGGTGAGGGGAGACCTCGGGTGGCAGATCCTGCCGAGCACCCGCCGTGATCCAGAGGGCTTCATCCCAGCTGTGGGCGTTGGAGCGCAGATCCGGGTCATCCGCGTTCAGGATCCGCGTGCCGGAGGCGTCCAACAGGGTGCGCTTGATCGTTCGGTAGCGCTCCATCGTGCCGTGGCGCTCCAGATGGTCGGGGGTGAGGGTGGTCCAGACGCCGACCCGGGGCGCCACCTCCGGGGAGGCTTCAATCTGGTAGCTGCTCAGCTCCACCACCAGCCAGTCGGGCCGTTGGCCGGAGCGCAGGGATTGAAGGGCCAGTTCGGCGGCGGAAACGCCCACGTTTCCGCAGAGTGGCGCGTCCAGCCCGCCAGCGCTGAGGAG
>JBKDSZ010000239.1:0-19803 GCA_046340375.1 Cyanobacteriota bacterium | reverse complement strand
ATCCAGCCCAGCTGCCCCCCGTGGCTCCGGGGGCCCCTTTGCGGGAGCTTCTGAGCGCCGACCATCGCCCGGCCCTCGGCGAATCGCTGGTGGTTCTGCGCACGACCCACCGCAATGACGGCGCCATCGCCACCGTGGCCGCCGCCCTGCGGGAGGTCATTGAAGCTCGGTCCGAGGCGCCGATCGATCCGCTGGAAGGGATCCGCCCGTTGTTGCGCCAGCTGGCCGCGCAGAGCAATCTGCGCTGGTGGCAGGAGCCGGTGGGTCCATTGCCGGCGGGGGTGCGTCAGCGGCTGGCGGAGCACCTGGGGCGGCTGGGGGCGGCGGCGGCCCGGAGCGTGCCGGGCGGGGACCAGGGCTGGCGGGAGGTGTTGGCGGTGCGCGACGCCTTCCTGCTGCTCACGCCGCGCCATCGCGGCCCCTGGGGGGTGAATGCCGTCCATCGCGAGCTGTTGGGCGAGGTCTGCGCCAGCGCCCCCGACCGCTGGCCCTGCGGCACGCCCGTGCTCTGCGTCCGCAATCTGCATGGCCTGGGCCTGAGCACCGGGGCGCGGGGCGTGGTGGTGGGGGAGGGGGAGCGGTGGCTGCTCTTCGGCCAGGAGCAACCGATCTGGGTCCATCCCGCCCAGGTGAGCGGGGCGGTGGAGCCCGCCCTGGCCCTGACGGTGCACAAGGCGCAGGGCAGTGAAAGTCAACGGGTGATCGTGCTCCTGCCGGGGCCGGAACCCAGTGATCCGCGCCTTCTCTACACGGCGCTCACCCGCGCGCGGGAGGAGGCCTGGCTGATCACGCCGCCGCCGCCGCCGCCGGACGGACCGGTACGGCGATCACCACCCTGAGGCGCCAGGCATGAGAAAAAGGAGCGGAAAACAACAGGTTTCAGGCCCTTGCCGTCAATGGACCCCCTGATCCAAGGGCGCGTGGAGCGCCCTTGGGGCTGGTACGAAACCCTCGCCTCTGGAGAGGGCTATCTGGTGAAGCGCCTGTGGCTGTCGCCCGGCCGGCGGATCAGCCTCCAGAGCCACAGACACCGCTGCGAGCACTGGGTGGTGGTGAATGGTGAGGGTCTGCTGATCCTGGATCAGGCGACGCTCACGGCGTCCCGGGGAACGACCCTGTTCGTGCCGGAGGGGGCGCGCCATCGCGCCGAAGCCAGATCCGCAGGCCTGGAGATAGTGGAGGTGCAGCGGGGCGCGCTGTTGCGGGAAGACGACATCGAGCGGTTCGCGGACGACTTCGGGCGTCACTGAGGCCCCTGGAACCCCCAGCCGCCGAGGGGCGAAGCGGAGAGGTGAGCAGATGCTAAGATTCCAACTCACCCTTTAATGACGTTGACGCAGCTCTGAACATTCGCTGTCGAACCATCGATGGCGGCGTCGTTCCAGTTCCAATTCAATCGGAGTGGATCTGGATGGGATGTTCTTGATCGAGAGATTTCTTTTTGAGACCCTCTCTTTTTGGGCCGGCTGCAGGTCTCCGTTGAAGGATTCACGGCCTTCAAGCCTGAAGTTGTTCCATGTCTGATGTTTGTTTCGGCTCCCAAGCCGCGCTTTGTGCTGAGCCTGTCCTGGAGGACGCTGGCGATTCCCTCTCCAGTCCGGCGCCGGCGTCGGAATTTGCCTGCTTCGGTCTTCGGCCGGAGATTCTTTCCGCACTGGAGGCGATCGGGTTCCAAACCCCCTCGCCGATCCAGAAGGCCGCCATTCCCGAACTCCTTCTCGGCCGTGATCTGGTGGGGCAGGCGCGCACCGGCACCGGCAAGACGGCCGCCTTCGGTCTGCCCCTCCTCCAGCGTCTGGATTCCGCCGAGCGCCGCCCCCAGGCCCTGGTGCTCACCCCCACGCGGGAACTGGCTCTGCAGGTGGCGGAAGCCCTGGCCAGCTTTTCGTCCCATCTCCCCGGCGTGCGGGTGCTGGCCCTCTATGGCGGAGCGGATTTCCGCGAGCAGATGCTCCAGTTGCGCCGCGGTGTGCAGGTGGTGGTCGGCACCCCCGGGCGGGTGATGGACCACATGCGCCAAGGCACGCTGGATCTCTCCGGCCTGACGAGCCTGGTGCTCGACGAGGCGGATGAAATGCTCCGCATGGGTTTCATCGAGTCTGTGGAGTGGGTGCTGGAGCAGTTGCCGAGCCAGCGGCAGGTGGTGTTGCTGTCCGCCACCATGCCCGCCGCGATTCGCCGCCTCTCCAATCGCTATCTGCGCAGCCCCGCCGAGATCACCATTCAAAGCCGCAAGGGGGAAGGAAGCCGCATTGAACAGCGGGTTCTCCTGGTGCAACCCCACCAGAAGCTGGAGGCGCTCAAGCGGGTGCTGGAGGCGGAGGGCCAGGGCGGCGTGATCATCTTCACCCGCACCAAGGCGGTCAGCCTGACCCTGGCGGAAGCCCTCGAACGGGAAGGCCACAACGTCGCCCTGTTGAACGGCGATGTGCCCCAAGCCCAACGGGAGCGCACGATCGAGCGCCTGCGAGACGGACGGCTGGATGTGCTGGTGGCGACGGATGTGGCTGCCCGCGGGTTGGATGTGGATCGCATCGCCCTGGTGATCAACTACGACATGCCCTTCGATGGCGAGGCTTATGTGCATCGCATCGGTCGCACGGGACGGGCGGGCCGCTCCGGCCAGGCCATCCTGTTTCTCACGCCCCGGGAAAAACGCTTCCTCGGTGAGTTGGAGCGGGCCGTTGGAGAGACCATCACCCCCATGGAGGTACCCTCCAACGCCAGCATCAACCAGGGGCGCCTCGGCCGCCTCGAATCCAGCCTCGCGGCTCTGCTGGCGGATTCGCCCCTCTCCGCAGCGGAGGAGGCCCTGATCGGCGAGATGCTTCAGCGGTTGGGCCGGGAACAGGGGGCGGATCCTGAGCGCCTGACCCTGGCGGCCCTGGCCCTGGCCCTGCGCGGCAAGCCCCTCCTGCTGGATGAGCGAGAAGCGGCGCCGGCCGCCCTGTCGATGGAGCCCTCCAACCGTCGCCGCGCCCGGCCTGTGCAACCCTCCCGCGACGAGAGGGATGCGGGCCCGGAGGCCCACATGGAGCGGTTCCGGCTGGAGGTGGGCTGGCGCGATCGGGTGCGCCCCGGCAATATCGTCGGTGCCATCGCCAATGAAGGCGGCCTGACGGGGCGCTCCATCGGCAAGATCCGCATCTATGACTGCCACACCACGATTGATCTGCCCAGAGACATTCCCGCGGAGGTCGTCGCCAACCTGCAGCGTCTGCGGGTGATGAACAAGGAACTGCAACTCTCGCGCGTATGAGCCAACGGCCTTGGTCCATCGCTGGCGCCGCTCTGGTGGCGGGAGCTGTGTTGGGCCTGCCGGTCGGGTCGGTGAAAGCCTCTGGACTGGAGGCCCTGGTGCAAGCCACCTGCCTGGCGGCCGTGGAGCAGGAGCTGGCCCAATCCGGCAAGGAGCCCCCCGCCGGACTGGCGGACTACGCTTGTCGCTGCGTGGTGGACCGCCTCGTCGAGGGCATGAGCGTGAGTTCGGCCCGCAGCACCTGCCGGGCCTCCACGGCCCGCCGATTCGCGCTCTGAGCGGCGGTCAGCGGGCTTTGGTTCAGGCGCACAGGCCCGTCACGTCGCCGGTGGAGAGGCGGGTGATCTCCGTCAGGGCCAGCCGCTCCACAGCAAAGACCAGGGCAGGCTGAGCTTCGGGCGTTTCCAGTGTCAACAGGGATTGCAGGAGGTCAAAGCGGTCCTGCGGGGCGAGCTCGCCGTCTTCACGCCAGGAGAGGCTCCAGGGGACGGGCGGGGGAGAGAGCGGAGGGATCATCGGGGATCAACCCAGATCAGCGTTTGCTGACAATGGGCCCACTTTGCGTCGCAAGGCCCCGCTCTTCCGTTTTCCTTCCGCCTCGCTTCACACTCCTCAATAAAGGAGGCGGGCGCCCATGTAAGGTTTTTCAGATTCCGCTGTGTTCAGGCTTCCTTCGGCACGCTCAGCCGGCCATGACCTTCCAGGAGGTCTCCCGGACCACCGTCCTTTCGGACCACCCTCCATGAGATTTCCCCTCCCGGACCTCACCGCTCTCTGACCTTTCCCGGGACACCCGCACAAAAAGAATCTGTTCCAGGCCCCATTTACGAATGACCATTTACGTTGGCAACCTCTCGTTTGAAGCCGAGCGGGAGGATCTTGTTACCTTGTTCGCCACATACGGCGAGGTACGCCAATGCAGCCTTCCCCTTGATCGGGAAACCGGCCGCAAACGTGGCTTTGCTTTTGTTGAGCTGGCCGACGCCGAGTCCGAGCAGCGGGCCATCGACGACCTGCAGGATGTGGAGTGGATGGGCCGCATGATTCGCGTCAACAAAGCCACGCCTCGGGAAGGTGGCGGTGGCGGTGGTGGCGGCGGCCCCCGCTCCCGGGCGGGCCGCGGCGGCGGTGGCGGCTACGGCGACCGCTCGTCCCGGGTTGGCGGGTCTGTTCGCTGCCGTGCCCCGTCCCCCCCGAGGGGGGGAGCGGATGTCGGGGCTGGCAAGGCTGCTGCGGCAGCTCCAGCCCCACAGGCGCACCGTTCTTCTGGCGTCGCTCTGCTCCATCCTCAACAAGCTTTTTGATCTCGCCCCACCGGTGCTCATCGGCCTGGCCGTCGACGTGGTGGTGCAGCAGAACACCTCCTGGCTCGCCTCGCTGGGTGTGCGGACGGTTCCTGCCCAGCTCACAGTGTTGGCTGCCCTGTCCTTTGTCATCTGGACAGCGGAGTCGCTTTTTGAATACCTTTATGGCGTGCTTTGGCGCAATCTGGCCCAGACCGTGCAGCACACGTTGCGCATCGAGGGCTACGACCATCTGCAGAAATTGGAGATGGCCTTTTTCGAGGGCGACAGCAGCGGCCAACTGCTGACCATCCTCAACGATGACATCAATCAGCTCGAGCGTTTTCTCGACCATGGCGCCAATGAGGTGCTGCAGCTGATCACCACCGTCGTGGCCATCGGCGCCGCCATGCTGGTGCTGTCCCCCACTGTGGCGGGCGTGTCCTTCCTGCCCATTCCGGTCATCCTCTGGGGATCGCTCCGCTTCCAGCGGCGTCTGGCGCCCCTCTACCGGGATGTGCGTCACCGGGCCGGGGATCTATCCAGCCGGCTCACCAACAATCTCGGCGGCATGCTCACGATCAAGAGCTACGCCGCCGAAGAATGGGAGCGCGCGCGGATGAGCGAAGACAGCGAGGCCTATCGCCGCAGCAATCAACGGGCGATACGGCTCTCTGCCGCCTTTGTCCCTCTGATCCGCTTCGCGATCCTCTTCGCCTTTCTGGCCATTCTCGTCATCGGAGGCCTTCAGGCCTGGCAGGGCCTCATCGCCGTAGGCACCTACAGCTTTCTGGTGTTCATCACACAACGCCTGCTGTGGCCCCTGACCACCCTCGGGCGCACCCTGGATGACTATCAGCGGGCGATGGCCTCCACCCATCGGGTGCTCAATCTTCTCGACACGCCCATCGCCATCCCCTCGGGAGATCGCCCCCTGGAGCGCGACAGGGTGGCGGGGCACATCGTCTTTCGCGACGTCACCTTTGCCTACCAAGGGCGCGACCCCCTGCTGCAACACTTCGACCTGGAGATTCCAGCGGGCAGCACGGTGGGCCTGGTGGGCTCCACCGGTTCCGGCAAGAGCACGATCGTCAAACTTCTGCTCCGCCTCTATGCCATTTCAGCCGGAGAGATCCTCCTGGATGGGGTGCCGATCGAGAGTCTGCGGTTGGAGGATCTTCGCTGCGCCATCGCTCTGGTGAGCCAGGACGTGTTTCTCTTTCCAGGCACTGTGGCGGAGAACATCGCCTACGGCAGCTTCGCGGCCCCCCGCTCCGCCATTGAACACGCCGCCATCCTGGCGGAGGCCGCAGCGTTCATTGACGCCCTGCCTCAGGGATACGACACCATCGTGGGCGAGCGGGGCCAAAGGCTGTCCGGTGGCCAGCGGCAGCGCCTGGCGCTGGCCCGAGCGCTGTTGAAGGATCCCCCGGTGCTCATCCTGGATGAGGCCACCGCAGCCGTGGACAACGAAACCGAGGCCGCCATCCAGCAGTCCCTGGATCGGGTCACGGCCGATCGCACCACCCTTGTGATCGCCCATCGCCTGAGCACCGTGCGCCACGCCGATCGCATCGTGGTGATGGAACACGGCAGGATTGTGGAAACCGGTCGCCACAACGACCTGCTCGCCGCGCAAGGGGCCTATGCCAAGTTGTGGAGGGTGCAGGCGGGACTGCGGGCAGAGGAACCCCTGCGGTTGTGAGGCCGCGATCTGACATGCCGCGCCGTCGCTCCACCCGCCCCCCTCGTCCGCGCCGCCGCAGCTCCGGCGTGCCGGTTCTGCTGGCCATCTCCCTGGGCCTCGGCGCGGGGTTCCTCCTCTCCAAACCCCTGGCCAACCTGGTGGCCAGCGTGGATCAGGGCAAGCCCCGCCTGAACTGGATCAATCCATTCAGCAACTGGACAAATCTCGGCCCAGAAGACGTGTTGATCCTGGGCATGGATGTGGGGGGTGGCAACACGGATGTGATCGCCACCGTGCGCGTGGAGGGAGGTGAGGCCACCATCACGCAGATCCCGAGGGACAGCTATATCGAGTCCGACCAGTATGGACCGATGAAGATCAATGCTCTCTATGCCACAGGTGGAATTGAAGCCATGCAACGAGAGGTCTCCGCGCGCATGGGACGTCCGATTCGCCACCATCTGGTGGTCAACCTCGCCGCGATCCGTCGCGTCGCGGACATGATGGGCGGCATTGAAGTGGATGTTCCAAAGCGGATGTACTATACCGACAACACCCAGGGGCTGTATATCGACTTGCAGCCCGGCCGCCAGACCTTGAAGGGGCTTGATCTGGAGGGTTTCCTGCGCTTCCGCCATGATGAAACCGGTGACATCGGCCGTATGGAGCGCCAGCAATTGGCTGTGCATGCCTTGTTTCGCAAGCTGCTCCGACCGGACCAGCTCGTGCGCCTCCCCGCCCTGCTGATGAACACCGGTGACGACCTGCGCACCGATATGGGCCCCATGGAACTCGGCGGATTCATCACCTCCATCAGCGCCAGTCGCCTGAACATCCACCACCTCGAAGGTCGCCCCTTTGATCGCGATGGCATCAGCTATTTGGAAATCGACTGGCCAGGCCTGGCCGAGCAACGCGCAACGCCGGAGCAGCGCGAGGAGAAACCGCGGTCGTTCTTTTTGTTTTAGTCGAGTGCCCCCAATGGGAACCTGCTACGGCCGTCGCGATTGAATGGCGGCCGTGCAGTGGCAAAGAGAACGTCAATGGTGGGTCCGTTCGCAGGCCTTCCAGGCACGTGCACTCCTCGAAGGTGCTCACAGATCGAGATGGGATGGGGTTGCCATCACGCATCCGAGGGTCTGGACCAGCACGGAAGAAGTTGATCAGATCAAGGTCGGGAATCGTCGCAAGATGGGAACAGCAAGCTACTGGGAAAGAATCAAGGCAGAATAAGGGCCAATGCCAATGTTTCCCGCACAGTACAAACCATCTGTATCCCCCCAGACAGCGCGGTCTGCGGTCGTATCGTATCCAGGAACATTGCCAAAGTCAGAACTGTAACCATTCCAATCACTGTTGAAGCGCACGTACCAAGTACCGCCTCTTGGAAAGCCAAGCGTATAACTACCATAAGAGCGATTGCCAAAGTTGACAACGACAATGACGTCATCACCAGAGCCGCCATTATCCCAGCGATGAAAAGCGAGGACCTTGTCCTGGTTGTTCACATGGAACACATTGACGTTCTGACCATGTAATCCCCTGGTGTTGTTGAACCAATTTCGACGCAGGCGAATCAAGCTTTGATAAAGATCATGAATGCCACCAAATCGGCCTAGATTACTCCAGTCCATCGGCACGTTATCCTGCCAGCTTCCCCAGGAGAGAAATTCCTGCCCCATGAAAATCATGGGGATGCCCGGGGATGTGAATGTAAGCACAGCGCCGAGCGTAGACCGCTTTTTCGCGAACCAGCTATCGGCATGCCCAGGATCAATCGCCTCAGGCAAACGCACTTTATGATTTATAGCGGCTACTTCGTCGTGATTTTCAGAGTAAATCACACGAGTGCATGCATCAGCATTAAACCGTTGTAAGATGGCGTCTTTAACACTGAACATGTCACGCCCCTCATCGGTTGGACCAACCAAGGCATTGTGAATTGGCCAATAGAAAGAACTGCCCCATTGGGAATCAAAGCCAGCACCTCCACTTGCAGCAGGGCGGACAATCCAATCGTTATTTTGCAAGTCTTCAGCAATTGTGATCTTCCATGGTTGCAGTCGGTCGTTTTCATCGTTGATCCATTGCATGAGGCTCCAGCCATCAGCCAAGTCATCGCTGGGATCATCATTTTTGCCATGAGCGTTGCGGATATTTACTGTTGAATCAAACCTCAATCCATCGATCTGATATTCATCTAACCACATGCGCGCGTTATCGCGAATGAATTGGCGCACCTCGGGGCGACCAAAATCAGGTCGGTCACCAAATCCGGTGTAACGGCGCCAGTCATTGTAGAAATAAATCCCACTGCCATCATTTTGAAACCAACCATCCGGCCTGTAAAGAGATGTATCAAGGTCATCCGGCCCCCAATGATTATAGACCACATCCAGAATCACAGCAATTCCCTTTGCATGAACAGCCCTGACAAACTCCTTAAAGCTAGTATTATCGCCATAGCTGCTCTCAATATCAAATGGCAACGCTGGGTTATAGCCCAGAGATGTTTTTCCAGGGAATCCATAAATGGGCATCAATTCAATTGCATTGATCCCAAGATCAGATAAATAGTCGATCTTTTGGAGGACGTCGTCAAAGTTGGCTGGCTGAGGATCATTATTGATGTCGTAGAAAGAGCCAACATGCAACTCGTAAATCACCAACTCATTCCAAGCAGGCATCTGGAATTGATCTGGACCCCAATCAAATTGCGAGGTCGTGATAAAACCGTTGCCAAGATCGTTTTCAACGCGCTTGGCGTAAGGATCCGTACGCCACTGCGGCTGTGTCAAGAATGGACTATGAATGATATAACGATATTCATCACCATCCTTTGCACCAGGGACATCGACTGACCAATAACCATTATTTTCAGAGGCCAAGGGATGCGCGGTCTCCGACCATTGATTAAAGGTGCCAACGACGAAAACCTGGCTTGCAAATTTCGACCACACTCGGAAGGCGGTCCCGCCCGGGTAAATGATTGAGCCCATCCCTGTAGCGGAAGAAGGCGCGGGTGCCATTTGCTCTGCGTCATGTCACACAAGAGTTTATGCGATGCCTGAACAAGTAGAGCAGGTTTCGCAAAGTTTCATTAGAATCGAAGTATAATCTCAGTTCTTGAGGGCCACAGCTTGAATCTCTCGTAAACACAGGCCGTTCATCACCTTCGACAGCCCGTGACGGGAGAACAGCCCGTAGGGCTCCCCTCCATGAGACGTCGCTGTCTGGAGTGGTCATCTGTGATCCTCTTGCCCTCGTCGACCATGACGGCTCCCCGACAAGAGCACTGATCTGTGTCAGTACAAGACCAGCCAAGAAGCCCTACCCTCCTGTTGGGCGTTCTGATCGCGATTGAGAGGCGGCGCCGTCAGAGCGTTGCCTGTGGAGGAGACCGCAGCAGCAAACGAACAGGAACGACGTGACACACCTGGAGGAAACCGGTGGTCCGATCGGCAACGCGAGCGGGAACACCCCCGGGAGGGAACAGGGCTGGTTGCGGGTGATGCTCACCCCCACACAGGCCTTGTTCCAGCTTGTCCTCAGCCGCTGAACCAAGCTGGCCAAGCATTGTGTTGCGGGAGGCCTCTGGCAGTATCATCAGAGATTGCCATGGCGCTTACAGCTGGCTGCCCCTGCATCGTCGCCAGTTGAACTGGGCCCACATCCAGCGCAATTTCACCGCCACCACGGAACGCTCTTCCATCTGTGCGGAGATGGGTAAGCGGCTTGCAGTGTTGAAGCGGCAGTTGTTTCATCACGGGCATCGCTAGCGCGAGGGCCAGCTCAGCCGAGAAAAACGTGCAGGCCCTCACGACACCGATCCGCAAGGCGATCGAACGACACCACGGGAGGTGAGCGTTTGGGGAGGCGCCAAAGGGGAGAAGACACCTCGGGCGACCACCCTGCGCACCTGCCGCCAAAGTCTCAAAGACATCGCGCAGTGCCCCCCCTCAAGCTGCCGAGACGAGACGTGATGCCGGTTCTTGTGGAGGCATGGGAAGCTTGCGGGGCGGCTCGTCAACCATCGCCAGACCAGAGTCCAGTGGTGTTCAGATCACTGGGGCATGGAGCCGCGAGTCAATCGCAGCACTCAGATGTTGGCCCCCCGTAAACGGTTGCGGGCAATCGTTGAATCCCGGATGGCCGCTTAGTGCAACATTTCGTCCATCTGCAAGAAGAAAAACAGGACCCACAGATCCGATGCTGAGCGCAACCGGTCAATCCCTCAGGGCGCTGGCAACGGCTTAAGATGGGAGAGCGACAGCCCCCAGCAGGTAACAGACCAGGATGAGGCTGCCACGCCGCATCCAAATGTCAGGAATGGGGCGCAGGAGACTGAGCAGGTCGAGATCGGATGGAGACAGGTTGAGTCCCATCGTCATGTCCCAAGCCAAAGGCCCTGCGACACCGGGCAGCAGCCCTGGTGAAGTTTTGTAGTGCAAGCATGGCAATCGGCATGGCATCACAAACACAAGGATCCAAATGCTGTAAAGTAAACCTGCCCCAGGATCATTAAGCACTATTGGGTTCTGCTTGATTTCAACGGTTTCCATCATTCCTTCGCAAATCCTTACCGAGAATTTTTGTGACCACGATCCCAGAATCTGATTCACTTGAGGAAAAGTTAACGGCAATTGCCCATGCAGAGAGGTTGGCCCGTGCGCAGGTTTTGGTTAAGAACTATACCCTCGGCGCCGCCTCTTTAGCATTGTTACCTTTTCCCATCGTTGACCAATTGCTCTTGGTCGGATTGGGAGTCAAAATGGTTCATGACCTATGTCGCCATTATGACGTGGCGTTCAAGGCGAATCTAGCCCGTGCCATTATTGCCTCACTGCTATCAGGGCTGACTGGTGGGGTGCTGGCAGGAGGCATTTCCAGCCTTTCGAGAACAGTCCCGGTACTTGGCACCTTGTACGCTGGCAGAATTGCAATATCTTCTGCATCCATCACCTTTGCCTTGGGAACTGTATTCATAAACCATTTTGAATCCAACGGCACTCTGTTGAAGGTCGATCCCGAATGGTTTAAGGAAGTGTTCCACCACACCTTGAGAAAAAACGAATCCGCGCAACAACCTGATCAATCAAAGGAAAGCGCACCTGAGGCTGCGGCAAGCCCCGCTTGATCAGTCACACTCCCCGCGGCTTCTTGGCGGCACCGATGACATCTCTTCCCAGCAAGCAACACAAATGAATATTAACGTGATCCTAATTTGTATTGCGATCCTAATAGTTGTCCTTGTTTACGCTTTTGTGACGTTCCCGTGGGGATCAATATTTTCCTCAGACAGTTTTATGCAACGAGTAAAATCCGTTTCCCAAGCTCTTACCCTTAACCTCTATTACACCTGGCTCAAGATCAAAATTAAACTCGACACCTTGCTTGGACAACAAAAATTCAGAGCTTTGCGTTTTCGAGCCTGGATCGAGTATGAACTGATTCAACACGAAAAACTTCGAACTTGGCTTCTGAGTTTATCCGATTCGGGATTTCAAGCCATCACGGATGGGGCCGCCCGCTACTGCAGAGATTTGAACATCTCATTGGATTGGCTTTTTGGCCAGGATTTGAAGGTAGCGCCAGAAGTTAATACCACTATCAAAATGATTATTATCGAGTATTTAGAGGGGTGCTCTAAAGCAGTAGACGGAAAAGAATCGATAGCATTGTTTTCGCTTTACGAACAACTGGTCAATCCAAATCTTCTTCGCAAAAGGATTGATCTGAGACGTTCATTATTTAAAAAGGTCATTTCCCTTGGTCTCGTTGAACCAATTCCTGCTTATGATTTAATTATGAGTTCTGAATTGCAGCGGCAAGAAATCGCTGCGGCGGCGCTGCGCGATGCGGCAAAAAAAGATTGGGCGCAATTTGCTGGGGCTCTTTCCAGCATCTTGTTGACCGCAGAGGAACAACAAACAACATGACGTAACGATTCGGCTATGCGAGTTTTTTCCAACAAACACGTCAGTTCTACCTCTGATCTCGAAAACCGCTTTCATTCCGCGGATCGGGCGAAGCGCTTAGCAGAGGCAAAAAATATTTCACGGCGCTACGTGCTGCTGGCATCCATGCTAGCTCTCATCCCTTTTCCCCTGATTGATCTTGCTGCTGTCCTGAGCCTTCAAGTCAAGTTGGTGCAGGACCTTGCCAAGCTTTATAACATACCTTTTCAATCGCACATTGTGCGGCCTTTGTTGTCATCAGTTCTTTCCGGCTGTGCCGTCACCAGTGGAGGAGTTTTGCTGATCGCCATCGGTAAGGCGATTCCAGGCCTAGGCACGCTGGTGGGCGGGGGCTTGACAGGCAGCCTGGCAGGAACCACTTTGGCGACAAGTGAAATTTTCATCCGCCACTTTGAAGCCGGTGGAACCTTGCGTGATTTCCCTTCATCCCCGACTGATCCCTCCGCTAAAACAGAGCCAGCAACAGATACAGTTGATCTAGAGTCAAGTCTTGAAATAAGTGTTTCTGGGCCAAGTGATAGCGGGCAAACTGATGAAAAGCCTGCTGCGGAGGCTTCTCTTGCTTTGACCAGCGATGATGGGATTGGTCCCGCACCGCAACAAGATCCAACACTTGAGGAGATTTATGGAATCGGCCCTGTCTACGTAAGTCGGCTAAAGTCATCAGGGATCAACGATCTTAAGACATTGGTAAACTTGGAAGCCAATGTTTTGCGACAAATCCTAGGAACAAGAGTTTCGCTTGCTACTGCAAACGATTTTCTCTCTCAAGCCAGAGCTTTGATTCAAGCAAATACCAGTTGAGTGAGCAGCAGACAAGCTTCAAACTTTCGCAGTTTAATCTTTTCCTTCGATGACTATTACTGAAACAAACAGAACATCCGTGGACGATTCCTCCACGCACAAATTATTGCCAGGCTTGGATATGGTTGGACGTGGTGTTTACTTGAGGCCACAACAGCCGTTTGAGCTACGGCGTCTTCTTTTTCATCGGGATACTTGGCAATTGTATCCTTCAAAAGAAACTGGTGAAACCTACCAAATTCCTGACGGTTATGAAGTCAATGATAGTCCTCCAATGCCTGCTTCTCAGGCTCTAAATCAAATGCGCATTGAGGAGTCATGGGAAAGGTTTGAAAAGTCAACCAGTCTCGACCTGGCTGCTGCGGTTGGCAATGGACCTGTCAGCGTGGATGTTAATGCGAGTCAAAGCTCACAATTACGCTCTGAGGATGACTCCTATTATGCATTACGCAATTCCTTCATTCCTCTGTGGTCAATTTATATCCCGGACGACCAAGGGTTTATTCATAGTGATTTCGATCTGGAAATTCCAGCACCTTATGATCCAAAACATCGCCGGGCCTATGCACGTTTTTTTGAACGCTTCGGTACCCATTACATCCGTAGAGTCTGGGTGGGTGGGAAAGCAATGTTGGCTTTCACGGTCGCCAAATCCTCCTCGATGAGCAAAGACGATATTAAAGCTGGCATCAAGGCCAGCTTCGTTGGAACAGGTTCAGGCAGTGCAAACGCGGCGGCAGAGACTGCCAAGGAAAAATTGGCAAACAATTCAGAATGTACGGTATTTGGCAAAGGTGGTGATGAGTTGATGCTTGCTACATTGAGCTCACTGGATGAAGCTCGCTATAATCAATGGCTAGCGACAATTAAAGACAATCCACAGGTGATTGAATTTGATGCCGTAGGGATTTGGACCCTGGTTGAAGACGAGGCGCAGTCTGAGGCGTTACGTCAAGCCTACATTGAGGAAACGGTGTTTTCTCCAATTCGAGTGGTCTTTAACCTGGACAATCGTGTACATGTCTTTCGTGGCAAACATTGCTTCTACTATCGGCCAGATACTGCCGAAACAAGTGTGGAAAGACCGATCGCGGAGAAATGGCCAATGCTTGCAGATGTAGGCTTTGCCCATGTAGATGCAGCCTTTCTTGGCAAATATCTTGTATCACAGGCGGGAGAAAAGCTTGATCGCAAACTCTACTTTTTCAATAGGGATCAGTATATTCGAGTTGACGTTGATGCCATGAAAATAGATCCTGGTTATCCAAAGCTCATCACAGAAGGTTGGCCGGGTGTCCCGTTTAACCGCATTGATGCGGCAATGAATGTTTCGGCGGATGGGATTTATTTCTTCCTTGGCAATCAGTATGTAAGATTTAATATGCTGAATAACAAGGCTGATGAAGGCTATCCCCAGCCCACCAACACGCGTTGGATAGGGCTGAACTTTGACCGCATTGATGCGGCTGTTTACTGGGGGAATGCGAAAGTATTCTTCTTCCGTGGCAATCAACATATACGCTATGACTTGGTCACATATCGGTCGGACCCTGGCTTCCCAAAATATATCTTCGGCAATTATGTCGAAGACTGGAAATTCTTCGATTGAGGTTTTAAATCATGTCAGCTTCTGCTACTTCCATCAAAGCCGATCAAGCCATCAAACGCCACATGGCGGCCGGTGCAATCGCAGGCTTACTGCCCTTGCCATGGGCTGGCTTCGCAGCATTGACAGCTGTTCAACTCAATATGCTGCGCCATCTTGCAACCCTTTATGGTGTCAGCTTTTCCAAAGAAATTGGGGCCTCGGCGATCGGGGCCTTGGTGGGGAGTGATCTCTCCTTGACCCTCTCTCTGGGCATTGCCAAATTGCTGCCAGGTCCGACCGTCCCTCTCGCCATATTGAGCGGAGGTCTGCTTGGCAGCGCCTCCACATTCGCTCTGGGCAAGGTGTTCATCCAGCACTTTGAATCGGGCAACACGTTTTTAACCTTTGACCCCGAGAGAGTTCGTGCGTACTATCAGGAGCAGTTCACAAGGGCGACAACGAACAAAGAGCCTGATGATTTCACAGGCCTACGGCCTTAAAGTGAACATGGTCCCAGCGATGCTCAGACTTGCCATGATGGAACCACGACTTAGTTTTCTTCACCATGCCGCGTGATTCTGAGTCCATCTCACTCCCCAAGCCCGGTTTAGAAATCACGCCTTGGGCGGCCCTCACTAGGATTCCGCTCCCGGGTTGCACAACCCTTTTCCCACGCTGGCGCAATCTTGGCGAAGCAGCCCTGGGTCCGCTGCTGATCTGCGTGATCTACCAAGGCTTGTTAACCACCCTTCGAACCGAGGCAGCCGTTCGGCGTGGTGAACTGACTCGAACGGGACAACTTCGATTGGTGATGGGCAGCCTGGTGCAAACCAACCTGGCAGGCGCGTCCTCCAGCCTCAGCGTCAGTCTCACGTTGAGCTTTCTTCTGTTATTGATTCCGTCTCTTTCCCTACCATTAACGGTCTTCGGAATCCTTGGGATTGGCCGCATCTCAGAGAAGATGTTTAATGCTTTCTGGGATGGATTGAATTCAGGGCAAAAGGCGGAGTTGAGACGAAGGGCTTATGCGGCAGGTGCCAATTTTAGATATCGTTTGGATGGGCATGAAATTTCGCTCATTCGCTAAGGCAGCCCAATCCGCCGGGCCAGCACTTGCTCATCAGGAGCAATGGTGTATTCTGAGACTTAAGATCTTGCGACATCAGGGCCTGCCAAAAGAGGCATATACTGTGTGGAATACTTCTTTCGATCATCGAGTTTGATGCATACGCTTGGGACAGTACAATTGAAGATTGCCGAGACGATCAAGCTCCGGTAAGGCATCAAAGGACGTCCATTCCGGGACACAAAACCCAACAAAATATTGGCGTTTTTTTGGTGGTTAGAAGGCATATGCCTTCCTCAGGCTAACGGCATGACTTGGCCTCTGGCGAGGTCTGAGAAGCCCTGCTTTGGAGTGCTGTTCATCCAATAGAGAGCGTGTTCTGGATTTGGTTTGGTGCTCGTCGTCCGACGACTCATCCACTCCCACAACGCCGTGGTTGGGTTTACCGACGTGCAGGGATGAGTCGCTGCTGGGATCCACGCGCGCGAACAGTCAACAAAGGCGAAGAAATAGGGGCTGTTCAGGAACGGCACCCACCTCGGGCGAAAAGACTGTCAGTCCGGGACTCTGTCTTGCCACTGATCACAGCACAAGCTAGAATAAATAAAAGCTTCACTAAACTCAGCTCGCTCACAATGCACGCCGCCCCGCGACTGCAGGCGACAGCGAAAGGCTTCACGCCGCTGTTACAAATGCTCTATGACAGCGCCGTTCATGGGGCTGGCCACCCCGCCATCCTTTGCGGGGCGCGGACTGTTTGCTACGGCGAGCTGGTCGACGAGATCGAGCGGTTTGCACGTGGTCTCGGCTCGCTCGGCGTGTCGGCCGGCGACCGGGTGGCAATCGTGCAACCCAATGCGCCAGAGTTTGTTACCACATTTTTCGCCGTCACCGCGCTCGGCGCCGTAGCGGTCCCGCTCAACCCCGCCTTTCAGAAGGAAGAGCTTGCCTCCTGCTTCCGCGACTGCCGCGTCCGCGTGATCGTCACCCACACAAGTCACGCCGCCCTCTGCGCGAATAGCGTCGCGGGATGGGAATACGACGTCCCCATCGTCACGACGGGGGGAACGCACCCCGAGATGCTCAGCTATGCGGCGCTCGTCACCGCGCACCCGGCCGGGCCCCTTCCGGCGCAGGCACGCGACGTCGACGCCGTCTATCAATACTCGTCCGGCTCGACGGGGCGCCCGAAGCGCGTCCCTCGCACGCACTCGGCCCTCGTGGCCGAAGCCACCAACGTGGTAGCGACGACAGAGCTCGGGCCGTCGGACCGCATCTTTTGCGCCATCCCCCTCTTCCACACCCACGGCCAGGGCAACTGCATGCTGGCGGCGATTCGCAGCGGCGCCTCGCTGGTCATCCTGGAAGACCCGAACCCGTTCCTGCTCCAACGGTTGCGGGCGCTCGAGGTGCTCAGTCGCGAACGCATCACCGTTTTCCCGGGCGTTCCGTTCGTCTTCCGCTTGCTCGCCGACGTGACTGACCAGGCCGACCTGTCGGCGCTGCGCCTCTGCTACTCGGCCGGCACCGCGCTCCCGGCGGAGACACAAGCCGCGTTTCAGGCGCGATTCGGGGTGGCGGTCCGCCAGCTTTATGGCTGCACGGAAGCCGGCGCCATCGCCATCAACCTCGACCCCAACCCCGCCTCCACATTGGCCTCCGTCGGGCTCCCCATCCAGGGCGTTCACGTGCAGATCGTCAACGAAGCGCGACACCCCCTCCCGGCTGACGCTGTGGGCGAAATCGCCATCCGCACCTCCGCCATGACGCGCGGCTACCACGGCATGGACGACCACAATCGCGAGGTCTTCCAGGACGGCTTCTTCTACACAGGCGACCTGGGGCGCGTCGACGCTGCCGGGCGGCTGTGGATCACCGGTCGCAAGCGCCTGTTCATCGAGGTCGCCGGGAACAAGGTCGATCCCGTGGAGGTGGAGGACGTGCTCGCGGGCCACCCCATGGTGCGGGAAGCAGTCGTGGTCGGCGTGCCGAGCGGGGTCGCGGGAGAGGAGACCATCAAGGCGGTAGTTGTGAGCGAAGGGCCGGTGGAGCCGAAGGAGCTCATCCGGCACTGCCAGGGGCGGCTCGCGCGCTACAAGGTGCCGCTGCTTGTCGAGTTCCGCGACGAGATCCCGAAGAGCCCGCTCGGCAAGGTGCTGCGGAAGTATCTTGTCTGAGCGGAGGGGAACACCCGATGGAACGAAGTGCGCGACCATTCGCCCCACGCCCGCCGCTGCTCCGGCACGATCTGGAGGAGTCACTCGAACGCCGCGCCATCAATCCGCTCACGCTGAGCGCCTTCCAGCGCATCCTGCTCACCACGGATGGGACGGTCACCGAGATCCTTGAGGCGTTCTCGGGCGAGTCGATTCGCGTCGTCAAGCTGCATCAGGACGTCACCACTCTCGAGCGCGCGGTCGCCTCCCTCGAACTCCCTTGGGGCGAGCCGGTCCTGCGGCGCTCGATCCTCCTGCAGGGTCACATGAGCCTGGTCAATTTCCTCTATGCCGACTCAATCATCGCGCTGAATCGCCTGACCGAGGGCGTCCGGGACGGACTCCTCACCAGCAAGAAGGGCATTGGCATGCTCATCCTCGAGCACCGCATCGAGACCTTCAAGGAGATCCTCGACTGCGGGATCGAGCCGGCCGCAGGGCTCGCGGACTACTTCCAGGTCGAAGCCGAGGCCAGCCTCATCTACCGGACATACCGCATGCTCTCGGGCGGGCGGCCGATCATGGTGATCACCGAGAAGTTCCCCTCGTCGTATTTCCAGGACTGGGATCCCTCCGCCACCAGCGGCGCCGCATCGGCACGTCGAACCGCCGTGGCACGGGCTGACGCTGCCCTGGACGAAAGCGCCGACATCGTGTTGGCCGTCGAGCACTTCCTGCGGGGCGAGCTGGCGCGCACGCCGGAGGCGCCGCCGCTCACAGCCGATGCCGACATCTTCGCCGCAGGACTCCTCGACACGCACAATCTCTTTGAGCTGATCCGCTTCCTCACCGAGCGCTTCGGGGTGCAATTCGACGACGCCGAGCTGGTGCCCGAGTCGTTCCGCACCCTCACGGCCATCGCCGCGCTTGTGGCGAGCCGCCGCGTTCGCCCCCCCCGTGAGTGATCCGATCACGCCGCTTGGCGCTGCCCTCGCATCGGCAGATGATCCCCACACAAGCATGTCGGACATGCAAGACGGCATGC
The DNA here is from genome assembly GCA_046340375.1 of Cyanobacteriota bacterium. Taxonomy (GTDB): domain Bacteria; phylum Cyanobacteriota; class Cyanobacteriia; order PCC-6307; family Cyanobiaceae; genus Cyanobium. Next base: position 937 of record JBKDSZ010000239.1, on the reverse strand, counting down.
GTCTGCGGAGACGTCAGGACATTGTTTGCGGAGATCGGTGCGAGGCGCAGGCAGGCAGGCCTTGATCCAAAGAGGTCGGACTGGGGTCGGGCCGCGTACAGGACTTCTTGCGAACGAGGCCCGTCAGCGCCCCTGAACGCTCGTGCCAAGGCAGCGACACCCTAGACAGCAGCTTGGTGGTTCGGGCCGAAGACCGGCTGGATCCCGTTGCCCCGCTGCTGATCGACGACCTCGGCGATGCGTGCAAGGACACGTCGGAAACCTGCGGACTGCTTGAACAGGCGAGGCACGGTGGGCGGGAGAACGTGCTCTCCAGCAAGGGCATTGAGGCCGCCCGACACGGCCCGCCCGGCCAGGCCAACGCCACAGGCGCCGGACAGACAGGGATCAGCGGCGCAGCCGACCAGATTGAGACTTGACTTCTAAAGATATATGACAACAGGGAAGACTTACGTAAGAATCGAGAGGTTTTGAGGGGCCCATAAAGGACTGTGGTACCTTACACATGTCCGCGCTTGACTGAATTGTGCCAATGGATAAGGGGCTGCTGCGCTTCTCCAACACAGCGGCGAACGCCAATAGAATGATTGATCATTCTTCGACGCTGGCCGCAGCGCGAGAGCGATTGCCAGAGGAAAAGATATCGTGAACCAGCAATTTTGCTCACTGGATCAGCGGCCAGATCTGTCAGACGCGATCGAGCAGTTGAACACCCTGTCGTGGCCTGCATTTTTGTTGAAGAGTGCCCCTATTAAGAGCTGGCATTTATTATTTGATATATTTGCTCAATTTCAACTGCTGCTCTGCGATTCCTCAACCGACAAACTCATCGCGGTTGGGCACATTGTTCCCGCCAATTGGGATGGGAACGTTTCGACACTTCCCACTAACATTACCGAGATTCTGGAACACGCCCATCAAACTTATCTGCAACAAC
>JBKDSZ010000238.1:0-7753 GCA_046340375.1 Cyanobacteriota bacterium | reverse complement strand
GCAGGGAAGGCCGGGAGGTGGCCTCCTTTGACGGACTGCCGCCGCCCCCGCCAGAAGAGCCCTGGATGGCTCAGCTCGCCACCCTTCCCCCCACGGAGGGCCGCCCTCCTCTGCGGGTTCCCCTGAGCCCCCAGCTGACTGCCGCCGCGCCGGCCGCCCTTCCCGCTCCCGTTTCCGCTCGCCGGGCCACCCCCGACCCAAGCCGGCCCCGCCCCTCGGGCCCCCTGCCCCAGCTCGTGGGTTTGGTGGGCGCCCCTGGCAGGGCGGGCTCGGCCATCTTCCAGGTCGGCTCCAGCGCGATGACCGTGAACGTCGGCGAGTGGATCGGCGGCAGCGGCTGGCTGCTGCGGGCCGCGGACGCCGAGAGCGCCGTGATCGAGCGGGGCACGGAGGTGCGGCGCGTCACCATCGCCACGGGCGGCTGAGCGCCATGCTCCCCGCCAGCATGGTCAATCCTGAAGATATTGCGAAGATGGTGACAACACGCGACAAATACCGATTGACGAATTGACGGCGGCCCTCCCCTGACGAGCATGAATGCATCTTGCTTCGTCTGCGGCCGCAATGGCGCCTCCCCCTTCCCTTCCCGACTGGCTCACCCTCACGGAGATGGGCCGGCTCTACGGCATCTCCGCCGTCTACACCGGCAAGCTGTTGCAAGGCGCCGGCCTGCGCCAACTGGATGGCCTGCCCAGCGCGGAAGCGCTTCGCCTGGGCCTCGCCCTTCGGCGCCACTGCACCCCCAACCGTCAGACCCTCTGGCATCGGGAGGGCTGCGCTCCCCATCTCGAACGGCAGGGTGTGCGCCCCCAGCGCCAACGCCAGCTGGTGGATCTCTGGGCGGATCTGATCAGCGACCTGCAGCAGGGCTTCCCCGCCGTGGTGATGTCCGCAGAGGACGTGGCGGAGGAGGTGCCGGCCGAGCTGGTGGCGCCGGTCAACCGGCGCCTGCGGGAGCGCGGCTGCAGCTTTCAGGTGCGCCCCTCCCTCAGGCGGACTCCCCACGGGCCTGCTGGCTTGCCTTCTCCAGCAGTTGACGCAGGCGGGCCTCATCCGCGTGGCTGAGGTTGCTGCGCAGCAAGCGCGCGTTCGGCGCATGGGACTGCAGGCGCTCGATCACCCGATCGGGCGTCGATTCCCGCAACAGCACGCAGAGGGCGGCGGTGCCGACGGTCAGGCTGTCGCCCACCTCCCGAAGGAAGCCATCGTTGATGCCCAGGTCGGCGAGGGCGCCTGAGGCGGCTCCCACGCCGGCTCCCACGGCGGCACCCAGCAGGGGATTGAGGAAGAGCAGCCCCACCAGCACCCCCCAGAAGCCGCCGCTGGCGGCTCCGGCGGCGGTGAGATTGATGGCCTGATGGAGATGCACATGGCCATCGGAATCCCGCTCCACCACAACAGCGTCCTCCAGGGCGAGCAGTTGCTCCTTCTGAAAATCAACGAGGGAGCGGCGCACCTCTTCGGCCTCACCGACCGTGGGGAAGCCGACAACGACAAGACTGCTCATAGCCGGGCGAATCCAAGCGGAATGTACGGAATGTAACCGTGCCCGCGTCAGCGGCGGCGGGTGGAGCGGGGCAGGGCCCGGCCCGGCGGGGGCGGGGGGGAAGGAGCGGCGAGGGGATCCACGGGCGGGGGCGAGGCCGGTTCCTGGCGCCGCCAGCGGGGAACCGTGAAGGCGTCCTCCTCCGGCCAATCGTGGCTGGCGAGGGGGCTCGCGGGGGGAGGAGCCGGAGCCTCTGCGGCGGCACGGCTCGGGGGCGGGGAGCGGCGCGGGCCGCGGCGGGAGATGGCCTCCAGAGGGGCCCGCACCCGAGCCGTCGGGGAGGGGTCGGGAACGGAGCGCTCCGTTTCCCAGGGTTCGCGCCAATCGTCCCGATCGTCCAGCAACCAGTCGAGCTTGCCTTCCACCCAACGGCCCAGCCCGTCGAGCCGGCCCCCGGCACCGCGACCGGAGCCCCGCGTTCCGGGGCGGGTGCCGGACACCCTGTCCACCAGCGGCCGGCGACCGGGGCGGCCACCAGCCTCCCCTCCGCCCATGCTCGCGCGCCCCTCCGAAGCGCCACCAACGCCGTCAACCCAATCCATGGGCAGAGATTAGCGGGGATGGCGGCGCAGCCAATGCTCCCGCGCCAATCCCACCAGGGCAATCGACACCCCTCCCAGCTCGAGGCTCCAAAGAAAAACGCCCATCGCGTGCCACCGTTCGCGGGAGGTTAGGGCGTCAGCGGCTCAAACACCAGAACGCAGTCGGCGGACCAGAGCCCCCCATGGAAACGCTCGCAGCAGAGGCGGCAGGCAAGGCCCTGCCGGCGGCGGCGATAGGGGGAGTGGAGGCCGCAGCGGGGACAGCGGGCCAGCCAGCGGGCCGGCCGCGGCGGCACGGGGAACCGGTGGCGCAGGCTCACCTCAAAACCCGGCTGGCGGGCGTTGATCAGGGCCATGCGGGCCTTGAAGCGGGGCCCGTGGGCCTCCCGCGCCCCCAGCACCCGATCCACCCAGGCGTGGATCATCTCGTGGCAGAGGGTGCTGAGGGTGGCGGAACGGGGCAGGGGATCCAGCAGGGGCCGCGACAGCAGGATCTCGCTGCGCACCTCCCCGGTGTCGCCGTGCCAGCGGCGATAGAGGCCGGCGGTGCGGGTGAGGCGGCCGTCGCTCCAGCGCAGGGCCACCAGCGGGCGCTCCCCTCGCACCAGGCTCCCCTCAAAGTGCGCGCGGTTGAGCTGATGGAACAGGGGCAGGAGCGGTTCGAGCGGCAACGGCCGAGGCGGGAGTGATCGCCGGGGGCGGGCGGCACCAGTTTGCCGGGTTTCGCCAGGGCCGGGGCGTTTTCGGGCAGACTCAACCGCTGTTCATCACGCGCGCATTCATGGACTGGGGACTGGCCCGGGAGTTCGGCAGCAAGGCGTTGCTCGTCGGCGCCGGCGCCTTGCTGCTCTATTGGACGATCTCGGCCGTGCGCCTGGTGCTCAGCGCCCGGGGGATCAATCCGTTGATCAAGCAATTCTTCACCCAGGTGGCCTCCGGCCAGGTGGATGGCGCCTACCTGCTGACGACGAAAAACTACCGCTCCCATGTGAACCGACAACAGGTCATCCGCGTCCTGGCGGGACTGCAGCTCAACAAGTACCGCAACCTTCGCTCCGGTCGCCCGCGGCTGCAGGACGACCAGGTGATCCTGACGGTGAAGCTCAAGACCGATGACAAGGAGGAGCTCCCCCTCGACTTCACCTTCGTGAAGGTGGATGAGGCCTGGCGGGTGGACCGGATCCAGAAGGTCGCCGCCGGCTGAACGCGCCGTGACGCCCGCCCGGATGCCCACCCCCGCCCAGCGGCGCCGCGCCGAAGAACTGCGCCACCTGCTCCAGCGGGCCGCTCACGCCTACTACGTGCTGGACGCCCCCGTCCTGGAGGACGCCGTCTACGACCAGCTCTTCCGGGAGCTGGCGGAGCTGGAGCAGGCGTTTCCCGAGCTGCTCAGCCTCGACAGCCCCACCCGGCGGGTGGGAGGGGCCCCGGCGGAAAGCTTTCCGACCGTGGCGCATCGCATCCCCCTGGCCAGCCTGCAGAACGGCTTCCACCTGGCCGATCTGGAGGCCTGGCATGAGCGGCTGCGGAAGGTGCTCGCCCGCGCCCCTCGGGACGAGGTGGCTGGGGCTGGGTTGGCCCTGGTGGGGGAGCTGAAGATCGACGGCAACGCCCTGGCCCTGAGCTACGCCAACGGGGTGTTGGTGCGCGCCGCCACCCGGGGCGACGGGGAGCGGGGGGAGGAGATCACCGCGAATGTGCGCACGATTCAAAGCGTGCCCCTGCGCCTGCGGCTGGAGGCGCCACCGGAGTGGCTGGAGGTGCGGGGGGAGGCGTTGATCGCGGACGCCACCTTCGCCCGGCTCAATGTCGAGCGGGAGGCCCGGGGCGAAGCGCCCTTCGCCAATCCCCGCAATGCCTGCGCCGGCACCCTGCGACAGCTGGATCCGCGGGTGGTGGCGGAGCGACAGCTCGACTTCTTCGCTTACACCCTTTATCTGCCGGAGGATTGGCGAGCGCGCGGTGGCGCGGATCCCGCGCCGCCCCGCACGCAGTGGGAGGCCCTGGACTTTCTGAGGGCCGCTGGCTTCCAGGTGAACCCGAATGCCGCCCTCCTGGAGAATCTGGCCGCGGCGGAGGCCTTCTTTGCCGAGTGGGAGGAAGGGCGCAAGACCCTGCCCTTCGCCACCGATGGCGTGGTGTTGAAGGTCAATGATCTGGAGCTGCAGGCGCGGTGCGGCAGCACGGAAACCCATCCCCGCTGGGCGATTGCGCTGAAGTACGCCCCGGAAGAGGCGCCGAGCCGTCTGCTGCGGGTGGTGGCCCAGGTGGGGCTGACGGGCAAGGTGACTCCCGTGGCGGAGTTTGAGCCCGTGCAACTGGCCGGCACCAGCGTGAGCCGGGCCACTCTGCACAACGCGGACCGTTTGGCCGAGCTGGATCTGCACCTGGGCGACACGATCGTGGTGCGCAAGGCGGGCGAGATCATTCCCCAGGTGGCGCGGGCGCTTCCGCAGCTGCGGCCGCTGGAGGCGGTCCGGGTGGAATTGCCGGAAACCTGTCCGGAATGTGGATCCCGGTTGGTGCGGGAGGAGGGGGAGGCGGCCACCCTGTGCGTGAACAGCAGTTGTCCGGCGATTCTGCTGGCGTCGTTGCGGCGCTGGGTGAGCAAGGGAGCGCTGGATGTGGAAGGGATCGGCAGCATGTTGATCGAGCAACTTGTGGAGAAGGGGCTCGTGCGCTCGATCGCGGATTTGTATCGGCTGGATGGGGCGCTGCTCGCCAGCCTGGAGCGCATGGGTGACAAATCTGCGGGCAATCTTCTGGAGGGTTTGGCCGCATCCAAACAGCAATCCTGGTCGCGTCAGCTCTATGGCCTGGGCATTCATCATGTCGGAGAAGTGAACGCCAAGACCCTGGCGAAGGCCTTTGCCACGGCGGCCCGGCTCCAGCAGGCGGCCCTGGAGGATTCTGGTGCGATCACAAGCGTTTTCAGTCTTGGGCAAGAGGTGGCCGAGTCGCTGCGGCAGTGGTTCGCCACGCCGGCCAACCAGGCCTTGCTGGAGGAGCTGCGGGAGCTGGGCTTTTCCCTCGGTCAAGAGGAGGGCCCAGACGACCCTTCAGTGCCGCCGGTCTCCAGCCCCCTGGCAGGGCAGACCTTTGTTTTGACAGGCACCCTGCCCAGCCTGAGTCGCCGGCAGGCGCAGGAGTTGATTGAGGCGGCCGGTGGAAAAGTGAGCGGTTCTGTGAGTGGCAAAACCAGCTATCTGGTGGCGGGGGAAGACAGCGGCAGCAAGTTGGACAAAGCGAGGAGCCTGGGGGTGCCGATCCTGGATGAGGCGAAGCTGCTGGAGGTGCTGGCCGGCAAGGCTCCGGCAGGGGGTGGAGACTGAGCCGAGGGCAGCGGCGGGAGCGGAAACGGAGGCGAAAGCGGGCTCGGCTGATCTACTGCTGTCCTGTGATGGCGAAACGGACAAATTCATCCTGGCTCATGGTGATTTCCCTGGAAACCTGTTGAGAGCCTGATGGCTTTGTGGTGTGGATGGCAAAAGACACCAGGCCTGGATGTCGCCGCATAGCGCGGGCGCCCGCATCCTCCTCTTTGCCTGGCTTCACCGTCACCGGCCTGGCGGCGTGGATCAGCACATAGAAGTCGATGGTGGCGAGCTTTTCACCCCAGGTTGCCAGGGCCGCAACATCACGATCGTAAAGGATTGAACCTTCGTTGAACTGAAATCTGCCACCCTGCACCCATTCTTTCCAGACCGCCACAACCTCTTTGTTTTTCGTCTTCTGTTTTTGCAGAAAGCGCAGATCCAGGGCGGAATTGAAGTGGGGCGGGAGCCAGAGGTTCCAGCTCGGATGCGTGGAAGCTGCGGGATTTTTGAGGAGGCTTGAGCTGTTTTTCCCTGGCTTTTCGGTTAAGTCCTGGAGGATGGCCAAGGCTGTTTTGGCATGATCGGCGATGGAAAGAATCTTGGGTTCCACGCTGCTTGCTGCATGGTGCGAAGTCAAGGCACTTTACAGGCAAGGCTGTCGCCAACCAGCTTGAGGGCAAAGGCCCGTCAAAGCGCAACGAACAGATGAACAATGGCTGGGGTCGCTCCCGATCCCAGATGGAGACGTTGAACGGAGGGGAGGTGGAGCAACCCCTCCTCCAGGTCAACCAGCGGCATGGGCCCTGGAGCTACCGCTTTGGTGTGCAACATCAGTCCGCCCGGAGCAACAAACCGCTGTCCGAGTGCCAGGGCTAAGGTTGTGGGGTCGCAGTTGACCGCGTGCCCAGGGTCCGTGAGCGTGCTCAGCGAGAGCGTGGAGTTCGTGGGAGCCGGACTGGTGGGCGGATGGCCCTGGGGATGGCCCTGGCAATCGCTCATGACCAGGCTTTGGCGGCTGCCTCAAGCTCCCTTCCCAAAAGCGAGGGCGACCTCAAGGCATGGGTTTCTGACTCTTTCCTGCGCCATGGCCAATGGGGCGCCGTGGCTCTCGCGGCTGGTGTTGTCGCCTGGATGGTCCTGAATCAAGCCCAGAACATCTTGGCCGCCAAGCACCTGTTGGGCTTGGGACACACATCGCCGGACCCGTCGCCAGAACAGCCGACAGAGAACACCACTTCATTGGTGGAGGTCAATGGCACTGGCAACAACACTTTCACTGACGTCCGCGCCGCACGGGATGTGGTGGTCAACCAGACCATCCATCAGTACACCCAACCCGATCCAGGCCCAAAGACTCCGGGTGGGCGGCTCCATAAGCTGCCCTCCGACCGTCCGGGTTTCGTCGCCCGCAGCGCTGAACTCCACCAACTGGCGGTGGATCTGGCCCCAGAAGCCGCCCAGGTGGTGATCCATGGGATGCCCGGCGTGGGCAAGACCACCCTGGCGCGGCACTACGCCCACGGCGCTAACGCCACCTTCCCCGGCGGGATGTGGTGGCTGGATGCCAGCCAGGGCTTTGAACCCATGGTCTTGGAGGCCGTCACCGAACTGGAGGCCCTCATCCCTGGCCTGGGCAAGGTGGAGGGGCTCACTGTTGAGGCGCGGTTGCGGCGCTGCTTCCAGGCCTGGCCGGGGGAGAAGAGCGAGGCGGTGTTGCTGGTTGTGGACAACCTGCCGGCCCCACCAGAGGGTCTGGAGATGATGCGGCGGCTGACGACGGGCCTGCCGGGGCGATTCCGCCGTTTGCTCACCCAGCGGGCCTTGCCTCCATCCAACGCCGAGGGCCTGAAGCTGCCGGTGTTGGCCAGCGATGAGGCTCTGGACCTGCTCAAGGCGCGCTCGGGCCAGAATGGTCGCCTCCGAATCGTCCGCGAGGAAGCGCAAGCACGGGAGCTGGTGGAGGAGGTGGGCTGTTTGCCCCTGGCCTTGGTGCTCCTCGGTGGCCGCTTGGAGCGGCTGCCGACCCTGTCGGTGACGGACCTGCGACAAGAGCTGGCGGGCTCCACCGTGGAGGCCAAGGCCTTTGCCAAGCAGAACGCCGACTTCCAGGGGGAGCAGGGATTGGTGGCCACCTTGCTCACCAGTTGGGCCGTCCTGGGAGCCGAGGCGCAGGAGCTCGCCCGCCTGCTCAGCCTCACCCTGCCAGCGCCGATTCCCTGGGAGCTGATCGCGCGCTGTGCCCCAGCCGGCCCGCCCACCACCCCCCAAACCAACAACCGCCACTGGGACGATGCCCTGGCAGAGCTGGTGGGCGCCAATTTGCTCGACGGCCTGGAGGGGGATCGCCC
>JBKDSZ010000237.1:0-8017 GCA_046340375.1 Cyanobacteriota bacterium | reverse complement strand
GCTCGGCGAGGGGGCAAATCGCCCGGTGACGCCGTCCTGACGCCTGCGGAGTCCCAGCGCGAGGCGCTCGCGCTGGTCATCAGGAAGCATGGGGGAACGCACCAACCAAAAAGCGGCCCTGTCAGGCCGCTCAGACACGGGAGGTCAAGGGCGTGACCCTCAACCTTGAACGCGATCCTTGAAGAGCTTGCCGGCGGTGAAGGCGGGCACGCGCTTGGCGGGAATCTTGATCTTTTCGCCGGTTTTGGGATTCAGCCCCTGGCGCTCGGAACGCTCCCGAGGCTCAAAAGAGCCAAAGCCCAGGATGGAAACCTTCTTCCCTTCAACAACAGAATCAATGATGGTTTCGATGGCCGCGTCTACGACCAGGGATACATCTGTTTTAGTGAGCACAGTGCGAGCGGCGACGTGATTGACGAGATCAGCTTTGTTCATGATTCAGGGGAAGGAGCCTCCGGTTGGCGGTCTGATGGGTGAAGGGAACAGAAGGCGCGTCGGAGATCCGACCGCCACAAGGCTTAGGCCGCCCAATCGTATGGGGATTTGTGCAGGGCTGCAACCGCAAAAGTCAGAGAGCGCCCAGCTTTTCGGCACCGCGTTCTCTGGAGGACGCTCCAATCACGATCCATTCCGGGAATCCCGGGGGAGCCAGGCAGCCGCGCAGGAGACCCTCCAGGCCCCAGCCAACCCTCCACGGCCGGCCGGAGGTGAGCCCCCCTTTCCCGTGCCAGGACCGACAAGCCCAGGCGCGCCTGATCCTGGAGAACGGGCCGATTCGCGCTGGTGTTCGGCAGCCAGGCGCTGTCCCCCCGGGGGTCGGGGCTGGGGGGAATGGCGCTCCCGCCATGGACCGAACCGACAGGAATCGCCGAGGAGCCTAATTTGACTCCAATCGCGTCGTCCCAGACGGTGATCAGGATCGGCAAACCCTGGCCGGTGGGGGCTTCCGTGACCCCGCGGGGGGTGAATTTTTCTGTTGTGGCTCCCCTGGCCACACGGGTGGAGCTGCTCCTGTTTGCCCATGGCGAGGCCCAGGAGCCTGAGAGGATCCTGGCCTTGGAGAGCCAGCACCGCTCCGGGGATCACTGGCATGTGGAGGTCGAGGGGATTGGCATCGGCTGCTGCTACGGCTACAGGGTGTTCGGCCCCCTGGAGCCGGGGAATCACGGCTTCAATCCCTCCAAGGTGCTGGTGGATCCCTGCGCCCGCGCCCTCGCTGGCTGGGGGGGATACCGGCGGGGCGCTGCCGTGGGGGCCATCCCCAACACCTCCTGCTGTCTCAAGGGGGTGGTGACGGAGCGGGATCCCTTTGATTTCATCCGGGCTCCCCGCCCGCGGCACGCCTGGCAGAAGAGCGTGATCTACGAGCTGCATGTGGGGGGCTTCACCCGCGGGGAGGGCTGTCCGGTGCCTCCGGAACGGCAGGGAACCCTGCTGGGGTTGATCGACACCCTCCCCCATTTGCGCGACCTGGGTGTCACGGCCCTGGAGCTGCTGCCGGTGATGGCCTTTGATCCGGAGGATGCCCCCGCAGGCCGCTTCAACCACTGGGGCTACAGCCCGTTGAGTTGGCTTGCGCCCCATCCCGGCTATCTTGTCAGCGCCGATCCCTTGGACGCACGCAACGAGGTGCGGGCCCTGGTGACCGCCTGTCATGGGGCGGGCCTGGAAGTGCTGCTTGATGTGGTCTACAACCACACCACAGAGGGCAATCAGGCCGGACCCACCCTCAGCTGGCGCGGTTTCGCCGATTCCACCTACTACCACCAGAACAGCCGCGGCGACTATCTCGACGTCAGCGGCTGCGGCAACACCATCGCCGCCAATCAGCCCCTCAGCCGCCAATTGATCCTCGAATCCCTGCGTTGCTGGGCCAATGAACTGGGCATCGATGGCTTCCGCTTCGACTTGGGCATCGCCCTCAGCCGGGGGCAGGAGCTGCTGCCCCTGGATCAGCCGCCTCTGTTTGAGGCCATGGAGGCCCATCCCGAGCTGAGTGACCTGAAGCTCGTGAGCGAACCCTGGGACTGCGGGGGTCTGTATCGGATGGCCGACTTCCCCGCCCGCCGGGTGGCCACCTGGAATGGCCGCTTCCGGGACGACATGCGCCGCTTCTGGAAAGGGGATGACAAATGCTGCTGGCCCGTGAGTCAGCGCCTGGCGGGCAACCCCGATCTCTATGGAGGCCAGCCGGCCGCCCTGGGGCGCAGCATCACCTTCCTCACCGCCCACGACGGCTTCACCCTGGCCGATCTGGTGAGTTACAACCGCAAACACAACCTGGCCAACGGCGAAAACGACCGCGACGGCGACAACCACAACAACAGCTGGAATCACGGCGTGGAGGGGCCCACCACCGACCGTGCGGTCACGGCCCTGCGGGATCGCCAGATGCGCAATCTCCTCAGCAGCCTGCTGCTGGCCCCGGGCGTGCCGATGCTCTCGATGGGGGATGAGGTGCGGCGGAGCCAGGGAGGCAACAACAATGCCTGGTGCCAGAACAATCCTTTGGGTTGGATGCATTGGCGTCCGGATGCGGGGGATCTCGCCCTGCGCCGTTTCCTCATCCGCTTGATCCGCCTGCGCCAACGGCTGGCGTTCTTGCTCAATCCAGAGGTCCCGCTGGGGGACGCGCCACCCCGGCGCACGGGGGAGGGGCCGCTCCTGTGGCGCGAGTGGCATGGGGTGGAACTGAATCGGCCGGACTGGGCCAGCTGGTCGCACAGCCTGGCCTGGAGCGTGCAGGACGCCCGGCAAGGAGCGCTGCTGTGGTGTGGTTGGAACGCGTATTACAAAGCCATGCACTTTGATCTGCCCGCCTCCAGCGCCGGCTGGATGCGCGTGATCGACACGGCCCTCCCCGCCGACGAGGATCTGCCGGAAACGCCGGAGCGCTGGACTCCGTCAGGTGTTCCGCTGGAAAGCCGCAGCCTGATTCTCATGGCGCACCCATCTCTGCTCGCGTAGGCGGTCGAAGCGGTGAGGGATCTCCTGTCTGACGTCAGCGCCATGGCCTCCCCCGGGGCCCCGCTCTTCTCCAGCCCGGCGCTCCTCGTGCCACGGCCCTGGGGTTTGGGGGACCCTCCACCCCCGCCCCCCGGCGCGACGGCCCAGCCCCTGCTGCTCCTGCTCGATCGCCGCGATCCCCTGGTGGCCGCAGCGCACCGCGCCCTGTTTGCCACCTTGTCCGCCGCCGAGCGTCAGCGCCATGCCGCCTATCGCCAACGGGCCGACCAGGAGCGCTTCCTGACGGCGCGTGTCGCCCTGCGGCGGCTGTTGGGCCATTGGCTGGGGCAGCCCCCCGCGGCGGTGACCCTGGAGATTGCCTCCGGGGGCAAACCCCGCTGCCCGTGTGGGCCGGAGTTCAACCTCAGCCATTCCGGCGATCTGATTCTCCTGGCCTTCCATGGCGGCGGCGAGGTGGGTGTGGATGTGGAGCGGGCCCGGCCCGACCTCGATTGGCGCCCCATCGCCCGGCGGGTGTTTCCTGCCGCCCTCACGGCCGCCCTGGAGCAGCTGCCCCCGCGGGAGCGGGAAGGCGCCTTCCTGCGGGCTTGGTGTCGCCTGGAGGCCCGGCTCAAGGTCCGGGGGGAGGGGCTCGCCAGCCTGGAACGGCTGCGGCAGGAGGCCCCGGTGACACTGGCGCCGGAGAACCTCTGGGATGTGGCCGTGCCACCGGGTTACGCGGCCGCCGTGGCGCTGGAGACCCGGCTCAGGGCCCATCCGGCGGCGGTGGAAGGGGGCGTTCATCCCAGTCGTCCGGCGTGAGGGGCTGACCGAGGAGCCGCTTCTCCGCCCGCCGCACGGCCCGCGGATGGCTCAGCAGATCCCTGGCTTCCAGCAGGGGCAGGCGCTCCGGTGGCAGGTCCCGTGGCTGGCGCGGCGGGGGCTGCCAGTCAAACGCGCTCCCGGGGGCCCGCTCCCGGCAAAGGCGCTCCATCTGGCGGTGCAGGGCCAGGCGCACGGGACCCTGTCCCATCGCTTGGAAGAACTCCTCCCGCGGTGCCCGGCCCATGCTGATGGGCTGGGCACCATCGCCCCCCCGCAGGCGGGCTCCATCGGGGTTCCAGATCGGCGCGCAGCGGCCCGGCTCGCTGGTGTCCACGTCCAGCCAGAGGTGCAGGCCCTCCCCGCGGGGGCGGGTGACCACGGCGAGGCCGTCATCCGGCCGTTGCCGCGGCAGGGCGTAGACACGCCAGCTGGGGCGCTCCGTCGCCGGCACGCATCCGGGCAGCGCCAGGACGGCGGACAGCACAGCCAGGGGCAGCCTCGCAGGCACGGCCATCGGAGCGGATCTCGCGCCATGATCCAGCAGGCCAGCGTCAACGGCTGGCACTTCCCCTATCCGGCGGATGACGGTCAGGTCGTGGCTCGCAGATTTCAAGCCGCCTGCACGCCGGATCTCTACCTGTTTGACGGCCGTCATCAACGCGCCTGCCGCAGCCAGCTTGACGGCAGCCGCCCCGGCCTTCCCCCCCCCTGGATGGCCGAGATCTGCGCGCCGCCCTGCAGGCCGTGGTGGCGGGCGAGGTCCCCTCGGCGGAACAGATGCCTTCCATCGGCTGCAACATCAAGTGGCATCCGGGTCAGGAACCCGCCTGGGCATAGGGGCCAACAGCCCAGGGGGCCACGCTCCCTCTTGTGAATTCTTTCGCGGGGCTTAAGGTTGCCGCCATGCATGTGCCCCCATTCAGTCTCGACGAACAGCTGAAGCATCTCGGTGATCCCCTCACAGAGGCGGTGTCGCAGGTGTTGCGCAGCGGTCAATACATCGGCGGCTCCACCATCGCCACCTTCGAAACGGCCTTCGCTGAGTTCTGTGGCGTATCGCACGCCATCGGTTGCAACAGCGGCACCGATGCGCTGATCCTGGCGCTGCGCGGCCTGGGCATCGGGCCGGGCGATGAGGTGATCACATCCTCCTTCAGTTTCTTCGCCACGGCGGAAGCCATCAGTGCCGTCGGCGCCACACCGGTCTTCGTTGACGTGGAGGAGACCACCTATCTCCTCGATCCTGAACGCATTCCGGCGGCCATCACTCCGGCCACCCGCGCCCTGCTCCCCGTTCACCTGTTCGGCCGCCCGGCGGACATGGAGCGGATTCTTGCCATCGCCCGGGCCCATGATCTACTGGTGATCGAGGACTGCGCCCAGGCCGCCGGCGCCAGCTGGGCGGGTCGTCCGGTGGGCGGCTGGGGTGACGCGGGTTGCTTCAGTTTTTTTCCGACGAAGAACCTCGGCGCGGCCGGCGATGGTGGCGCCGTCGTCTGCCGGGATCCGGTCCTGGCGCAGCGGGTGCGGGAGCTGGCCGTGCACGGCATGCCACGCCGTTATCTCCACACCGCCCTTGGTTACAACAGCCGGCTCGACGCCCTGCAGGCCGCCGTGTTGCAAGTGAAGCTTCCCCATCTCCCCGCCTGGGTGGAGCGTCGACGGGCCATCGCCGCCACTTATCAGGACGCCCTGGGGGATCTCCCTGGCCTGGCGCTCCCCGAGGCCGGCCCCCCCGGCCACAGCTGGAACCAATTCGTTGTGCGCCTCGCCGCCTGCCCTGCGGATCAGCCCTCCTGCCAGAGCCGCTGCACACCCTCCACGGACAGTGCGACCTATGGCCTGCCGGAGGCCTGTTGCCGCGATTGGCTCAAACAGCAGCTCCAGGAGGCTGGCGTGAGCACGATCATCTATTACCCCATCCCCATCCACCGGCAGCCGGCTTATGCCGATCTGGGCTATCGGAGCGGCAGCCTGCCCCACACCGAGCGCCTTTGCGCCGAGGTGCTGAGCCTGCCGATCTTCCCGGAGCTGGCCCCCGCCCAGCAAGAGGCGGTGGTCGGGGCTCTGCGTCAGGTGTTCGCCCCCCGGGCCGCCCGCACGGCCAACGCTCCCCTGCCGGTCTGAGACCCCCCCCTCTGGCCGGGGAAGGCCCCCCTCCCTGACGACGATCATCCCCGCGGCAGGGCCCGATGGAGCTCTTTGAACAGGGCCTGCTGGTGTTTGTGGTCCACCAGGGGCGCGGGATAGCCGCGGCGTTCCAGCGGCGCGATCACCCCGCTGATCAGATCCGCTGTGCTCACATGGGCCAGCTCCGGCAGCCAGTGGCGGATGTACACGGCCTCCGGGTCGAACTTGGCGGCCTGGCTCGAGGGGTTGAAGATGCGCAGCGGCTTTGGATCCATGCCGCTGCTGGCGCTCCACTGCCAGCCCCCGTTGTTGGCAGCCAGGTCGCCGTCCACCAGCCGCGCCATGAAGGCCGCCTCCCCCAGGCGCCAGTCGCTGATCAGATCTTTTACCAAAAAGGAGGCGACGATCATGCGGCAGCGGTTGTGCATCCAGCCGCTGCCGTTGAGCTGACGCATCGCCGCGTCCACGATCGGCACGCCCGTTCGTCCCTCCTGCCACGCCTCCAGCCAGCGGGGGTCGTTTCGCCAGGGGAAATGACGCCATTGGGGGCGGTAGGGCCCCTCCGCCAGCTCGGGGAAATGGAACAGGGCCTGCTGGTAAAACTCCCGCCAGGCCAGCTCCTGTTCCCACACCGTGATCGCGTCGAGGGCCTCCGCGCCGCGGGCCAAGGCGCGGGCGTCCTGGGCGGCGGCCCAGGCTTGGCGGGGGCTGAGGGTGCCGAATTTGAGAGCGGCGCTCAGGCCCGAGGTGCCCTTCAGCCCCGGGAGGTTGCGGCCTTCGCCGTAGGCCAGCAGGGGCCCTCCCCCCCCTGCCCGCCATCGCAAAAGGCCTCCAGCCGCGCCAGGGCCGCGGCCTCCCCCGGCCGGCATGGGCAGAGGGCCTCCCCGGCGAAGGAGGCTCCCAGCTCTTCGGCGGAGGGCACGGTCGTGTCGATGGGCAGGCGCTGCCAAAGGCGCCGCCGCTCTTCCGGCCAGGTTTCCGCTGGATCCGGCTCCAGATCCAGCAGGTTCGCGGGGGCGGCCAGGGGTTGCAGCCCCCCCGCCGCGGCGGACCCCAGAGCGGCCCGCCCCTCCACCTGCCGCCGCCAGTTGCGCAGGAACGGGCCATAGACCCGGTAGGGGTCCCCGGCGCCGGTGCGCAACGCTTCCGGCGGCACCAGCACCTGGTCCCAATCCACGAGGACCCGTTGACCCTGGTCCCGCAGGGCTGCGGCGACCCGCCGATCCCGCTCCCGCCCGTAGGGCTCCACATCCCGATTCCAGGCCACCACCTCGGCGCCGATGGCCGCTGCCAGCCGCGGCACCTCCGCCGCCGGATCCCCCCGCAGGAGCAGCAGGCGGCTGCCCGCCTGGCGCCAACGGTCGGCCAGCTCCCGCAGGCTCTCGCACAGAAACCACACCCGGGCCGGTGCCAGATCGGGGGCGGAGAGGAGAGCCGGATCGAGCACGAAAACGCCTGTCACCGCTGGGGTCGCCGCGGCTGCGGCGGCCAGTCCGAGGTTGTCGCTCAGGCGCAGATCGCGCCGATGCCAGAACAGCCAGCGGGGAGGGGCCATCAGCCGCCCTCTCGCCGACGGGCCAGAAACCAGGCGCTGACGCTGCGGCTGTCCACGCGCTCCGCCAGGGCGGAGAACGCGGCCTCCAGGTCCCGGGGGCGCCAGCGTTCGAGCCGCGACAGCTCACCGTCCGGCCGTCCGTCGGACCCCTCCAGCTCCAGTGCCATCGAGCCGATCGTCATCCGTTCATCGGAGTAGCCGGGATTGGGCCACAGCTCGCCGAGGGGGTGCCAGAGGCCGTTGCCCCGGCCGATCAGACCCTCCAGGAGCCGCTCCGCCCCCTCCGCAGGGGATTCACCGGAGAGCAGGGGACAGGCGGGAAACTCCAGTACCCATTGCCCCACCGCCGGCCGCCAGCGTCGCATCAGCAGCAGCCGACCATCCTCCAGCCACGGCACCACGAGCACACTCGGTGGATGACGCAACCAGCCGAAACTGGCTTCCTGCCCCATTGGCAGGCGCAATCGCTCCCGCACGAAGCGGCAGGGGCCGTCGGCGAGCTCCGCCTCGACGGCGAGGTGCTGATGGCTGGCGGGGGGAGAGAGAGACATGCCGCGCGAA
>JBKDSZ010000236.1:0-10144 GCA_046340375.1 Cyanobacteriota bacterium | reverse complement strand
GGGAGGGCGCTGGCGGGCTGGCCCATGCCGTCAGGCGGGTTGGGCCGGGCGGCGGTTGAGGGCGACAGCCGCTCCCCCGAGGGCCAGCAGGCCCAGGCCGCCCGCCGCCTCGAGGAACCCGAGCGTTTGCAGAGCCAACAGGGCAAACCCCACCGCCGAAGCCTCCTTGATCTGAACCCGGGCCTTGATCAGCAGGGTGAGGCGCAGCCGCACGGTGGCCCGCAACCCGGCGACCCTCGCGGCGTTGAGGGGACAGGCCAGGGGGCAGAAGGGATTGGGGAGGAGCATGGGGGGTCGGGCGAGGACTCCATCCTGCCGGTGGGGCCGGCGCCCGGGGGCAGAGCCGTCCTATGCAAACCGTTGCAGGACCTGTTGCAGTGTGCGCCTCCATCGCCGCGCCCTGGAAAGATCAGGCATGGCTTGGCGCGTGGGCCGACTGCTGTCGCTGGCTTGCTCTTCAAGGCTGGCGAAGAGAGAGTAAACGATGTTCAGCGTGCAGATGTCGGCGTAACGAATGATGAAGTAGAAAGATTCAATGGGGTAAAAGCGCTCATCCCGATCATCTTCTTTCCACGTTTTGGATGCGGATCGTTTGTCTCTTGAGAGCAGTCGGCGGGACGTCGCCGAAAGGATAAGTCGATCTAGTTGACCGGTTCGATCAAACTCGTAGCCCCGCAGGCTTCCGATATAGATATAAACATCTTCACCTTGTCTTACGGCCGCTGAAATTTGAACAACGTCTGCCTGAATGATTTGCCCAGCAGGCCACCAGCTTGGACGCCACAAGCGTTGACGTTCTGGAGGCAGGGGCGAAATCAATTCGCCGCTGAGGGCGTAAAACCAAGGATTGTCAAACCTCAGTGTCGCAAAGCGATGATCCAGGCCATGATGTCGAACAAGCCAATGCGATACAAGACCCAAGGCATAGGCGCTCATCGAGAGTGAAAAGAAGTAAACAAAAATCTCCCCCGCTCCCTGAGCGCTTTGCTCAATCGCCTTTTTTACAAGGCTGTTGCCATTGTTTCCTGTCGGTGAAACGAGTAGGATCAGGGCGTTCTCAACAATGCTTTTTGTCGAGCGGTCAAAGGTTTGGCACCAGGCCACAACCCACGCGAAATGAAGGATTCCAGCAAAAAGGGAGCTCCAGGTAATCTCGTCTCCCAAGGTTTGCACGGAAAATGGCGGTTTCCATGCCCCATCTAAATTTACTCCACGATAATAGCCGAGTCGCAGGAGTACTCCAGGCAGAACAAGCAGAAGAATGAAAAATGCTGGAAAGGCAAAATTCACGTTTTCTCAGGTCACTGGAGTGAGCGAAGGTTGAGCATCGGCACCCTATCCAACCTTGGCAGCTCAGGGCTGATTCTCTGTTGGGTTGATGGGAATGTCCCTGCTGACAAGGGGGACCAACTTGTAGCGGTGGCGACCAACGGCGATTTCTCCATCCCCACCTTCTGCCATGGCCTGTTGAAGATTCTTGATGGCTTTCGGGTCTTGGAGAACCTTCTTCATCTTTTTGGTCAGTTCAACTTTCACTGGCGCTTGGTTTGCTGGCAACAAGTTACTTTAGCTCAATCATGCTCTTGCACCAGTGGGTGTCGCTGATGCGTCGCAGCTTGTCGGAAGCGCCGCTGGCCCAGCGATCCGCCGGGGTGCCTGCGCATCCCCGGCGTGCAGAGGGATCGAGGGCCGCGCCCCACGCTTGTTCTCAGGGCCCTTTCTCCGAGCGGTCCACGGCTCAGGCTGAAGACACTTTGGTCTTCAGGGGGCGAACGACCCAACCGCGCGCAGGGCCCCCAAGCTCAAGACTCCTGTGCCAGCCGACCTCTCGGGAAGAATGCGCGATGCCGGGTTCGAACCAGCGACATCCTGCTTGCAAGGCAGGCACCCGTCCCTTGCCCTGACTGGGCTTTGGGCTAGTTTTTGGCCAGGCGTGCGCACGGGGCCACTCAGGCGCCCGGCAAGGGAATCACGTCCCCGGCGAGAGACGACTGAGCAGCTGGGTGCAATGGCTAACGAGTTCCGGCAGGTCGGTCTGGATCGCGCCCCAAACCACCCGGTCGCTCACCTTCAGGTACTCGTGGGTGAGCAGGTTTCGGAAGTCGATGATCTGCCTGCCCTCCGGGATAGCCGCGAAAAGCTCGGGATCCCGTTGCGCGATCACCCGGAGCGCCTCGCCGATGATCGTGAATTCCCGCTCCACGGCCGAGCGGATCAAGCGAGTGCTGCTGTAGGTGGCTTCGTCGATGGAGCCGGTGGCCTCCTGGATGGCTGCCGCCGCCTCAAGGATGTCGCAGAGGTAAGCGCTGGGATCACGCGGCGGCATAGATCTCGCGCTTGCTGGCATCGATCGACCGCTGGATGGTGGGGTTGCGCACGGCATCCGCCATCACCAGGTCAACCCGAGAGGCCAGGCTCTGCCGAAGCTCGTTGAGCAACGCGAAGTAGGCCTTGTAGAGGCTGGAGGCATCGAGCGGCTGGAACTCCACGAGCAGGTCGATGTCGCTCTCCCCAGGCCGGTAGTCGGCCCGCAGCACCGAGCCAAATGCATGCATCCGCGCCACGTGGTGGCGCTTGCAAGCAGCGGCGATGGCGTCGAGCTGGGGTTGGGCGAGGGAGACGCTCATGGACTCCATTGTGCTTCGAACTTCAGGGCGGCGACCAGCTGCAGGTCACAGCCCTGGACCTTTCCCGCCAGGCCGAGCTGCTGCAGGATCCCTGGCTGATCCACCTCAGCGTCGCCGAGTTCTCCAGCACGATCCGGGCCGTCTGCTGATCAATGCCGCCAGGGACATTGAGCTGAACCTCCAGGGTCATCTCGGCCTGGGCGCCGGGGAGGCCATCAGCTGCCCTGCCCGCGACTCCGGTACTCCTGCTCCAGGCTCAGGACCTGACGCACCTCATCGGCGATCCGGCGCTCGCTGTCGTTCATCGGCCGGCCGACCATCCGGGTGGTGACTTCCGCCGCCTGGCTAAGGCTGTCGCAGGCCTCGATCATCTGGCGCCAGCGCTCCAGCTCATCCGGCTCCAGCTCGCTGGTCGCCACCTCCAACATCGCTTCACAGCTGTCGCGGATCCCTGGGTGGCTCAGTGGCAGCACTGGGAAATCTCCGATGCGCGATGCCGGTTTCGAACCAGCGACATCCTGCTTGTAAGGCAGGCGCTCTACCGCTGAGCTAATCGCGCGCAGCTCCATTGTGCCTTGTGCCCGGTCGCAGCTGCGCTTAGTCTGCTGCCGCTGGATGTTCCCCACTGTCGCCGGGCGTCCACCGCCCCTGGCCATGGCCTCCGGCCGCGCCCATGACCGCGCCACCCTGCTGGTGGCTCTGCCCTTCGGGTTGCTGTGGGGGCCGCTGCTGGGGGGGCAGGGCATCGCCCTGGCCACGCTCGCCTTCCTGGTGGGGGGGCTCTGGCTCTCGCCGGATCTGGACACGGTCTCCCGCGCCACCGCCCGCTGGGGTCCTCTGCGTCCGCTGTGGTGGCCGTACCGCCGCCTTCTGCGCCACCGCTCCCTGCTCTCCCACAGCCCAGTGCTCGGCAGCGCTGGTCGGCTGGCCTACCTGCTCACCGCCCTGGCCCTGCTGCGGCTGATTGCCGACGCGGGACCCTGGCCCCCCCTCCCCGTGCCCCCGCCGACGGAATGGCCGTCGCTCGGGTGGAGGCTTTGGCGCACCCATCCGCAAGCGGTGCTCGGCGCGCTGGCGGGGTTGGAGGGCAGCGGCTGGCTGCACCTGTTGCAAGACGGTGATCCCCTTCCACGGGTGCCGCGACCCCTGCGGAAGCTGATCGGCCCGCCCCGGCGTCGGAATCCGCGACGCTCACGCTCGGGTGGCCGGAAGGCCTGATGCCCTGTGCGCGAGGAGACTGCTTCCATCCCCTCGCCCCCCGCATGGCTGCTCCCACCTCCCCGCTGCCGTCGCTTTCGCCGAACGACGGGCGCCTCCCGGCCCTGGCGGAGCTGGTCGCCATCGTCGATCACCTGCGGGATCCCGCCAACGGTTGCCCCTGGGATCTGGAACAGAGCCATGCGTCCTTGGTTCCCTTTGTGCTGGAGGAGGCCCATGAGGTGGCTGACGCCATCCGCCATGGGGATGATCACCATCTGGAGGAGGAGCTTGGTGATCTGTTGCTGCAGGTGCTGCTCCATGCCCGCATCGCCAGCGAGGAGGGCCGCTTTGATCTGGCGGCCGTGGCGCGGGGCATTGCCGCCAAGCTGGTGCGCCGCCATCCCCATGTGTTTGGAACCGAGGCCGACAACCGGGGGCTGGGGGGCGACAGCGCCGCCGTCAGGCGCGGCTGGGAGTCCATCAAGGCGCAAGAGTCCCTAAGCCCCTTGAGCGATCGCCTCGCGGGCAAGGTGCGCGGTCAGCCGGCCCTGGCCGGCGCGATGACGATTTCCAGGAAGGCTGCGGCCGCCGGTTTCGAGTGGGATGCCATCGACGGGGTTTGGGGGAAGGTGCAGGAGGAGCTCGATGAGCTTCAGGAGGCCGTGGCCAGCGGCGACAAGGCCCATGCCCAGGAGGAGCTGGGGGATGTGCTCTTCACCCTGGTGAACGTGGCTCGTTGGTGCGGCATCGATCCGGAAGAGGGGCTGGCGGGCACCAACCGCCGCTTCCTCGACCGCTTCGCCCTGGTCGAGGCCGCCCTGGGGGGGGATCTGGGGGGCCGTTCCATCGCTGAGCTGGAGGACCACTGGCGCCAGGCCAAGGCTCAGATCCGCGCCGAGGGGAGCAGGGCGGAAGGGCAGGCCAGTCTGGAGGACGACACGAGGGAGAAGGCCTCTCCGGCGTGAAGATCCGTCGCGAAGGGAAGACGCCGTGGGCGCAAGCCTCCTCCCTGAGCCACCGAAGGCGGCGCAGGGAGGCGTCAACGGGCGTCAACGGTGGTCCGAGCGAGGTCCGGGTCCGGCTTGTCAGGTGGGATCAATGAGCCCTTGTGC
Organism: Cyanobacteriota bacterium; assembly: GCA_046340375.1. GTDB lineage: Bacteria > Cyanobacteriota > Cyanobacteriia > PCC-6307 > Cyanobiaceae > Cyanobium. The sequence continues at coordinate 5,205 of JBKDSZ010000236.1, read as the reverse complement.
GATCAAGCGCAAACAGGTCATGCTGGGCACAAAGAAATAGGCTCCTCCGCGGGTTTCGACGAATTGGGGTGGGCGATCGCAAATGAATGGGGGTTTGCCACTTTCCGCGCTGGTGGCCACCACAAACTTCGCCTCCTCACCATGGTTGCCAATGATCGGACAGGTGTCATTGCCGGCATTGAAGTCAAGGCCGTACTCAATCCATTGCTGCTGGATGAATTCAAACTGTCGGAACAAGCTGGCACAGACGAACAGCACCAAGACCCCCTGCTCCGCCTCGTCGCTGTGGATGGGAACGGTGCTCCCATAGGGGAGTCCCCTTCGCAGGAGGCGGTGGCGGTTGTTGAGGACAGAGGTGGCTTTTACGGGCTTTTGTGTTGACGCACCGCCATGAACCGTGGGATCAAGCATGTCGCGGGGGTTGCTGCGCCTGAGGTGGGACGAAAAGGGACATTTGGATCCATCGGCATCGTCGGCATAGGTGAAATCCGTGAACGAGCGGTTGAGACGATCCAGTTCTGGTTGATTCTTATCTGCTTGTGCCTTGGCCAGACGGGCCCGAAATGCTTGCCATTCCGCATAGTTGGGCGCGATGACAACAGGCACACCATCCGTCCAACGACCCGCCATTTTGGCCTTGAGAGTTTCTTCGGCTTGCTGCTGATCAAGATCATTAATGGCACCATATTGCGTGGCTGTTGCTGCAATGTAGTCGGAGAATGATTTGACGTTTTGATGCAGCTTGCGGTAGGCGATAAAGGTCCCATTGCGGCTGAAATCAAGCGGTACCGCAGAGGCGGGCAATTCCTGGGCCTCATCGGGATAGCCCAGCAGGAACTCTCCCGTCGCCAGCGGCACCCAGGTTTGCTCTGCTGTGAGTTTGCCTTGACCGATGACCCGCTGCTTGACCACCTCTTCCGGGTATTGGCCTTCAAAGACGGGATCGCCAAAGCCATCCGCGAAGCCAAAATGCTCCGTGCGTGAGTAGCGCACGCTCTCCGGCGGCCCGTTGGGATCAGGCTCCACCAGAGCCCCCATGTCCTGGTAGAGGGGATTGGGTCCCCGGTGGCCGGGCAAGATCTTGACGGGCTGATCCTCACCGCTGCGCTTTTGCAACCACTCAAACGCCGCATCGAGGGCCGCCTCGGAACTGGCATAGTTGCTGGGATTGGCTGCGGCATTGAACGTCACGAGAACATGGACCTCTGCGTCGGGATGCTCCAGCTCGTTCAGCCAGATGGGATCCCAGCGCGATTCCGGACGCCGATGACCCAAGGGGTCATCCCGCAGGATTTCGGCCCGTTGCAGCATGCCCTGTTGAAACTCATCGGGCAGGCCACGCAGGGTGCGCACCGGCACACCCAAGGCCAACAGACCGCTGAAGGTGAAGGCCACGTTGATCGCCACATCCGGACGTTGAGCCGTGATGGCTTCCTTGGGCAGCTGGGTCGTTTTTGAGGAGGGCCAGAGTTCGGCCGTGGTGATCTTGCCGCGCAATTCCTCCAGAAAATCCCGGGCCCCGGCGGCTTGCCCTTTGTTGATATGCAGCAGCACACAGCGGGCCTTGGGGAAGCCGAGGCGTCCATAGGCAATCAACACATTGCCCTGGATGTCAGCGAGATCAAGCTTGAGCGCCATGGGGTCCTCAGGAAATGAAAGTAGCGGGTTTCTGGGTGGGACTGGCCACATCGTCGGGCCTGTGTTCCGCCACGAAGTCAGCAAAAGCTTTTTTCAACACCGCAGGGGGTTGTCCCTGCTGCGCGATCATGAAGCGGATGAAGCGCCGCTGCAGATACAGGGCCTTGAGCACGGAAGGCAAATCACTGCGAGAGGCCGTGGGGAAGGGGGAGAATCCCACATGCAGCACGCGGCGGTACAGCCAGTAGACCGAGGCGGCCAAGCTCACCAGCAGGGCGATCAACAGCAACCAGCCGCGCAAGCCAATCCAGATGGCCACCACGGCCAAAGCGGCAAAGCCGATCACAGGCGGCAGCAAGGCGGCGGGAGCACGATTCACCGGCCCCCCGGCACCCTCCCAGAGGAGGGTCTCCCCCTCTCCTTGGCCCGTCCAGTAGTAGTCGTTGAACGACATGGTGGTTTCCAGTTGGCTGCGGAGAACCAAATCCACAAAAGAGTTGACGCCGCCGCTTGGATCGAAACCCTGGAGGTGCGTGAAGATGGCCCCAAGTTCTTGGCTCATCACGGACCACAGGCCTCGGAGGTAGGCGGTCAAAGAGGCCGGCGTGCCATCGGCGGCATCAAAATCAATGATGATTGCCAGATAGGGCCAGGGCAGGTGGTCGACCGCCTCGGTGATCACCGGATTGGGTCCACGAAGGGCGGTCAGCAGGGCGTCTTTATGGACGCGGCCGTTGTAGGCGACATCGTCGATCACCACCAGCCTCGCTAGGTGGGTGTGCAGATCGCGACTGAAGGGGGCCGTGGGGATCACCCCCGCAGTGGTCCCGTCTTCCGTGCGGTTTTCGGTGGGCAGGCTGGCCAGGATCTCCCTGATGGCATGGACATGGGACAGCACTCGGCTGGGGTCCGCCGGGTCTTTGGTCAGACCTAGACGGACGGGGATCAGGGCGGTGAGGAAATAGTGGCCGCCGTCAAAGTTTGGCATGGCGTTTCAGCGGACAGAGGGGTTTGAGCCGGCCAGGTTGGTGTAAAACTTCTTCATCAGCCGGCGGCGGTTGGCATCGGCGACCTGGGTGTCGGTGCTGGCAATCGGCGCTGGACCTGCGGAGGCAAGGTTGTTCTGAAGCGCCTGGGTGACCCGGGCGTAGAGAGCGGCGAAGGCCTCTGGATCCAGGTCGGGGAGGGCTTTGGCCAACACATCGATTCCCGCCCAGATGCGCAGGGCGGACTTGATGTCTCTTTGGGCGGAGCTTGGAGTGGAGTTATAATAGTAGTCAGTGTCAATCTGGTTGTGTTTGATGTAATCCTTGAATGCAGTGCTTGGAATTGAGCCTGGATAGGATGTGCTGCTATACCAGAATAAATCCAGTCCGTTGGGAATTCCATCAGAGAAGCTGTCGATGTACTGATCCCAGGTGGCGTTGAAATTGCTGACAAACAGCATGGAATCATTAGCCTGTTCATGTTCGGCTCCAATTCCCGGCCACTGATGACGAGGAATCATCACCCAGCGGGCGAAATGGATGATCGAGAGATTCAGCAAGCCTGTGAGAAAGCCGGGGTTCAGCCTTGCTGCGGCAAAGATGAGGCGATTGATCCAAGTGCGCTTTGGCCGCATCGGCGTGATCACGTTCATGGCGTAGGCTTTGCCCGCGACGTTGGACATGGGCGCAATGCAATACAGTTGGACCTTGACATAATACTTCGGCTGTTCAATGGTATCGGATTGCATTACAAAGCTTCATGCGGAGCGGTGGATGCGGTGGATGCGGTGCAAAGCGGTGCGGAGCGATGGATGCGGTGCGCAGCGATGCGGCAATAAATCTCGCCAAGACTTCCTTAAGTCAAGGTAAACACCCGAAGTGAAGTTGATCCGGACACGGCAGAGCGGCTCTGAAGACCGTCGGCTGTGACTTGGCTGGGGGCTGCCGGCGGCCAGGACGGGGGGTTCCCTGCGGGCTCGCAACCAGGCAGCCCAGCGGCGCTCGCGCAACGACGTCCCGCAAGGCGAGTCCAAGCTCCCTCGTCTGACGGTTTTTTTCACGCGAATTTCGATGGTTTTGCCGAAGCGGTCCCGGGCGGAGAGCCGTCCCGACCTCTGTGCCGGCAATCCAGCAACGCGGTTCGGTCCAGCTGACGTTCACCAGCTCTCAATCCAGGGGTCGCCGCCGCTCACTCTTGATCGCCCCCCGCCGCCGTTTGGCCTCCAGGCGCCGCTCCACCGCCGCTCGGCCTGGCCGGGTGGCCCTTCTCGGCGGCGGCGGCGGCCGCAGGGCCTCCTCCAACAGCGCCCGCAACCGGTGCCGCGCCGTCTGGCGGTTGCGCCACTGGCCCCGGTGGTCGCTGGCCACCACCACCAGCGCGCCCTCCACCAGTCGCGACCCCAGCCGCGCCGTTGCCCGCGCCTTCAGATGGGGCGGGATGGCCGCCGAGGCCCGCAGATCAAAGACCAGCTCCACCCTGGAATCCGCCGTGTTCACCCCCTGGCCGCCGGGGCCGCTGGAGCGGGAGAAGCGCCAGCGCAGCTCCTCCGCCGGGAGGAGCAGCTCCCGGCCATGGCTGAGCGTCAACGTCAAGGTTTCGGCCATCACCCCAGCCTGCAGCCTCCCGGGATGACAGAGGACCGGCGCCGGGTTAACTCTGGAAGCGGTTCGCCGTCCGCCCGTGGCCCCAGTCCCCAGCCCTGCCCGCCCACCGGATCCGCTCGACGCCGGGGAGCGGGAGGTCTGGCTGGATGAGATCCATCAGGGCGTGCGCTACGGCCTGGCCGGGCGGGTGCTGTGCGAGGAGCAGAGCCCCTTCCAGCGGGTGACGATCATCGAGAGCGAGCGCTACGGCAAGGGCCTGCTGCTCGATGGCTGCTGGATGACCGCCGAACGGCAGGAGCGGCACTACCACGAGTCTTTGGTGCATCCGGCCCTCTGCGGCGCGGAGAAGATCGAGCGGGTGCTGGTGATCGGCGGCGGCGATGGCGGCACCGCCCGCGAATGTCTGCGCCATCCGGAGGTGCGCCATCTCGATCTGGTGGAGATTGACGGGCTGGTGGTGGCCTGGAGCCAGAGCCACCTGAGCGCCATCGGGGGGGGCTGCTGGGCGGATCCCCGCCTGCGGCTCACCGTGGGGGATGGCATCGCCTGGGCGCGGGAGGCCCCGGCCGCCAGCTACGACGTCGTGATCGTCGATGGCTCGGATCCGGCGGGACCGGCGGAGGGACTCTTCAACCGGGCCTTCTTCGAGCACTGCCTGCGCTTGCTCCGGCCCGGTGGCGTGTTCGCCACCCAAAGCGAATCGCCGGAGGCGTTTCGAGAGGTGCACATCGACACCGTGCGGCTGCTGCGGGAGGTGTTCCCCCATGTCGATCCCCTCTATGGCTGGGTTCCGATGTATCCAAGCGGCTGGTGGAGCTGGACCTTCGCCGCCCTGGATGGTCCCCGCTACCGGGAGGCCCGGCCGGAGCGGGCCGCGGCGGTGGCGGCAGGGTGCGAGATCTGGAGTCCCCGCTGGCAGCGGGGCGCCTTTGAGGCGATGCCCGCCTTTGTGGAGCGGGCCCTGCTGACCCCTCCC
>JBKDSZ010000235.1:0-4657 GCA_046340375.1 Cyanobacteriota bacterium | reverse complement strand
GCGCGGATCATTGGCACGCCCGCTATGCGGGAGCGCCAACGGATGGCCGACCCTGGCTGGATGAGAACGCGCCAGAGGATGCGCTGAGGGTGCTGCGCGGCGGCTCCTGGTACAGCGGACCGGACGGCTGCCGCTCGGCCTATCGCGACTGGCTCCACCCGGTCAACCACCACTACTTCAGGGGTTTCCGCGTCTGTTGCCTCCCCCAGGACTTGATTCTTTACCCTTAAACTCTATAGTTCTTTACACTGGCTGTTTGGTTTTGGTTTTCCAGTTTTGCAGTGCTTGTGATTCAAAGGGGAGAAGAGATGCCAAACTCGTGATGGCGCCGTAGGCGCCTCTAATTTTTTTCCAAAAACCACCCCATGTCTTCCCCCGCCAATGCAAGTTCAAGCATGGCCAGTCCGGCTGAACTGCCCATCATCCAATCCTGTCTTGATCTGATCGCCTGGTTTGTCCCCTTGTTGCAACGCCTGCCACGGCAGCATAAATTCGGCCTGGGTGATCGTCTCATCAATCATCTCTACCATTTGCTCGAACAACTGGTGCAGGCGCGATACGCCAGCGCCAAGCTCCCCATCCTCGAACCGCTCAAGGGTCACATCGTGGTGATTCAGTTGCAAATTCGCCTGCTCCACCAATTCAAATTGATGGAGCTTCATCGCTATGAACATGCCAGTCGCTTGATCACAGACATCGCCAAACAACACAGCGGCTGGCTCAGTCAGCAGCAACGTCAGGCCGCTTGAGTGGCCCCCTCCCCCAGTCCACGCCATGCCTTCTCCTCCGCTCCGCAATCTCTGGCCTCACCTCACCAGCTTCACCTCCCTCCACGCCGCCGCCCTCCAAGCCCAGCGGGGCAAGCGCTATCGGCCCGCCGTTCTCGCCTTCAATGCCCGGCTGGAGGCCAATCTCTTCCGTCTCCAGGAGGAGCTGTGCTCCTTCACCTACAGACCCGGTCCCTACCGCCAGTTTGAAATACGGGATCACAATCGACTGCTGATCTCCGCCGACCCCTATCGCGATCGTGTGGTTCACCACGCCCTCTGCGCCACGATCGCGCCCCCCTTGGAACGGGGCTTCCTCCCCACCACCTTCGCCAACCGGCGGGGCTTTGGCAGCCACAAAGCCCTGCGGCGGTTCGTGGCCGAATGCGGCAGCCATCGCTGGGTGTTCAGTGCCGACATCCGCCTCTATTTCCCCAGCATCGACCTCACGATCCTGCGCCAACAGCTGGCGGAGCGCATCTCTTGCCCTGACACGCTGTGGCTCCTCGATCAAATCCTCGCCAATGGCGCCAGCCACGGCCCCGCCCTCGATGCCTTCCCCGGCGACACCCTGCTCACGCCCTTGGAGCGATCCCGCGGCCTGCCGATCGGCAACCTCACCAGTCAATTCCTCGCCAATTTCCACCTCAACGCCATCGATCATCGGCTCGCCGCCCTGCCCGGCATCGGCGCCTATCTGCGCTACGTGGATGATATGGTCCTCTTCGCCAACAGCCCTGAACCCTTGCGACAAGCGCTTCTGTGCTTGGAAACTGAGCTGGCTGCCCTGCGTCTGCGGCTGCATCCGATCAAGAGCCAGATCCGTCAAACGCGCCATGGAGTCTCCTTTGTTGGCTTTCGTGCTTTGCCGAAACGCGTGCGCGTGCGCAATCACAACCTGCTCAACGGCAAACGGCGCCTGCGCCGCCAGCAGCAAGCCGTGGTCTCCGGCGCCCTCGACTCGGAGGCGGCCCGCGCCAGCCTGCAAAGCTGGAATGCCCACCTTGCCCATGGCCACACCTGGCGCCTGAGGCAGCGGCTCTTCGCCGATGTTCCCTTCGCAACCGCTCTGCTGACTCAGAGCCGTTAATGTGAAACACGGGCGGGTCGCCCAACTGCCGCTCGGCCTATCGCAACAGGAACCACCCGGACAACCACAACAACAACAGGGGTTTCCGCGTCTGTTGCCTCCCCCAGCACCCTTCAACGTCAGAGCCGGTGGAAGGGATTCCTCCGGGAGCACATGAGGGGTCCAGACCCGCTCCTGTGATCGGCCGCTGCCACGGTGGTGATCGATCCGCACAGCGCCAGGTGGGCCGTGCCGTGGTTTACGCGGCAACGACAGCCCACCCTTTTCGCTGTGCGATAGCAGTCCAGGCTTTTCCACGTTCATGGGCCAACCGATCACCGCTCTGGAGTGATGGGTCAGCCTCGCCTGTCGCCTACTTGGGGCGTTGATCCGGGCTTTGAGGTGGCCAGAGGATCAACATCCTGGGATAGATCTCTTTCACTTCTCTGTAAATCAACAGATGACTGGGCAGAAGCGTGACTTGCCACGCATTGGGTTGGGGCAGTGCTTGAGGCCGGCACAGACACAGGTTTTGAAGAGGAGAAATCACGATGGGCTTCTTCATAAATCTGTTGTTCTTCTTCTGTTTTGCCGCTTCGGTTTCCTTGGAAGCGAACCCAATAGGGGGCTTCTTTGCACACCAAGCGAAGTAATTCCAGCGGATCATAGAGTCCCGCTGGGATTCCCTCGCAGCGATGGTTTGGATCGATGGGATAGCGAACATGCCAATGGTCATCGTTCAGGCGTGTTTTGTCCCGCATATGGCCAGGATCATTGGGGCCAAAACCTCGCAGGTTCCAAATGGGACTGTATTTGCGAATCATGTGGGATTCCGGCTTGAAGGGGTCCCACGTATGAGCAAAATGAAGACAACGAAAGCTGACCTCTTCTGGTGAAATGCCGATTCGCCCTTCAAGCTGTCTGCGGTGCTTGCTCAACCGATCCCTCGCACTCACATCAGCCTTATCTCTGGCTTGGTATCTTTGCTTTTGACCCTGGCCATCGGGCGAGATGTCAACGCGGAATCCCTTGCCATTGGCGGATCAGAGGCCCGCGTGAAAACGCATGTGTTGCCCAATGGCTTGCGCGAGTTTGACGGGAACCGCATTGCCAATATGCCTCATCGCATGGGATCTGGCTCCACAAAACTCATAGTCGTCCGGGAACGTCTGAATGCGTGCGCTCTCGCGAACGGTCAAGTAGCGCAGACGACCATCGGGAAAGCGAATCATGGCCTCCCCCCCCGCAGACGCCATGAACTCCGGCTTTGATCGTTTTTGAGGGTTGATCAAGCTCGGATCCCGTGTGGCCGGGATAGGCGCGGGCGCCTGGGATGCCCACGTGATTCTTGAACGCAGGATGATCACATCCATCGATTGAGTGGGTCGCGGGGACATGGGGCAGGGGGGCTTCGGCGAGATCCGACCGCCCAGCCATGAGGATGACGCGTTTGCGTTGTTGCGGAATGCCAAAATCAGCCGCATTGATCAGTTGGCGGGTGACGTGATAGCCAAGTCTTCCTTTTGCCTGGTTCTCTTGTTGCAGCCTGGCGGCGTGATCCAGCCAAGACTCTCCTGCCTTGGCCTCCAGAAGGGGATCACGCAACTGCAGGAGCACGTAGTCGAAATAAGGAGCGAATGATTGTCGCAACAGGCCGGCAACATGTTTCTGCGATCCTCCATGCCAGCATGAACACCGCCCAGCGAAAAGGGCTGGCAGGGTGGGCCTCCAGCCACGAGATCCAGAGATCGCCAGATGGGGGCGTTCAGGTCAAGGGAGCGAACATCTTGGCAAAGAACGGCGTCCTGGCTCCATGTCGGGCGTCGCTTTGCAGGCTGTTCGTCTGCCTGCGCGTTCTGACGGAGGGTTTCGCATGCTTTCGCATCGAACTCAACCATTAGAGAAGGTTCAAATCCCGCGTCATGAAGGCCCAGGGCCATGCCCCCCCCGCCCGCGAACAATTCGATCGATCGTGGACGTGGAGCGTCCGCGACCGCTGTCGTTTGAGATGGGCTGGATGCTGCAACGACCATGGAACAAGGATAAGGCTTCACTTTGTTGGCCAGGTTGATTGATTCCCCGCCTTCATGCCGCGCCCCCCTTAGCCTTTGACAGCACTCTCGCCGCGCCCATGAGCGCCCACCCCACCCGCCAGGCCGACGGGGCCGGCGCCTTTCGCTTCCTGCTCACCCATCGGCGCCGCGCCCGGGGGTTTCGCGAATGGCTGGAGCCGGAGAGCGTGGGCCTCACCATGCTCTGGAGCCCGCCAGGGCGCGTTTGGATGGGCTCCCCCGATTCCGAGCCCGATCGCCTTGCTTCGGAGGGCCCCCAGCATCTGGTGCAGCTGCAAGGCTTTTTCCTGGGGCAGACGCTGATCACCCAGGCGCAGTGGCGAGCGGTGGCCCGGTGGAGCGAGCGCGAGGGGGAACGTTGGGAGCTTGAATTGGATCCCGATCCCTCTTCTTTTCAGCTGAAAAGTAAAAAGTCGGGATTCATCATGCCAACGAGCCGGTTTGCGTTGCTGGAGGGGGAGGAGACCAGTGATCAACGTCCTGTGGACTCGGTGAGTTGGCACGCGGCGATGGAGTTCTGTCATCGGCTGAGCCAGCGAACAGGCCGTTTTTACACCTTGCCAAGCGAAGCGCAGTGGGAATACGCCTGCCGTGCGGGCAGCACCACAGCCTTCCACTTCGGCGCGACGATCAGCACCGAGCTGGCGAACTATGACGGAAGCAGAGCTTATGGGGAGGGCCCCACTGGAGAGGATCGCCAGCAGACCACGCCAGTGGGCGTTTTCCCCGCCAATGCCTGGGGGCTGCGC
>JBKDSZ010000234.1:0-12865 GCA_046340375.1 Cyanobacteriota bacterium | reverse complement strand
CATGCACGGTTTCCACCGGTTCAAGGATGAGGTGGCTGCCCTGCTCCAGCACGCGAAAAGTGTGGCCGGCCCTGGACTTGCCCAGGTTGATGCGGCCACCTTGATCGGCGGTGACGACTTTCTCGGCACCGGCCATGGGATCAGCCCTAATTGGGTTTAACTCATTATCGGCCGTGGGGCTCAGGCGGGGGTGGCACCAGCCGGCCTTCAAAGGCCCGTTTGAGGATCGCCTGGCGCTGGAGGGTGCAGCGGGCGAGGCTGGCTTGGACGGTGGATTCGACTTGATCGAGGACGGAGAAGCGGCGGTTGACCTCACGTACGATCCGTATCTGTTCCTCAGTGGGTGGCAATGGAATAGGCATTGCTTTGATGTCTTGACCTGAGATGCCTGCTTGACCAGCAGTGGTACGCACTCGTTTCCTCAGTAGGGATCTGGTCAAGCCAGTGTTGAATGCAATCTCGATCCACTCTGGGCGAATTTTTTCAGAGGCAAGTTCAACACGGATGAGCTTGTCTGGATGTACCACCAGATCCTTGCTCCGGTAATGACCCATGACCCCGACTAAATGTGGATTGCCGTTGTAACGAGTAATCAGTAGACAACCTTCTCGTGCAACCGCATTTGCATAATCACTGATATGGCCTGGGAGTGATCTGGTGTCGGCAATATTCACAGACATTGCACGCACTGCAGATATGCGAAGAATCTTGACTGGTCCGTGATCGGATGGCTTTCCGGAATAGCCATTACGCACAGTTGTTGCAATGGAACCAATAAAAGTCCAGGCCCAGCCTTCTGGTGTATTCGGAAGGGAGACTCCATCCACTTCCTGGAGTTCACCAAGGCCTGCGTGCTCTATTTTCAATTTCACTTGTCGTTTTTCGGTGCCGTTCCTCGGATGAGTAGGGCAGATTTCAGCAAGCAACTCACTAGCACTTTTCAATTGCGATGCTCCAGCCCTTCCTAGCTCGGCCTCCGTCTCAACCAGCCTCCCCTCCACCGCCGCCTTCAGGATGCTGGCGCGGGCTTGCTTGAGTTTGGCTTGGATGCCCTGCAGGATAGTGACGGTTTCATCAAGGCGAGAAAGCTGTATGTCGATCTCAGCGACGACGGATTCTTGTACATCGGTCGTTGGCAATGGAACTGGAAGTGCGCTCAGGTTCTTCTTGCTGATCGAGGCGAGGTTCGTTGTCTGCTTGCCCGATGTCAGGAAATAGGCCCGAGCTTCGTTCGTATTGGCATAGTACGCAATCCACTTCGGAATGGCCTTGCCAGCCCGGATGCGGGCGCGGAAGACATGGTTTTGATGGATGCATTCGCTGATCTGACCTTGCCAGATCCAGCCACGCCCCAGCTTGTCTCGGTCACCGCCTTCGTTCAGCAGGATGTCGCCAGCCTCCAGCCGGTAGCTTGCGATCGTGGTCTCCTTGGCCGGGATCGTTTTCATTTCCGAGAGATCCAGGCGCAGCCGCTGAACGTTGGCCACGCGCAGGTACGGCACTTCGCGGTACTCGTCGCCCTGTTTCTTGGAATCCTTGGTGATCCCCGAAACGATCTCACAGATTGAGCCAAGCGGCTCCAGAGGCCAGCTCACGCCGCCACCACCTCATTCAACTCCGCCACAATCGCCCCAAGCTCAACCCCAAACAACGCATACACCTTCCCCAAACCCCCCTGTTGGGCAAAGGGCGGCTCGTCCAGATCCTCCATTCGCACCTCCAGATCCACGACGATCTGATCGCGGATCAGCTCCAGCCAGCGCAACTGCTCCTCGCTGAAAGTGCGACCCCGGTTGGCCTGCTGCGCCAACCAGCCGGCGAAGCGTTCCGAGGCCTGGTCTTGAAAGCTCACCAGCTCCTCCTCCACCCCCAGCGCATGGCGGGCCAGGCTGATCAGATCAGTGAGGTGCTTGCCCGTGCTGGCGCCCTTTACCCGGTTTGCCTCCACCTGCTCGTAGGCATGCCACAGGGCTTCGGTGGTCCATTGGCGTGGTGGGCGCTGGATCGCTTCGGCCAGCTCCACCAACTTGGCCCGTGTGATCCGCTGTCGGTAGGGCTTGGCATAGAGCACGCTCAGGGCCTCCAACTGGTCGCGATTCTCGCGGCAGTAGGCCTCAAACGCGCTGGTGAGTCCCGCGGCCGGGGAGGCGTAGTCGAGGTTTTGATCCGGCCGTGCCCCGGCAAAGGTCACGCTGTCGCAGGTGAGCACATCCACGGTGATCTCCTGGGCCTGGCGCACCGTGACCAACGCCTCGCAAAAGGCCGGGTTGCCGACCAGGGGATGGGCCGCCTCATCGAGCAGCTGCTTGCGGGCCTCCCGCCGCTGCTCCTCCGTGGGCGCCACCGCTTCTGGCACCGCGAACAGCTCGCGGGCCCGCTCCACCTCCTGGTCGGGATCCAGCCGATCGAGCAGGTGGGCCACCAGCTCGCGCAACTGTGGGGCGCCTGGCACCGCCGCCAGATGGTTGTGTTGCTCAGGCGTGAGGCGCCGATCCATCTGGTCCAACCGGCTGGCCAGCGTCGAGAGCACCTCCTCATCCCGGTTGCCCATCCGCACCAGCTCCAGGATGGTTTTGAACGGCACGCTTGGCGTCCGATCCAGCGGTGGATCAGCCTTCACCCCCTCCATCACCCCCTCGCAATCGATCACCACAAACTGCGTCTTGCTCCCCCCATCCGGGCTGATCGCCTGGAAGTCGGCATCCGCCATCACCCGCACCGCCCGGCCCTTCATCTGCTCGAACAAGGCCTGCGATCGCACCATCCGCAGAAACACCACCCCTTCCAGGGGCTTGATGTCCGTCCCCGTGGCGATCATGTCCACCGTGACGGCCACACGCGGGTTGTAGCTGTTGGCGAAATCCTTGATCAACTGATCCGGCCTCCTGGAGGGCGCCACCCGCCCCGCTTCATCCTGCTCGGCCTTGTAGGTGATCTTCACGGCCTGTTCATTGCTCAGGCACCACTCATCCCGCAGGATGCGGAGGATGTCTTCCGCGTGGCTGTCATTCTTGGCGAAAAAGAGCAGCTTGGGAATCTCTTTTCGGCCAGGAAAAAGCTCAGTGAACAATTTCTGGCGGATCGTGCGCAATACGGTGCGGATCTGATCCGGCACCACCACGCTCCGATCCAGGGCATCTTTTGCGTAGGAAAGATCCTCCTCCAGAGCTTCCCAGCGCTCCTCCCTGGTGAGCCGGTTGCGCTTGATCACTCCCAGCCCCGGACCCGCCTCCACCGTCGCTCCCTGATCCCCCACCTGCGTGCGGATCTGATACACCCAAAACGGCACGTTCACCTTGTCGCGCACCGCCTCCTCGTGGCGGTATTCGCTCACAACGTTGCGGTGGAACCAGGCATAGGTGTGGCCGCCGGGGGTGGCGGTGAGGCCAATGATCGTGGCGTCGAAATACTCCAACACCTGGCTCCAGAGGCTGTAGATCGAACGGTGGCACTCATCCACCACAATCACATCAAAGAAATCCGGCGGGATCTGGGCGTTGTACACCACCGGCTGCGGGCCCCGCACCAAATCGGCGCCGTGGCCATCAAAAGCCGATTCCTCCTCCAGATCAGCGTCAAAGCTGGGCTCGCCCTTGAGGATGGAATACAGCCGCTGGATGGTGGTGATCACCACCTTGTTCACCGGATCAATGCGGTTGTTGCTCAAGTTGACGACGTTATACAGCTCGCTGAACTTGCGCCCGTCATCGGGCGTGGTGTAGCCCTGAAACTCCTTCAGCGCCTGCCGGCCCAGGTTGCCGCGATCCACCAGAAACAACACCCGCCGCGCCCCGCCCTGGCTGATCAGCCGGTAGGCGCCGGAGATCGCCGTGATGGTTTTGCCACCGCCGGTGGCCATCTGCAGCAGCGCTCGCAGGCGCCCCAGGCAGATGCTCGCCTCCAGGTTTTCCACGGCCCGGATCTGGGCGGGCCACAGGCCTGCCCGGTTGTGCTCGGCGGCGAGGCGCATGCGGCCCTTGAGCGTGGGCGCCGGCGGCGCGTCCGGTCGGCCCGCGCGGCGCATCACCTCCGCGCGCAGCCAGTCGCCCAGGGTCTCGGGCCGATGGAAGCTGAACACGCGACGGGCCGTGGGATCGGGATCCAGCCCGTTGGTGAAAAAGGTTTCCACCCCTGTGCTCTCGTAGCGAAAGGGGCGCGGCTGAACCGGCACCTGCAATCCAGTCAGGGTCTCGGTGGCGTAGGCGAGGGTCTGGGCCTCCACGCCACCCAGGGGCGTGCCCACCTTCTTGGCCTCCACCACCCCCACCAGCTCATGGCCCAAGAACAAGCCATAGTCAGCCTCCCCTCCAGCAGTGGGCAGTTCCCGCACGGCAACGCCAAGCCCAGCGCTCAGCTGGATGGCACTGCGATCTTGCACCGCCCAACCGGAGGCTTCCAAAAGGGCATCGATGCGCAGCCTGGCTTCCGCTTCGGAGCCGGAAGCGGGGTCAGCCATGGGCCTGATGGGGGCGATTACGCGAGAACGTTATCGCTTTCGATGGGACCCTGGGTGGCCTCCCCGTGCTTCCGAGAGTGGGATAGCAGTGGGGATGATGGGGGGGCGACGTTCCATTGGACATCGACAGATGGCGCCTATTTTGGTGGGCTTGCACGGATGATCACTATTCAAACAATGGTACAGGCTGAAGGCTCGCGATAGTCGATCCCCGTGACTTGCGGACTTTTTTCTGGCGAGCTTGTGCCCGCCAATAAAAAGCCCCAGCGACTGCCAGGGCCCGATCCGCTGAGGAAGTCGTCAGTGTCAACGCTTCAAAGTCCCCTCACCCCTTCTGCCCCCGCAGGTCCCAAAACGCCGCCCCATGACGCCAGGAGGCCATCCCTGTGGCTTGCTCATAGGTCTGCCGCGTCTTGAGCTGGGCTTCCATCTCGGCCCAGTGGCTGCTGTAGGCCCACTGCTTGCGGCCCTGTCGGCGGCTGAGGAGGGTGTCGTCACTGAGCTGGTGACACCATCCTTCGCTGGAGGGAGCGAGGAGGTGGAAGAGATCGCCCCGGAGGTGGGCGAGGCGGAGGGATTCATGGAGGGTCTTCTGCTCGGCGTTGAGCTGCTCCAGGAGGCGCTTCACGTCGACGAGCCGATGGGTGAGGTGGCCGATGGCGATGGGGGAGAAGCGCTCGTCGTCGGGGCCGAGGGGTTCACCGGGGCCGGGCTTGGGGGCGACAGATCCAGGAGGAACGCCCGCAGGATGTCGACCGCGAGCAGGGTGGCCATGCTGCGGTTGGTGGCGTTGCTGAGGAGTTCATCGAGGCGACGGTCGCTGTTGAGGAAGTCCCCCAGACAGGCCACCACCGCCTTGTTGGCGCCATAGCTGCGGC
This sequence comes from Cyanobacteriota bacterium, assembly GCA_046340375.1. Classification (GTDB taxonomy): domain Bacteria; phylum Cyanobacteriota; class Cyanobacteriia; order PCC-6307; family Cyanobiaceae; genus Cyanobium. The sequence goes on along the minus strand of JBKDSZ010000234.1, from coordinate 7,531 downwards.
CCAGTTGCTTGACGCGGCTCGCCAGCTTCGCGAGGCGGGCGGAGGCCACGCTGAAGTCGTAGCGGTTGGAGGTGATGTCTACCTGTTCGTTGAAGTGCAGGTCCGAGAGCTGCATGATCAACACCGCCTCGCCGGGCCTGCAGGGGGCTGGTGGCGTGAGGTGCACCCCCCGCCAGAAGCCCCGCTCATCCAGGAGGGCCGCCAGCTCCCTGGCATAGACGGCACTGGTGGGCGCCAACCTGCTCGACGGCCTTGAGGGAGATCCCCCTCTCTATGCCCTCCATCCCCTGGTGCGGCAATTCTTTTCCCTCCAGTGCCGTGGCTGGGAGCCAGAGCCGATGCGGAGAAAGGAGCTTTCAGCAGCGGCCCAAGGCCTTGCCAAAGGCTGTGAGGGGGAGGATTTGCCTCGCTCGGTTGAGTACTGGCGCCAGGCCACTCACGCGGATCCAGCTGACATCTGGGCTGCTTTCGGCCTGGGCTACGGCTTGCTGCCACTGGGCGATACCGAAGGTGCCAGGCAAGCCTTTGAGCATTGCCGCCGCAACGCGGAAGCCGCAAACGATCCACGGGGTGTCTCGTGTGCCTGGAACGGGATAGGTGATGTGTTGGTGTCGAAGGGGGATGGAGCTGGTGCCCTCGCGGCCTTCCAGGCGAGCCTGGCCATCGCCGAAGGCCTGGCGAAGCGCGATCCGGCCAACACCCAGTGGCAGGTGGATCTGGCGATCTCCTGCTCCAAGTTGGGAACCGTGGAGAGGCTCTTGGACGTCTCCACCCGGCGCGCCCATCTCCAACGCGGACTCGACATCCTCCTGACGTTGAAGCAGTCCGGCCGCCTCCATGCCAATCAAGACTTCACGCCTTGGTTTGAGGCGAAAATCCAGAAGCTCAATGGTGTCCCGTGAAGCTCCCACGGCCATTGGCTCGCGTCAAACCCGTCGACCGCTCGACCCTGGCTGGAGAAGACCACTCGCCATTTCCGCGATGGATTCAGGGATGACGGAAACGATCGTCGAAGCTCACCAAAGCCGGTCGGTCTCGGTGAGCCGCCCGCCCTATGGACAGAGCGCCACGTTCTGCGCATCCCGCAACACCCGGCCAATGGTGGCGTTGGGGGCGGAGGCCCCATTGGAGATGGCACTGAAGTAGCGCGGGCCCGCCTCCGTCACCAGCAGGCCACTGATGGATCTCACACCCGTCAGGGTGCCGGTCTTGGCGTAGACCCGTCCCTCCAAGGGGGTGCCGACGAAGAGATGTTTCAACGTGCCGCGGCGGCCGGCGATGGCCATCGACGCCACGTATTGGCGGCCGTAGGGATGCTGATCCATCCGCAAAAGCAGACCGGTGAGAAAGCGACTGGTGAGACGGTTGGACCGGTCCAGACCGCTTCCGTCCGCCACCCGCACCCCCTCCATCGGCAGTCCCTGCTGGCTGAGCCAGAGGCTTTCCCGCCGCACGGCTTCCGGCAGATCCCAGGTGCCCGCGCCGGAGCGCAACAACACCTCGGCGGTGAAATTGTGGCTGTCGGTGTTGGCGAGGCTCAACAGACCCTGCATGGAGGCGGAAGGCTCCTCATGAACCAACACCGCATCCGACGGCAAAGGCTGATCGGCGGACACCACCTGCATCTGGATGTCGCCCCCCTGCTGATTCGCCGTGCGCTTCAGCAGGGCCTGCAGGCGCCCGACGGGATTCATGACGGCGGCGTCGATCGTGTTGCTCGTGATCGCCAGCCGCGTGATCGGCGCCCCGTACCACTGACTGCGGTCCGCGTAGTGCCACCCCTGGGGCCACCAGCTCTGCTGCGGCACCTCCGCCACCTGCAGGCGCACCGTGGAGCCACTCGGGCCTGTCGACCCGCCGGAGCGCAGGGCGAGCATGGCGAAACGCTGCAGCTGGGGCAGGGCGAGATCCGGATCTCCCTGGCCCGTCAGCCGCAGGGTGCCATCCGCCAACCGCCACAACTGGGTGTTGAGCCGGAAATCGGGGCCGAGTCGATCGAGGGCGAAAGCGGTGCTCACCAATTTCTGATTGGAGGCGGGCACCCGCGGTCGCGTGCCGTTCACATCCGCCAGCAGGCGCCCGGTGCCATCGGCGATCGTCACGCTCCACACCTCCTGCTCCGCTGCCAGCTGGGCCGCCAGCCGTTGCTGCAGAGCCGGACAGCTGGGCTCGCGGCCGAGGGCGGGCACCCCCAGGGCGGGGGTGAGCGGCGGCAGCGGCAGAACCGGCAGCTGCCGCTGTCCCCCCTGGAGGGAGGGCAGGGCGGGAGAAGCCAGGGCGGCGCCGCCCAGGGCCAGGGGGGCCAGAACGGCGAGCGCCGCGCTGGTCAACAGTCCGGAGCGCCAGAAAGCCATCTGTCGCGAGGGCTTCAGGAAGCGGGAGAGAACGGGCATCTCAGGACGGACCTCCGACGACCAGGTTGGTGACGTTGCCGTTGAAGCGGTAGTTGGTTCCCTCCAGCTCCACCGGGGCGCCGATCTTCAGGGTCTGGTTGCCCAGCACCACCCCGCCACCGCCCCGGCGGCCCTGCCCTTCCAGGATGAAGCGGGCGTCGAAGGTGCCGAAGGTCCTCTGGTTGGGATCGGGGGTGGAGATCAACTTGCCCTCGGGGGTGAGGATCGTCAGTCGGCGCTGGAGGGGCTCCAGCCGGGCGATCCTCACCTTGCCGTGGGGAGCGTTGCGGATGACGATCGACACCTCTCCTTCCGCCGCGATGGCGCGGAACAAAGCGGCGCTGTCCGCGGCGGGTTCCCCCCGCACATCCACCGACACGGTGACAGGCACCACGCCGCCGGTGGCCTTGTCGACGGCGTTCGAGAGCTTCGGACTCCAGATCACGCCAACGGCCGCCAAAAACACCGCCACCCCCGCCGCGACATCAACGGGGCTCCAGCGCCGGGACGGACGGGAGGGGGAGTCGGGGGGTTCGCTGGCCATGGGCGGGGATCAGTCGGCGAAGTTTAGGGGGACTCGCGGCGAGACACCAGCCACGGGGCCGCGGATTGTTCCGCAACCGCCTCCAGCTTCGGCGGCCTTGGTTCAGCCCCGCAGGTTGTCGATCAGATCTCCGAGCGACCGCAACGATTGGGCCGGACCGCGCTCTCCCCCGCTGAGGGCCGCCGCCTGCTCCTCCGCGTCCGGTTTGCGGGGGAACGTGGCCGCCAGCCGGAAGCCGTCCGGATCCAGCCGATACAACTCCCATTCGCCGGGATGGGCGCGGCGCAGGGCGCTGTCGGGGAAGGGCCGCAAGGCGTAGGCCGCCTGCCACTGGGCCAGGAAGCCCTTGCGCCGCCCCCGGGCAACGCTGCCGATTCCCACTGCGGCATCCTCCAGGGAGGCATTGAGCAACAGCACGGGGCCCCGCTGGGCCTCGCACACGGTCTCCACCACCGCATAGTCCGACGGGCCGGGCTGGACGATCAGCAGCACGGCGTCCAGGTCGTCTCCGGCCTCCTGGCGCCGGCGGTGATCGCCCAGGCCGCGGATCAGGGGCGCCAGGTCGCCCCCATCCCGGCGGGCCAGGGCCGTGGCGCCGGCATCGGGAAACAGGACCTTCAGCTCGGGGTGCCGCTCCCGCAGCGAGGGAGCCAGCCGCAGCGCCAGGGGCAGCACCTTCAAGCCCTCAAAGCGCAGCTCCACCGTCCAGCGCCCCCGCCCCGCGGCGGCCAGGGCGGAGTGGAGCGCCGTGAGGGCCTGCGCCTCAGCCTGGCGCAGATCGGAGGGAAGCATCGAGCCATGAGTCGCAGGGGCCGACCCTAACCAGGAAGGGCGGCCTCCACCTCGGCCATGGCGGCGGCCAGGGCCGCCGGCACTCCCGCCAGGTCGTCCTCCCGCAGCCAGGGCCCCACGCTCAGCCGCAGGCCCGCCGCAGCCTCCTCCGGGCTGTGCCCCAAGGCCAACAACACCCGGCTGGCTCCCGAGCCCCGGGCGCTGCAGGCGGAGCCGCTGCCGCAGGCCACCCCCCGCTGGGCGAGGGCCCGCACGAGGGCCCGTCCCGGCAGGGGCCGTCCCCCCCGGCCCCGCACCAGCAGGCTCAGGTGGTGCGGCAGGCGCCGGTGCCGATCCCCTGGATCGGGCCCCAGCAGGCTGAGGCCGGGCAGGGGAGCGAGGGCGGCCCAAAGGGCATCCCGCAGCGGTGCGAGGGGATCCTGTCCGCCATGGGCCTCCAGCCGGAGGGTGTGGAGGCGCAGGGCCGCCGCGAAACCGGCGATCAGGGGAACGGGTTCTGTGCCCCCCCGCCGTCCCCCTTCCTGGCTGCCGCCGATCAGGGGCTCCAGGGGGAGTCCGCGGCGCGCCAGCAGCAGGCCGATGCCCCTGGGCCCCTGCAGCTTGTGGGCCGCCCCGCTGAGCAGGTCCACGGGCAGGCGGCTCCAGTCGATGGGGGCATGGCCCAACACCTGCACCGCGTCCACATGCAGACGCAGCCCCCGCTCGCGGCAGAGGGCGCCGATGGTGGCGACAGGCTGCAGGCTGCCCACCTCGCTCTGCCCCCAGATCAGGGACACCAGCCGGGTGGGGGGCTCCAGGAGGGGTTCGAGGGCCTCCAGACGCAACAGGCCCTGGCGATCCACGGGCAGGCGCTCCACGGTCCAGCCCCGCTGGGCCAGCACCGCCGCGGCGCTTTCGGTAGCGGGATGTTCCACGGCGCTGATCAACAGGCGGCCGGGCGGGAGCGTGGCGGCGCTGCCCAGGAGGGCGGTCTGGATCGCCTCGGTGCCCCCGGAGCACCAGAGCACCTCCTCGGGCGCCGCCCCCAGATCCGCCGCCAGTTGCCAGCGGCTGCGCTCCAACACCTCCGCTGCCGCCACCCCGAGGCCATGGAGGCTGGAGGGGTTCCCCCAGGCCTCCCGCCAGGCTTGCTCCATCGCCTGCCACACCTCCGGCGCCAGTGGGGTGGTGGCGCAGGCGTCGAGATAGAGGGGAGCGGGGGATCCCGTCCCCTCAGATCCCACCGGCACGGCCATCGGGTCGTCGGCCGAGGAGGCGATCTTCGAGGGAATCATTGGCGAGCCGCACCAGATCGTCGAGGGAGCGTCCCTCCAGGAGGGCGGCCACCCGGGCGCGGGCTTCGGCGCTGGGGCAGGCCTCGGGGCGCTGACAGCCCGTGGTGCAGGCGGTGGCGCAGTCGATCGGCTCCAGCTCCGGTCCCCCTCCAGCCTCGGAGGTCGTGGCCGCCGGGGGGGGCGCCGCCGGAGCCGCGACGCGGGGGGGTCCGTCCTCAGGGGCCAGCCAGGCCGCCACCGCCGGGGCCAGGGCGCCGGTCAACACCCCGTTGAACACCGGTTCCGCCGGCCCGGTCATGAAGACATGCTCCGTGTCGGCGTCCCACGCGATCCAGAGCGTTCCGCCGGGCAGATCCAGGCGGGCCTGGCGCTCGCTCAGGCCGAGCAGGTGGCAGGCCACCAGGGTGGCGCAGGCCCCGGTGCCGCAGGCGAGGGTCACCCCCGCCCCCCGTTCCCACACCCGCATGCGCAGGTGGCCGGGATCGAGCACCTCCACGAGGTGCACGTTCGCCCGGGCGGGGAAGGCCGGATGCACCTCCAGGGCGGCGCCGATCCCCTCCAGGTCGAGGGCGTCGGCATCGGCCACGGGCACCACTGCATGGGGATTGCCCATGCCCGCCGCCGCCACGTTCCAGAGCCCGCCCGCGGCCTCCAGCTCCCCCTGGGGCAACCCCGCCGGCCCGGGCGGGAGGGTGGTGGGCACGCTGTCGGGTTCGAGAAAGGGCGGGCCCATGTCCACCCGCACCTGCCCGTCCGCCTCCAGCTGGGGCCGGATGCGTCCGGCGGCGGTTTCCACCTCCCAGCGGCGGCCGGCCGCCTCCCCGTCCCGATCCGCCAGGAAGCGGGCCCGGCAGCGGATGCCATTGCCACACATCTCCGCCTCGGAGCCATCGGCATTGAAGATGCGCATCCGCAGGTCGCCGCCGGCCTCCGGCGGGAGGGCGAGGATCACCCCGTCGGCGCCCACGCCGTAGCGGCGATCGCAGAGCAGGCGCACGCCATCCGGATCGGCCGACCCTCCCTCGGCCGCGGGGCGGGCGCGGAGGTCAAACAACAGAAAATCGTTGCCCAGACCCTGATACTTGCTGAATTCCATGGCGCTTGGAGCCCCGCGCAGTCGTGTCTGATCCTATGCAGAGCTTCTTTGAGAATCGCGGCACCAAGCTGGACACCACCCTGCCCAGCGTGCGCCACATCCAGGAACTCATCCGCACCCGCACGGTGGTGAGCCTGAGCCTGGTGAGCGGCCAGGAGGTGGAGGGGGTGATCAAATGGCAGGACATGCACTTCGTGGCCCTGCGGCAGAGCGCCACGCAACCGTTGGTGATGGTCAACCGCGACGCGATCACCCTCCTGCGCGCCCTGCTCTGAGCGGGCGGGCGGGCCGAGAGCGTGTGGCACCATCGGGAAGCCGGGCTTGGCGCCCGTGGTGCTCCCCGACCTTCCCCGCCGCTTTCCATCGTGTCCGATCCCTCCCGCTACACGCCCCAGGAGATCGAAAACCGCTGGCAGGCCCTCTGGCGTGAGCAGCACCTGGATCAAACCCCCGAGCCGGAAGCCGGCGAAAGGCCCGCTGGCACGGGGCCTTCGTTTTATGCCCTATCGATGTTTCCCTATCCCTCCGGGACCCTGCACATGGGGCATGTGCGTAATTATGTGATCACCGATGTGGTGGCACGGCAACAACGGATGCGGGGCCACCGCGTGCTCCATCCCATGGGCTGGGATGCCTTCGGCCTGCCGGCGGAGAACGCCGCCATCGAGCGGGGAGTCGATCCGGCGGAGTGGACCCGGCGCAACATCGCCCAGATGCGCGCCCAGCTGGAGCGGCTCGGCCTCTCCATCGACTGGTCGCGGGAAGTGACGACCTGCCAGCCCGACTACTACCGCTGGACCCAGTGGCTCTTCCTTCAGTTCTGGGAGGCGGGGCTCGCCTACCGGAAGGAAGCCACCGTGAACTGGGATCCGGTGGATGAAACGGTGCTCGCCAATGAGCAGGTGGATGGGGAGGGGCGCTCCTGGCGGTCCGGCGCGCTGGTGGAGAAGCGCAAGCTGCGGCAGTGGTTTTTGAAGATCACGGCCTACGCGGATCAGCTGTTGGCCGATCTCGACAGCTTGACCCGATGGCCGGAGCGGGTGCGCACGATGCAGGCCAACTGGATCGGCCGCTCCACCGGCGCCGAGCTGGCCTTTCCCGTGGTCGACGCGGAGGGCCACCCAACGGGCGCCACGATCCAGGTGTTCACCACCCGGCCCGACACGCTGCATGGCGTCACCTTCCTCGTCCTGGCGCCTGAACATCCCCTGGTGCCCTCCCTCACCAGCCCCGACCAGGAGCTGGCGGTGAGGGCCTTTCAGGATCTGGTGGCGCGGGAGAGCGACCAGGAGCGCACCGATGAGGACCGACCCAAACGGGGGGTGCCGATCGGCGCCCGGGTGCGCAATCCCGCCAGCGCTACACGGGCACACCCCTGCACCTGGGCCGATGCCCCCTCGGCGTCGATGTGACCCTGCCGGAGGACCAGCGC
>JBKDSZ010000233.1:0-4300 GCA_046340375.1 Cyanobacteriota bacterium | reverse complement strand
GCTGGTGGGATGGCGATGGGGGCCGTACAAGTCGCCGCCGAACACCAATGTCGGGAAGACGGCCACGATCCGCTTCGCCAGGGGGTGGTCCTCCAGATCCATCAGGCACTGGGCCCCGGGTTGATCACCCTCATGGCCTCGGTCCGCTTCCCTGGCTCTCCTGGTCGTCTGCTCCCCGGTCGCTTGCCTCCTTCCTCAGCGGATTTCCAGCCAGCCGTCGAAGGCGCTGCCTCGGGGGGCAACGAACGGCCGGTCCAACCTGGATCCGGGGCCTGGATCTGCGGGCGGGGCCGACCTCCCAAGGGTGCGCGGCCCTCGCGATCCTCTCGCCGATCGGCGTCCTGGCTGCCCTTGATCCTCCTTGGTCTGCTCGGGTTGCAGGGTTGCGATTCCCTGGCGGGCCTTCAAGGGGAAACCCTCAACGTGATGATCGTCACCCAGCGGCGGCTGGATTGGCTGCGGCGCGATGCCGTGCGGGAGAAGCTCTGGGATCCCCTGTTGGAGGAATTCCAAGACGTTCATCCCAATGTGCGCGTCAGCCTGTCCACGATTGATGAGAGTCTGGTGGGGGAGGAGCTCCGGCTCCGCATCTCGCGGGGGCTGGGGCCGGATCTGCTGCTGATGCGCGCCCCGATGGCCAACACCCTGCTTCAGGACGGCCTGATCGCGCCCTTGCCCCGGACCCCGGCCATGGAGCGGACCATCTCCTCGGTGGACCCGCGCTTCCTGATGCGCGTCAGCCATGGCTCCCGCCAGGCTGGCTTGCCGCTCTATGAGCTGGTCACCCTGGCTTGTTTCAATCGGCAAAAAGTACCCTCTCCACCCCGCACCACCGAGGAATTGATGGCGATGGCCGCTGCCGGGAGCGCCATTGGTCTCTCCATTGATCCTTACGGCATCTGGTGGACGGCGGGCACCCGCGGGGCGGACCGCGCCATCGCCCCCATCCTCAAGGGAACGGTTCCGGCCTCCGCCAGCGCGCGACGGCGAGAGGAGGACTTGATCAGCGGCTGGCTGACCTGGTTGCGGGAGGTCGCCCAGCAGAGCAGGGTGGACATCGCCGGAGGACCGGAAGACCTGTTCAACGGCCTGGTGAGCTCCAGGCTGGACTGGATCCCCTGCTTCAGCCTCACCCTGGCGCCCTTGCGGGAGGCCATGGGGCCCCGGCTGGGGGTCACGGCTCTGCCGAGCGGCCCGGGGGGGCCGCCCAGTCCCTTCTCGATTCTCCAGGTGTGGAGCTTCGGGCTGGGGTCCAGCCCCCGCCAGCGGCAGAACGCCGCCGCCCTGGCTCGGCTCAGCCTGGATCCGATGCTGCAGCGACGCTATGTGCTGGACAGCCAGGAGGTGTTGCCGGTGAATCGATTCGTGCAGACGCCCGTGGCCAGCTCCGGGGTGCTGGCGGCCCTGGAGAATGCCGAACAGCAATTTCAGTCCGGATCGCCGCTGCTCACCCATCCGTTCACCACCGCACACATCCAAACGGTGTCCAAACGCATGGAAAACCTGATTCAACAGGTGATGGTGGGCGTGCTCACGCCGCAACAGGCGGCCGCTGAGCTGATGCGACTCGGCGAACCACTTCCATGAACGGTTTCGCGCTGCAATTTGCGGGTTGGCTGGGCTTCCTCAACCGCCCGATCGTGTTGGAGCAGCTGCTCTTTGCGGGGCTGGCCTTTGGCCTGTTGGCTCTCCTGAGGCAGCCCTGGCCGTTTCTCACCCCGCCGCCGCTCGTCCGCCGCGCCACGGCGCTGTGGGTCTGGATGATCGCGCTGCCGCTGGCGATGGCGCTCGCGGCGGCCACCGGAACCCATTTCGGGCTGCTGTTGCTGGCCTGGCAGATCCTCGCGTCGTTCTGGGGCTTGCGGCTGGTGGAGCGCCTGCTGCTCAAGCGTTGGCTGCCGGCGGAAACCGTTCACGCGCTGGTCAGTCGGATCCTGCGCCCCGCCTTCGTCCTGATCGTCGCCCTGGTGTTGTTGGATGCCGTGGCTTCGCCACGGGATCTGGCCAGCCTCTCTCTGGGCACCTGGTTGGGCAGCGAGATTCAACTGGGCACCCTCACCACAGTGTTGGTGGTGCTCTACTTCGTCGTGGCTGCCGCCATCTACCCCGCCAGCGCTCTCGGCTGGGCCGCCAAACGGGCCCTGAGCATCGGCGAGGGCAGCCGAAAGGCGATGGTCACCCTGCTGCGCTACGGCTTCATCAGCCTGGGACTGGTCTGGGGGGTGGCCCGCCTGGGGATTGACAAGGCGGGGTTGCTGGCGGTGGCCGGGGGGCTCTCCGTGGGCATCGGATTTGGCGTGAAGGAGGTGTTTTCCAACTTCATCAGCGGTCTCTGGTTGCTGGTGGAGGGATCCGTGCGGCCCGGAGAGGTGTTGATTCACGAGGGCGAGGCCTGTGAGGTGCGGCGACTGGACCTGCGGGCCACCACCCTGCTGCGGGCCAGCGACAACGCCGAGCTGGTGGTGCCCAACCAGAACTTCTTCACCGCCACCACCACCACTTACACCCGCAGCGACCGCACCCGCCGTTGCGGCTTCGAGGTGTCCGCGCCCAGCTCCTGGACGCCGGATCGCATGATCGCCTTGCTCCAGGAGCTGGCCGCCGCCCATCCCCGGGTGTTGCGACAGCCTCCACCACGCGCCACCCTGCTGAGCTTCAGTCCCTCCTCCCACAGCTACAAGCTCTCCTTTTCCATCGTTGATCCGCTGCGCGCCAGCTCGATCACCTCGGAGGTCAAGCTGGCGATCTGGCGACGCTTTGACGCCGAGGGCCTGCTCACGCCCCCGTCCGGAGACGGCGGCAGCTCTCCGAGCGGCTGAAAGGACGGATCAGGACGACCCGTGTTCTCCGTCTTGCGGCGTCCGAGACGTTTGAGCCACCAAGCGACTCACCACGACACCGATCACCACGGCGATATAAAGGGGGCCCAGCACGCTCAGCGACACGCTGGCCAGCTGTGCCACAGGCTGCACGGGCGAAATGTCTCCGTAGCCGACGGTGGTGAGGCTGACAAAGGCGAAATAGATGATGCGCTGCACATTCACATCCCAGGTGGCGGTGGCCGCCAGGTCGGAGCCCAGGGGCGGCAGCTGCACCATCGCGCCGGTGGCCGAGTCGCGGAAACAACCCGGCACCAGGCTGTCAATCACGGTCAGCAGCAGGCCTCCGCTGATGCCCAGCAGCAGATAACCCGCCAGGCCCCCCGCCACCAGCGCCGATTCCGAGGGAGACTCCCAGGCGATGCGATGCAGCAACCGCACCAGGCTCCAGCCCATGAAGAAGAGAAAGAGGATCAGCAGGGGCAACGACGTGGAAATGAGGCTGCGGGGGCTGAAGACCCAGATGACCTGCGCGACGATGGAGGCCAAACCGATGGCTTGATAGGTGCGCTTGCCCCAGGGGGTGCGCCAGGGGGGGCGAGCACTCAGCCCCAACAGCAATTGGCCGCTGAGAAGGGGATAGCCCAGCCAGGTGAGACGGGCCAGGGACGGGGGCGATGCCGTGCTCACAAGCACCAGCAGGCTCAACCAGAGAAGTTGCTTGAGGAAGCGGTCATCCATGTCGGGCTGATGGCCGGGTGGCTCAGGCGTTGACGGCGGCCTCCACCGGCTCCTCCTCTTGCCGCAGGCTCCTCACCTCATCCCGACGGAAGATCAAGACACTCAACGTCGGCAGACAGAGATCCAATGAGTGGTCGTAGCTGTGCAAGGCCCATTGATCGGTGAATTTGCCACCGAGATTGCCCAGGTTGCTACCGCCATACCGGCCGCTGTCACTGTTGAACACTTCTTCGTAGAACCCCTCCAGAGGAACACCAACGCGATAGTGGGAATGGGTTTGTGGAGTGAAGTTGGCGATCACCACAAGCCAGCGACCGGTAATGCTTTCCCGCCGCATGAAACTGATCACAGAGTTGCGGGTATCGTTGCAATCAATCCACTGGAAACCATATTGATCGAAGTCGTCTCGCCAGAGGGCAGGCTCAGATTTGTAGAAGATATTCAGATCGTCAATCATGCGCTGCAAGCCCAAATGTGGCTCGTATTGCAGCAACTCCCACTGAAGGTCACCCCAGACATTCCACTCTGCCCGCTGGCCAAATTCCATGCCCATGAAAATTGTTTTCTTGCCGGGGTGGGTCCACATATAAGCCAATAGGGCGCGCACATTGGCGAACTTCTGCCAGTCATCTCCTGGCATTTTGTGCAACAGGTTGCTTTTGCCATGCACCACTTCATCGTGGCTCAGGGCCAGCATGAAGTTTTCAGTAAAGGCATACCAAATAGAGAATGTGACATTG
>JBKDSZ010000232.1:0-3761 GCA_046340375.1 Cyanobacteriota bacterium | reverse complement strand
CCGGAAGGTGTCTGCCGGGTCGCCGCCGCGCTTCAGCGAGGCCTCCGCCTCCAGAAGCTGCCGCAGCAGGGCGAGCAGGTGCTCTTCGCTGCGCCCGCGAATCTGCTTGCGCAGCACGTAGACCCGTTTCGGGTTGCCGATTCCCGCAGCCTTGGCGATGGTGGTCACGTCCTGCTCTCCGCGCGCCTCCAGCAGGGCCACCCACAACCAACCCCGGCTCTGGCTGGAGAGGGAGGCGACGATGCGGAGGGCCGGCTCGCCGGCTTCCAGGAGTCCATCCACCAGGGCGATCGCCTCCGCCGGTTTCCCCGCCAGCAGGGCCTCCCCCACCGCCAGGGCCGTGCTGCTGCGCCCCCCCACCAGCGCGCTGACAGCCGCCGCCGTGATGCGCTCCCCTCCGTAGACCCGCAGTTTTTCCAGCTCGCTGGCCAGACGGGCGCTGTCGCTGCCGATGGCCTGCGCCAGGGCTTCGGCCGCCCGATCCTCCAGGGTCAACCCCAGCTCCCGGGCGGTGCCGCGCACCAGGTCCAGCTGGCCCGCCCCATCCCAGCTGGCGGGCAGGGGGAAGCTCCGCTCCTCGGCCACCGCGCGCAGGGCCTTGGTGGTGCGCAGTCGGGCATCGGGCTTGCCGCTGCTCACCAGCACCAGGTGGGCGTCGGCGGCGATGGCGGGCAGGCAGGCCTCCAGGGCTTCGGCCAGGGCTGGGGGGCAGGTTCCGCAGAAGGGACTGCGCTGCAGCACCACCACCCGATGTCCGGCCCCGAGGGGAGGGGTGCGGGCCTCCTCGAGAGCGCGGCGGGCCTGTTCCGCGTCTTGGCCGTCGAGGCGGCTCAGGTTCATGCTGGCCCAGGTGGGATCCAGGACCTGCTCCACCAGGTGCTCCACGGCCCGTGTGCGGGCGGCCTCATCGTCGCCCCAGTAAAGGTGGATCGGCATCCGGGCCTCTGCTTGAACGACTTCGACCATCCGATCTTCTCGGAGAGCGTGCGCCGCATTCGCTCCTGGCTTGGGGAGACGGGCCTCAGCGGCTTGGAGCGCGATGTGCTGGAGCGCCTGGTGCACAGCGGCGGCGACCTCAGCCTGGCCCCGGCGCTGCGGTTCAGTGCGGGGGCCTGTGCCCTCGGCGCCCGCGCCCTGGCCTGCGGCGCCCCGATCCTCACCGACACGGCCATGGCCGCGGCGGCCGTTCGCCCCATGGCCCGCCGCACCTTCGGCAATGCGGTGGCATCGGTGTTGGATTGGGCCCCGCCCCTGGCCCCCGCCGGCGGCACCCGGGCGGCGGCGGGGATGGCCATCGCCCTGGAACGGCACCCCGGTGCGGTGGTGTTGATCGGCAGTGCCCCCACCGCCCTGGAGCTGCTGTTGGAGCGGGTGGCGGCCGGGGGTGGCGACAACCTGCCACCGCCGGCCCTGGTGATCGGCATGCCCGTGGGGTTTGTGGGGGTGTTGGAGAGCAAGCGGCACCTGGCCGCCTCGGGACTCCCCCAGATCCGGCTGGAGGGCAGCCGGGGCGGTGCCGGCCTGGTGGCCGCCACCGTCAATGCCCTGTTGCGGGGAGCCTGGCGGCAGCAACAGAGCGGGGAGGAGGTGGGGGGCCGCTCTTGAAGCGCCAGCGCCCTGCGGCCCGCTCCTTCGCGGCCGTGGCTTGGCCGTGTGTACCCGTTCAGAGCCCAGGACGCGCTGATGGCCCAATGCAAGCCTGTTCACTCCACTGAGGGAGCAGAGATGCAGCGCTGAGTTCCTCTTGTCCTCAGGGATCGGGTAGCAGGGATGGCATCTCCCCATCGCGGTGATGGGCAATCCATGCCTGTTCCAGGAATGGCCAGACGTCGCGGCCCTGTTGTCGCAACGTGGTGGTGACGGTGAGCAGTCTGCTGCGGCAGATGGCGCCCTGGCGGGATTGGACGCCATGGCTGATCTTGCGCTGAATCACCGACTGGCGCAAGGCACGTTCTGCGGCGTTGTTGGTGGGCTTGATTCTACGGATCTCCAGAAAGGTCCAAAGGGCATCGGCCACTTGGAGGATCTGCCGGCACGTGCCGACCGTTTTGGCCCACGGCGATCGCTCGCCGCTTGGATGGCCCAGCTCCACCACCCTTTGCAGCGTGGTCTCAAAGGCCTGGCGGATCGGCCCGCAGGCCTGTTGCAAGTTGGGCCAATCGATGGCTCCCCTCCGTATTCGGCACTGGCGCCCGGGCGTTCGGCGATGGCGGTGAGCTCGCGGATCACATGGGCCCAGCAGATTTGGCGTTGCTCCAAGGGCAGGTGGTTGTAGGCCGAGATGCGATCGCTCACCACAATCCCGCCAAAGGCGGTCCCGAGCAGCTCCATGGCGGCGGCCGTGGAGCGACTCAGGCCTTGGATGAACACCGTCACCACGGCCGTCACCATGACCCACTGCCAGCCTCGCTTTTTGGCGGGATTGTTGCCCACCGCTTCGCGGAAGACTGCGTCTACGGCATTACCGGTGGGAGTGCCGGTTTCATCCACGCAAGCCACCGGATGCGCACGGGCCACTTCCAGTGCTTCTGCCATCGGCTGGGCCAAGGCTGCGCTCAATCGCTTGCGGATTATGGCGATTGCCCCACGACTGATCTCCACTCCCAGAAGCTGATTGAGCAACGCCTGGGTCTTGCTGAAACTCAGCGGAAAGGCACTGCCCAGCAGGCCCGCCAGAGCACTGAGCCTGGGCCCGTAGGGACTGGCCTCCACATCCGCCGGCAACGGGGCGCAGGTGCTGGTGGAACAACAGGGGCACACCAACCGGTGCAACCGATGCTCAATCACCAGCGGAGTGATCGGCGGAATCTCAATCACCTGATGCCGCAAGGGGGCTGGATCCTCTCCATCCCGCAACGTGCCGCAGCGGATCTGGCCCGGATCCAGGGTGGCCTGGCTGGCCGCCACGCTTGCGGCCACTGCCCTTGCGCAGCTCTGGCGGCTTTAAATCCAGGGCCATTGCTGGAGGGCGGTTTGGAGGAGTTGCGCGATCTGCGGCCGATCCGCTCCCGCAGGCTCGCCAACTCGGTGGCCAAAGCGGTGCGTTGGACGCGGAGTTCGTCGTTCTCCCGCCCCAGAACCTGAATCTCCTCTTGCTGAGCCAGAATCAGCTGCCGCGCAGCAGCCGGCCACAACGACCAAACCGCTGCTGGAATCCCGGCCGGAGGCGTGCTCATCACAGGAAGTCTCTACCTGAGATTCAAGCGGGAATCAATCTGCCGTCAAGGGTTCAGCAGGACTTGAAGTGCCCTGTGAGCCGTCCCACCCCCTGAACATGTACCAGGAATTGATGGGTCACAAGGTCCTAAAAACAACAATGATCTATACGCACGTTCTCAATCGCGGACCATTGGGCGTCGCGAGCCCGGCAGATTTCCTGTAAAGAAGCGGTAAAGAGCTGCCGGTGATACCGGGTCCGTATAAAATCTCAACCAAGCCACCGTCCAATCCCTCAGACCTAATGCGCCGCACGCCCTTTGGAGCAAGTTGCCGGCTTCCCATCGGCCGCTTAGGCCGACAACGGCACCCACCGCAGAGCGGATGCCGGACCCGCCCATACAACGTTGGACTCAGCCGCTGCGCGGCAGATTCAAGGAATAAGCATAGCATATAGGCTTCGTTTCTGGATCCATGGCCCTAAGGTGGGCTGCGGATGACTCAGGCATTGAGTATCAAAGAGTTCACGCCGATCAGAACATCCTGCTCAGGGGGCAAGACACTCGGAGAGGCCCCTTTTACCAGGGGTTGATTCATTTGTTCTT
>JBKDSZ010000231.1:0-23671 GCA_046340375.1 Cyanobacteriota bacterium | reverse complement strand
TTGAGGAAGCTGATCAGATCGACTGCGTCAGCAGGGGTTTCGAGCGGGGAGGCCAATGGTGAGGAGCTGTTCCCACGCACCAAACCCCAGCTGGCAGCCGCGAGCCAGTGCTATTAGGACAGACTACTAATGGGCCCTGGGGCAATGGGCGGACAAAAAAAGCTCCCCTCTGCCGGGGAGCTTCAAGACCATGGCTAAGGAAATTAAAAAAAGAAGAGGAGAAAAGAGGAAGAAGAAAAAGATATGGAGCTCAGGGTTGAGAGGAGCCCACCGCTTCCAGCTGACACTCCAGACTCTCTCCCTTGCAGGTTTTGACCTGTTGAATGGCAACCCTCTCCCATTGCTGGGTGGACTGACGCAGCTGGCTGAGGTTGCCCTCATAGAAGCGCTTCAGCTCATCAAACCGTTTAACCGGCTGTCCGTAATAGCTACTGCCGGCGATGGTGGGGAAGGAGGCCCATTCCGGAGCCAGTCTGGCCGCCAGTTCCTCCGTCAATTCGCCGCGATCGGCAAGATGCAGGGCTCCGCGTCGCTGGATCAGATAGAGCGCCCCTTGATCCTGTGAATCGGGATCGAACCGGGTCAGACCCAATTTTCGGATGACCATGTTCCAGGTGAAGGGCATGAACTGATAAGCCCCGGCGGCGGCGCTGGCGTAACGGGACGAGTAGATCACCCGATCCGGGTGACGCTCCAGGGTCGGCATCAGACTGCCCCCGAACATCACCCTGTAGCCCATGTCGTGGCCATTGGCCCAGGTGCCTTCCGCGTAGCGAATGGTGTTGAGAAGGGCGCGGCGCTCCGGTGTGATGGCAAACACCGGCAGCATCGCCGGCGGCGGGGGCGGCGCGAGCATGGCCAACCGTCTGGTGGGTTGAGGAGCGGAAGGCAGCTGATCCCAGGCGTCTCCGGACTCCTTCGCCTGGCCAGGGAGCGCGGCAAGGACGCTCAGAGCAAGCAGGGCAACGAGAGGGGGAAAGCGACGTGAACGAATCAAAGCAAGGCTGGCGGAGGACAGAACGCGTGACGCGAAGGGATGTATCGACTTCAGGGATCAGACGCAGTTGTCCACAAAAAGAGCGGACAGATGTGTGAGAGTGCGGATAATCCCAGAAATCCTTTGGGTTCGAGTGGAAACTTCGCGGTAATTTGCCGATCAGGGCCAAGACTGTCGATCCGCGCCGTGACGCTCAAGAAACCGTCCGTTTCGGCTTGCGCTGGGGGCAAATCCTTAAATTCCCTTCCTCACTGCGCTCTTGCCGAAGCTCTGAACAGAATCGCCAAACCGTTCTCCCGCTTCGATCGCTTCTTCTGATCATCTCCTCAGCAGACGTGACAGCAGCTCCGCAGCCTGGCCGCTGCCATCCCGTCGCAACCTGGGCGCCCGCGGCGCCAGCAGGGGTTGATCCAGCTGCCAGGCTCCGCGACGAAAGTCTTCCTCCTCCAGCAGGCGGTGCCAGCCTTCCTTTCGCAAGGCCTCTTCCAGCACCGGGGCCTCCGCGAATCCCCGGCGCCGCACCACATGGAGCCCCACCCCCTGGGCCAGGGCTTCGCAGAACGTGCTGTAGCCGGGTTTCGTGAGCATCCGCGCCGCCAAGGGCATCACATCCAGGGGCCGCAGATCGGCGGGAAGCAAACGACCGTTGGGAGCCTCCCGCACGCGCGGGTCCACGCCGACGAACACATGCTCCGGCCACAGGGCCAGCCAGCGCGGATCCAGCTCCATTCCCAACCCGCCGAAACTGATCAGCACGCAGCGTTCCCGTTCCTGCGGCAGATCCAGTCGCCGGGCCACCTCCTCCGGATCATGGCGGGGCGTGGAACTGGTCAGCCCCAGCTCCACACTCGGCAGATCCCAGGGCATCGGCATGGCCAGGGGGCACCGCAGCAGGAGGTCCCCCTGGCGGTAGCGCTCCAGGGCCTGATCGGTCCAGGGCGCAAAGGACTCCCCCAGGGGGGCGTAGATCGCGTCCCAACCAAAACTGGCCAGCCAGATCAGCGGACAGCAGAGGCGCTGCGCCAGGCGGGCCGCTCCCGGGGGCACGTCGGCGAGGATCAGGGGCCTGGAGTCCTGGCTCTCCAGCCAGTGCGCCTCCTCCTCCACCTGCTCGGGCAGGGCGTTCTCCAAGGCCTCCAGGGCCTTGAGGGTGCCCTCCGGATCCAGGTCCAGAGCGTCTGCCTGGAGCATGCCCACATCCCAGCGGCGGGGGCGCAGCTCGTGCGGGGTCTCCCCCATGGCGAGCTTCAAGAAAGAGGAATCCACAGCCGTGGAGAGCACCAGGCGGCACTCCGGGTGCAGGCGTGCCAGTTCACTCAGCACGGAGGCGGTGCGCGCGGCGTGGCCGTAGCCGTGGCTGCTGATGCAGGCGTAGACCAACATGGCGGTGTCAGGGCCTGGAGGGCGGCCAGAGCATCTGCTCGTAGAGCAGCGAGCCGTCCAAACCGTACCAGCGGTGCGACACCTGTTCGACGGCGCCGCTGCCCCTCAGCACCACCCAGCTCAAGTGACGCAGGACCCGTCCCCGCGCATCCACACCGTGGCGGGGTGCGCAGGCCGCGTTGAGATACATCGTCCCTCGCTGATCGCGCACAAAGGTGATCCGCTCTCCCCCGCGGCGCAGGCGATGGTGCATGTGGCCGAAGACCACCAAGGGCAGGGCACGGTCTCGGCGGATGCGCGCGATCGCCAGGGTCAGATCCTGATCCCCCCAGTCGCAGGCAGGGAGCTTCCAGTCGCGGCCGCAGGGATCGACGGCGTGGCTCCCCAATCCCGCCGGGCCGCAATGGGCCAGAAGAATCAGGGGCAGGGAGGGATCCGCGGCGGCGGCCGCCGCATGGATCCGCTCCACCGACTCTTCCAACCCCACCGCGCCATAGACGGCCCGCACGGCCTTGGAGAGGTGATAGCCGCCCCCGGCCGTGGCGGGCCGACCCCCCACCACCGCCAGGCCCGGTGGACGGAGTTCGCACAAGCCCCAGCCGCAGTGGCGATCCCCCAGCAGGCGGAGCTGGTGTCGCAGGCGTTCGCCCGTGGCATCGTGACCGCAGTCGTGGTTGCCCAGCACGCAGGCCAGCGGCAGGTTCAGCCGGGCGAGGGCGCGGGGAATGCGCGGGTGGCCGTTGCTGAGGTCGCCCACCACCAGCAGCCCATCCGGGGCCAGCCGCCCCAACAGCTCCTCATCCGCCCCATCCCATTGATCGTGGAGATCCCCGGCGATGGCCAGCCGCACCACTCGCTCGGAGGGTGGTGTGCTTTCCCCGACTAGGCTGTCAGCCATGGAGCGCTCAGCGGGGGAACCTCCCATGGGGGGGATGACAGGGCAGGGTCCGGGGGTGGTGGCACCTCAAGACGAACGGGCTGTCCCCATCGGGGTGGCCGGCGAGCCCCTCGATCCGGAGATGCCCCCCCGGGAGGCGTTGCCAGCGGCCATCGCGGCACTGAAGAAGGAACGAAACGCCGTCATCCTGGCGCACTACTACCAAGATGCCGCGATTCAGGACGTGGCCGATGTCATCGGCGATTCCCTGGAGCTCGCCCGCCAGGCGGCGAGGACCCAAGCGGATGTGATCGCCTTCTGCGGCGTCCACTTCATGGCGGAGACCGCCAAGATCCTCAACCCGTCAAAGATCGTCGTCTTGCCCGACCCTGAGGCGGGCTGCAGCCTGGCGGACGCCTGCCCGGCGGAGGCGTTCGCGGCCTTCCGGGCCCGCCACCCCGACCACATTGTGGTGAGCTACATCAACTGCTCGGCCGCCGTGAAAGCCCAGAGCGATCTGATCTGCACCAGCAGCAACGCGGTGCAGCTCGTGCGACAACTCCCGCCCGACCGGCCCGTTCTCTTTGCCCCTGACGCGAACCTCGGTCGCTGGGTGGCCCGCGGCAGCGGCCGGGAACTCACCCTCTGGCCCGGCAGCTGCATCGTGCATGAGACCTTCAGCGAGGAAGCCCTGCTGCGACTGAAGCTGGAGCATCCGGAAGCGGAGGTGATCGCCCATCCAGAATGCCAGGCCCATCTGTTGGATCTGGCGGATTTCATCGGGTCCACCAGCCGCCTGTTGCAACGCGTGCAGACCAGCGCCGCGCCCTCCTTCCTGGTGCTCACCGAACCGGGGATCCTGCACGAGATGCAACGGCGCGCCCCCGAGAAGAGCTTCATTCCCGTGCCCGGCATGGACGGTTGCGCCTGCAATGTCTGCCCCTACATGCGGCTCAACTCCCTGGAGAAGCTCTGGCGCTGCCTGCGCCGGCTGGAACCCCGCATCGAACTGGAGGAGGGTCTGCGCCAACGGGCCCTGGTGCCGATTGAACGGATGCTGGCGATGAGTGCCTGAGCCCGGCCCCGCCCTGCCCGCAGATGGCCCCCTGCGCCTGACTCCGCAAGGGCTCTATTGCCTGCCGGCGGACGCCTGGATCGATCCCTGGCGGCCCGTTCCACGGGCCCTGATCACCCACGCCCATGCCGACCATGCCCGTTCCGGCAGCGGTGCCTACTGGTCGAGCGCCGCCAGTGAAGGGCTGCTGCGGGTGCGGTTGGGGGCCGACCTGCCCTTGGCCACCCTGCCCTACGGCGAAACCCTGCGGCTCGGCGATGCCCGCGTCACCTTTCACTCCGCCGGTCATGTGCTCGGTTCGGCCCAGATCCTGATCGAGGCCGCGGGAGAACGGTGGCTGATCAGCGGCGATTACAAGCGGGACGCCGATCCCAGTTGCAGCCCCTTCACATCGGTGCGGGCGGATGTGTTCATCAGCGAGGCCACCTTCGGCCTGCCGATCTACCAGTGGCCAACAGGCAGCCTCGTGGCGCGGGAGATCCTGGACTGGTGGCGCGGCGCTCCAGAGATCCCCTCAGTGTTGTTTTGCTATGCCTTCGGCAAGGCGCAGCGGATCCTGGCCGAGCTCCATGCTCTCGGGGTCGGGGAGGAGGTGCTGCTCCACGGGGCTGTGCAGACCTTGATCGGTCCCTACCGCGAGGCGGGAATCGCCTTGGGACCCACCGCGCCCCTCAGCGCGGTTCCGAAGAGCCAGAGCCTGGCGGGGCGCCTCATCCTGGCGCCGCCCTCCGCCCAAGGCAGCCCCTGGATGCGCCGGTTGGCCCGAGCCCAGACCGCCTTTGCCAGCGGCTGGATGACCGTGCGGGGCGTGCGTCGGCGACGGGCGGTGGGTCGCGGGTTCGTGTTGAGCGACCATGCCGACTGGCCGTCCCTCGTGCGCACCATCCTGGAGACGGGCGCACGACAGGTTTTCCTCACCCATGGCCATGGCGATGCCCTGGCCCGGTTTCTTCAGGAGGTGGAGGGCGTGACAGCCCAGCCCCTTCAGAGCGGCGAGGCGGGGGCCTGGAGCCGGGAGGAGGAGGCCGCCGCCTCAGCGCCCCTTGCGGAGGTAGCCGGCGGCTGAGGTGAGCGCCAGGACCAGGCCGGGCCAGAACAACCACCAGCCCGCACGCCACGCCCAGCCGCTCCCTGCCCAGCCGACGGGCCACACCATCAGCAGAAGGGACAGAAACTGCAGGATCGTCTTCGCCTTGCCGCCCGGGGAGGCCGGTCCGCCGCTGCCCTGCTGGGCCCGCCAGCCAGACACCAGCAGCTCCCGCGCCAACAGCAGCCACACCGCCGCCAGGGGAAGCCGACCGGTGCCGCCCAGCCAGAGCAGGGGTGCGCTGATCAGCAGCTTGTCGGTGAGGGGATCCAGGCGTGCGCCCCACACGGATCCGCCCCCGCTGCGCCGGGCCAGCCAGCCATCGGCGGCGTCGCTGAGGCCCCCCAGGAGCAGGAGGCCCCAGGCCAGGGAGCCCCAGCCCGCCTGCAGGCAGAGCAGCACCGGCAGGGCGATCACGCCCCGCAGGAGCGTGAGTCCATCGGCGAGGGCACGGCCGGCCTGGTTCGACACGGGGGGCGATGGGGGGGCGGTCAAGGGAGTCGTCACCGGCGCCCCTTCAGAATGCACGCTCAGTGCGAGCGACAACGCCATGGTGGTGCAGCGTCCGGTGGCGGAGGTGATGACCTCGCCCGTGTTCTCCGTGCGTCGCGAGACGCCCCTCCAGGAGGCGGTGAGGCTCATGAGCAGCCATCACGTCAGCGGGTTGCCCGTGGTCGACGCCGACGGCGGCCTGGTGGGGGAGTTGGGCGAAAAGGATCTGATGGTGCGCGAGAGCGGCTTTGACGCGGGTCCCTACGTCATGTTCCTGGACGCCGTGATCTACCTGCGCAATCCCCTGGAATGGAACCGGCAGGTGCATCAGGTGCTCGGAAGCACGGTCGGGGAGGTGATGACCCACCAGACCCACACCTGCAGCCCCGCCACCAGCCTCCCCGAAGCGGCGCGGTTGCTCAACGATCGCGGCGTGCAGCGCCTCTTTGTGGTGGATGAAGGGGGCGTGATGGTGGGGGTGCTCACCCGCGGCGATGTCGTGCGGGCCCTCGCCGAGGCGGGTTAGGGCGGGAGCCCGGTCCCCAGGGCACCACCTCACCATCGGCCACCAGCCAGAGTTGTTCGTGGGGGGGGCAGGGATGGCCGCCGGTGAGGCGACCGAAGGCGGGCACCACCAGGAGGTCCTGGCGGGGGTCAAAGGCGAAGCAGGGAAGCCGCAGGCGATCAACGGCGCTGCCCACCACCGCCACCGGATGGCGGTGGCCGCAGAGGTTCAGCACACCCTCCCGGGGCTCCGGGGCGTGGCTCAGCCACCAGGGACCCACGGCCCTGGAGGACTCGCTGGGCAGGCCCTCCAACCAGCTTCCCCGTTCATGGTTGCCGCCGATCAACCGCAGGGGGCAGCCCATCAGCTCCGGCAGCGCCTGAAGCTTCTGGCGCAGTTCACCCGTCAGGCCCAGACGGCTGTGGATCAGATCCCCCAGCACCACCACCTCTCGCGGCCTCAGCCGATGGGCCAGCTCCAGCAGGGGGTTGAGGGTGCTGGCGTCGCCATCGCTGGGCAGGGGCACCCCCAATCCCTGAAACACCTCCGCCTTGCCCAGGTGCAGGTCGGCGACGAGCAACAGGGCGCGGGTGGGATCCCACACGGCCCGCTCCGCCAGGAGGTGGAGGGTCTGGCCGCGCCAGTGGAAGGGGCACCACCCGCGCTCGGCCACCCCGTCCCTCACGCCAGACCCATCGCTGAGCGGTAGGCCGGCCGCGCGTTGGTGGCGGCGATGGAGGCCTCAATGGCAGGGAAGGGCGAGAGGTCCATGTCCTTGCAGAAGAGAGGCAGATAGGCGAGGTAGGCCTGAACGGCGCAATCTGCCGCTCCCCAGTCGGGCCCGTCGGCCACTCCGGCCAGAAGGGAGCGCCCGCCGGCCAGAAGCCCATCCAACGCTCCGAGCTGGCGCTGGAGCTCCTCGGGGCGCGACGCGGCGGCAAACATCGCCGGACCGAGGGTGGCATTGGCGTAGAGCACCCATTGGGCCGTCAGGGAGCGCCACAACGGCGAGGCGCTCTCCCGGGCCTGGTGCTCCGCCAGGTGCAGCAGGATGGCGCCGCTCTCGAACAGGGCAAGGGGTTGACCGTCGGTCGCGGTGAAGGCGTCATCGACGAGGGCGGG
This sequence comes from Cyanobacteriota bacterium, assembly GCA_046340375.1. Classification (GTDB taxonomy): domain Bacteria; phylum Cyanobacteriota; class Cyanobacteriia; order PCC-6307; family Cyanobiaceae; genus Cyanobium. The sequence goes on along the minus strand of JBKDSZ010000231.1, from coordinate 16,133 downwards.
CACCTTGCCGAAGGGATTGATCGCCAGGAAGGCGCTCTCCCGCTGTGCACCGGCAGCCAGATCGATCACAACCATGGCGTAGGCCAGGCCCTTCTCCTCCAGATACCAGCGCACCAGGGAGGCTCGGCTGCGGGGGGAGCCGTAGAGGGTGAGAGCCATGGGAGAAACAGGCGGGAATCCCCATCATCCGTGCTCAGAATCCTTTCAGCCGCCGAAGCGTCATGGCCAGCGAAGGGGACAGCCAAACGCCGCCAGCGACCCTGAGCACCCTGCAACGTCTGGCGCCCTGGCTGCAAAGCCGCATCCGCCGCGGGGTGGTGGGCAGCAGCCGCTATGCCCGGGCCCTGCGCCAGGCCATCCGGGAGGCGGCGGAGGATCCGCAGGCCCGCCCGGTGCTGATCAGCGGCGAACCCGGCCTGGAAAAGGACAACATCGCCGCTCTGATCCATTTCGGCTCGCCGGCCCGGCGGCAGTTCATGGTGCGGCTCAACTGTGCCCTGCTGCGGCCCGATGGCGCCGAGCTCTTCAGCGGCGATGCCGTTGAGCCGCCGCTCCTGGACTGCCTGGGCACGGGGGCCCTGCTGCTCGATCAGATCGACCGGGCCGATCCCGCCCTGCGGCCCCGCCTGCTGGAGCTGGTGCACGGGGGCCATTGGCGGGACGGGCGGGATGGCACGGCGCGGGTGTTCCGCGGACGGGTGCTCCTCACAGCGGAAACCAGCCAGGATCTGGGGGCGAACGTGGTGGCGATCCGGGTGCCGCCCCTGCGGGTCCGGCGGGCCGACCTGGGCGATTGGCTTCGCTTCGCCGTGCGCCAGCGCAGCCGCGGCCTTGGTTGGAGCGAGCCCCCCCGACTCGGCGACGCTGTGATCAAGCGTCTGCAGAGCTACGACTTTCCCGGCAATGTGCGGGAGCTGTTCACCCTGGTGGATCGGGCCCTGCGGCAATGCGGCGGCACCCATCCCGCTGTGCTGCCGGACGATGTGTTCTGGACGGATCAACGGCGCGGCCACCCCCGCTTCGACCTCTGGCGCTGGAAACCCTGGTTGCGCAACGGCATGCGCTCCCCCGCCCTTTGGAACGGACTGCTGTTCGGCCTGGTGAGCTGGTTGTTCATTTTGATCAACATCTGGCTCTGGCTGGCGCCGCAGGATCGGGCCCTCAACGGGGGCCTCAACCTCTTCTGGGCCTGGTGGTGGCCCCTTGTCCTGCTCGGCCATCCGCTGGTGGGCCGGCTGTGGTGCGCCATTTGCCCCTTCATGGTCTGGGGGGAGCTGGCGCAGCGGCTGGCTGTGCGGCTGGGCCATCAGCCGGCGCGGTGGCCCCGAGGCGAGAGTGATCCCTGGGCGGCGCCGCTGCTGGCGGCGGGCTTCGCGGCGATCCTGCTTTGGGAAACCCTCGCCGACCTGCCCAATTCGGGCTGGCAGAGCAGCGCCCTGCTGCTGTTGATCACCGCTGGGGCGGTGGTGGGTTCGCTGCGGTTCGAGAAACGCTTCTGGTGCCGCCACCTCTGTCCCGTGGGGGGGATGAACGGTCTGTTCGCCAAGCTGGCGATCAGCGAGTTGCGCGCCCAGGCGGGCACCTGCGGCGGCAGCTGCTCCACCTATGCCTGCTTCAAGGGGGGTCCGGCCGAAGGGGAGGGCCTGGCCACCGCGGGATGCCCCCTCGGCACCCATCCGGCCCACCTGGAGGACAACCGCAACTGCGTGCTCTGTCTCACGTGTGCCCAGGCCTGCCCCCATCGCTCCGTGCAGCTGCGGCTGCGGCCTCCCGGGGCCGATCTGCAACGGACGATGGATCCGCCGGAGGGGGAGGTGGGGTTGATTCTTGTGCTGGCCGGGGGCGTGTGCCTGCGGCACTGGCAGCGCCTGCTCGGTACGCTCCCCCTGGCGCCCCACGCCCTTGATTCCGGCCCCCTGCTGCCACGGCTGGCCTGGGGCACGGCGGCGCTGGCCCTCCCGGCGGCGCTCTTCCTCTTCACCCGGGCACTGCTGGCCTGGCGCGGCCCCGCAGGGGCGATCCCGCCACGCGGGCCGTCACGCCTGCGGCTTGGGCTCTATGCGGGTCTGCCGCTCCTCTGGGCCCTGCTGCTGGCCGACCATCTGCCCCTGGGGATGGCGGAGGCCGGCCGGCTGCTGCCGGTGAGTCTGGCCCCCTGGAACGGGGCTTTGGCAAGCCGCCTTCCCGCCTGGAGCGCTGATCGCCACGTCATCGCCTTCTGCCAGAGCGCGGCACTGCTGTTGGGCCTGGGGGGAACCCTGGTGCTGCTGCGCCGACTGCTGCTGCCCTCCCGCGGGAAGGGGTTGGCCCTGGCGGCGGTGGCTCTCGGCCTGGCGGCTGCGGGGCGCTGGCTGGTGGCCCTGCCGGCCTAGGGCCGGTCGCAGACCCGGGCGATGTCGCCGGGGTCATAGAGCATCAGTGGCTTTTCGGGCGTGCTTTCCGCAAACGCCCGCCGTTTGGTGAGGGCATGGGCGGCTCCGATGGCGTTGGCCAGCTCCAGCCGGGCCAGGCCATGGCTGCTCTGCCAGGCCAGACAGGTCCCCAGGGTGTCGAACCCGCCGGCTCGGGCCGGACCGAAGCCTGCGGCGGCGTGCAGGGCCAGCGCCAAGACCATGGCGTGGGGCCACACCCCGTCCGGCAGGCGGGGCGAATGGCGCACCTGGCGCGGCTGGCCGAGATAAACCCAGGCCTGGCGGCCATCAGCCAGGGGGAGCCAATGGCGCTGATAGAGGCGCGGACATCCCTCGAAGGCATCCAGCCGGGGCAGGGCGGCGGTGGGCACGGCATAGAGCTCGCCGTGCACGCGCCCCTCGGCGGCGATGGCCATGGGAAACGGGCCCAGATCATGAAGGCAGGCGCCCTCCAGAGAGGCTTCCCCGAGACAGCGCGCCCCCTGGAGATGGCCGTGGTTGGCCTGCCCGCGCTTCAGGGTGCCGTACACGAAAAGAAGCGTCTCCTCCCCGGCCCCCTCGCGCGCGCCATCCCCACCCTCCGCCTTCGCCACCATCCCCATCGGTGTCCCCCTCCAATCGCCTGGACGCATGAGGATAATGAGCACAACGTCGTGCCGCCAATGACCACAGCCCTTCTGATCGCTCTTCTGGCTTCCCTGAGCTTGATGGCCTTCATCGTCAAGCGGCTCGAGCGGGCCTGAGTCGTTTTCCCTGGAGCATCCAGCCGCCATGGCCCCCTTTCCCGGATTTCACGACGCCCTGGCGTTCACCTGGCCGCCTCAGGCGTATCTGTGGTTCAAATCGCTCCACATCGTCGGCGTGGTGGTGTGGTTCGCGGGCCTCTTCTATTTGGTCCGTCTGTTCATTTACCACCGGGAAGCCGACGACCTGGCGGAGCCCACGCGCCAGGCCTTCCAGGCGCAATACGCCCTGATGGAGCGGCGCCTGGCTAACATCATTTCCACGCCGGGCATGGCGGTGGCGGTGGCCATGGCCATCGGCCTCCTCAGCACGCAGCCCGGCTGGCTGCGGGAGGGGTGGCTGCACGCCAAGCTGGCCGTCGTGGCCCTGCTCCTCGCCTATCACGCGTTTTGCTACAGGTTGATGGGCCAGCTCCAGCGGGGGACCTGCGCCTGGAGCGCCCGCCAGCTGCGCGCCCTCAACGAGTTGCCCACCCTGCTGTTGGTCGCGGCCGTGCTGCTGGTGGTGTTCAAGAACCAGTTTCCCACCGGAGCGGCCACCTGGTTCCTGGTGGCCCTGGTGGTGGCCATGGCCGGCTCGATCCAGTTTTATGCGCGCTGGCGACGGCTGCGCGCCGAGGCCCTTGCTCTCTCCACCCCCGCGACCGGTGCTTCGGCCTGAAGCCCTCCGCCATCCCCTCACCCCGATCCTGCGGCAGGTGACCCCCGCGAGCTGTCCGGGCCGATTCAACTTCCATTGCCACACCACCCGCAGCGACGGCAGCCTGCAGCCGGGGGATCTGGCCTCCCAGGCGGTTCGACTGGGTTTGGAACACCTGGCGATCACGGACCACCACAGCGATGAAGCGTTCCCGGAGGCCGAGGCCCGCATCGCGGGCCATGCGGCGGAGGGCCACCCGGTGCCCCACCTGTGGCGCGGTGTCGAGATCAGCGCCTTGCTGGAGGGCTGCCTGGTGCATGTCCTGGCCTTGGGCTACCGAAGTCCGGCTCCCGGCCTGGACCCCTATCTGCGGGGCATGGCGGTGGTGGGCGCCGCCCTGCGGGCCGAAGCGGTGGTGGCGGCCATCCAGGAGGCGGGGGGGCTGGCACTCCTGGCCCATCCGGCCCGCTACCGCCTCCCCCACCCCCGCCTGATCGCCGCCGCAGCCGCCATCGGCTTTGACGGAGCGGAAGCCTGGTACGACTACGACATGCAGGGGCGCTGGGCGCCCACGCCCGTGGTCTGCGAGGCCATCGCCGCTGACCTGGGGGATCGTGGTCTTTTGCTGAGTTGCGGCACGGATACCCATGGCCTGGAGCTCTATGGCCGCTAGGGTTTGCTGACGCATTCCGCTCAGCCTGATGGGTCTTTTCGATCGTCTGCTTGGAAACCGCGGTGCCGGCCCCACTGGCCAGCCTGGTGTGAAGGTGGCCGGATCGGCCGCTGAAGCCAATCCGCAGAAAAGCGACAACACGTTTTTTCTCGACGCCGATTCCTCGAGCACCCTGGGGGATGTGAAGTTCATGCGGCGGTCCAACACGATCCGCCACACCTTCCCCGGCAACGCCGACAGCCCCGGAGAGAAGGAGATGGTGGCCGAGGTGGCCTCCATGGAAGCCCGGCTAGAACGCATGACGCCCGGTCTGGCGGGCACCGCCACCGAAACCTCCACGGACGTCAACCTGACCGGTGGCATTCCCAAGCCGGTGAAGAAAACCTTCGCCCAGCAGATGTCAGCGTCCCAGTTGGCGGAACGGCTCAAGGGAGCAGCCGTCAGTGGCGTGAACACCCCCGGTGCCCCCGCCACCACCCGCAAGGCCGCCCAGAATCAGGGTGAATCCGGCAGCACCCCTGCGGCGGGCAAGCCGGGCGCCATCGACCCCTTCAAAGCCATGGCCAAGGACCTCAACAGCTGAGGCCTAGCTCTGCTCGATGCGGGCCTCGCTGCTGAGCACAAGCTGGCGCAGGTGCTCCAGCTGCTCGGGGGAGGCCCCGTCCCAGAGGCCGCGATGGTGGGCTTCGAGGAGCCGTTCGCCCATGTCCCGCAGGGCCCAGGGGTTGGCCTGGCGCAGGAACGCCAGCGTCTCGCCCCGCAGCCAACGGTCGCAGAGCGCTCCGTAGCTCCAGTCCGGCACCCGGCCGGTGCTGGCGTCATAGGCAAAGAGGTAGTCGAGGCTCGCCGCCAACTCGAAGCCCCCCTTGTAGCCGTGGCGGCGCATGCCCTCCAGCCAGCGGCTGTTGAGCAGGCGGGAGCGGATCACCTTGTCGAGCTCCTTCTCCAGACGGTGCACGCGGGGCCGCTGGGGGCGGGAATGATCGCCGAACCAGAGGGCGGGCCGCTCCCCCCGGACCCGTTCCACCGCCGCGCTCAGGCCCCCTTGAAACTGGTAGTAGTCATCGGAATCCAGGAGGTCGTGCTCGCGATTGTCCTGGTTGTGCAGCACGACCTGCACGGCGGAGAGCCGGTCTGCCAGGCCCGCTGGATCCCGGACCGCCTCCACGTTCGGGTTGGAATCGGCCCCGGAGCTGTCGTAGCGCCAGCCGCTCCAGGCCAGGAAGGCCTCCGCCAGATCCTCGCGGGTGTCCCACTGGCCACTGTCGATCAGCGCCTGCAGGCCCGCACCATAGGCCCCTGGCGCCGATCCGTACACCCGACCCCATGGCGCCCCGGCACGGGCCCCGGCGGCCAGGGGGTTGAGCGGGTCGTCCTCCGGCAGGGCGGCCACCAGGCGGCAGGCCCGGTTGAACCAGTGCACCAGCTGGGGAAAGGCATCCCGAAACAGCCCCGAGATCCGCAACGTCACATCCACCCGCGGACGGTCCAGGGCCGCGATCGGGATGACCTCCACCTCCACCAGGCGCCGGCTGGGTCCATCCCAGCGGGGACGCACGCCCATCAGGGCCAGGGCCTGGGCGATGTCCTCCCCGCCGTTGCGCATCGTCGCCGTCCCCCACACCGAGAGCGCCAGGGTGCGCAGATCCTCCCCCTCCTCCATGCGGTGCCGCTCCAGAAGCAGCTCCGCGCTGCGGCGGCCCAGATCCCAGGCCGCCTCGGTCGGAAGGGCGCGCAGATCCACGCTGTAGAAATTGCGTCCCGTCGGCAACACATCCGGCCGGCCCCGGGTGGGGGCGCCTGAGGGACCCGCAGCGACCCGCCGTCCCGCCAGCCCCCGGAGCAGGGCGTCCCGTTCGGCGGCGGCGCAGGCCAGCAGGTCGGGGGCCAGGGTCTCCCTCAGCCGCCGCAGGCTCCTGGCCAAGGCCGGGCCCGTGTCCTGCGTCGCCGGAGCGGTCTCCAGTCCGAGCACCTGGCGCACCCGGGCCAGGGCCTCCCGCTCCAGCAGGGCCACCCCATCGCCCACATGGCGGAGCCCGCCAGGGTCGGCCTGCCAGCGCTCCAGGCGGAGCCGGTCGCGGGGATCAAGCGGGGCTTCCTCCGGATCGCTCCAGGGATCCAGGCTCAGGTCGAGGTCGCGGGCCAGGGCCTGGGTCAGTCCAGGCGCGTCCACCCCCGGGGCGCGGGCGAGGGCCAGAAGCAGCTCAGCGAGGGCGTCGTCCGCGGGGGCTTGGCCATAGATGTGGAGGCCCAGGCGGATCTGGGCCTCCTTGAGTTCGCAGAGGTAGCCATCCACGGCCTCCAGCCGGGTTTCCAGGGGATCGGCCCCATCCACCGCCGCCGCTGCCGGCCCGGCCACTTCCAGGGGGGCGCCAGGAAGGCGCAGCTCCCGCAGCAGCGCCTCCAGCCGCCCCCGCAGGGGAAGGGCCCGGGCGCTGTCGAGATCGCGGGCCAGCCAGTATTCGTCCAGCAGGGCCTCCAGTCGCTCCAGATCCCCCTCCCGCCCCGCCCGCCCCAGCGGCGGCGTCAGGTGATCGAGGATCACGGCCTGGGAGCGGCGCTTGGCCTGACTTCCCTCCCCCGGATCGTTGACGATGAAGGGATAGAGGTGGGGCATGGGGCCCAGGGCCCATTCGGGGAAGCAGGCCGCGCTGAGCCCCACGCCCTTCCCCGGCAGCCACTCCAGATTGCCGTGCTTTCCCACGTGCACCACCACCTGGGCCCGGTGTCGCTCCCGGAGCCAGAGGTATGGGGCCAGGTAGGCGTGGGGAGGGGGCAGGTCGGGGCTGTGATATGTGCGGCTCGGATCCCGCTCATAGCCGCGGCTGGGTTGGATCAGCAGGGCGACGGCACCGAAGCGGAGGCCGCGGATCGGGAAGGCAGGTCCCCCGTCCGTGGCCACGAGCCCCCCATCCCGCTCCGGAGGCCCCCAGACCTCCTCCAGACCCGCCCGGCCGGTGGCCGGAAGCGTGGCGTACCAGGCCTGATAGGTCGCCAGCGGCAGGGTGTCGAGGGCCGGCCGGTGATCACTTTCCGGGTCGTTGGTGCGCCCCCCCAGCAGGGCGCGCATCAGGGCCTCCCCATCCGCCGGCAAGGGCTCCTCGCCCAAGTCGTAGCCCTCCTCCCGCAGGGTGTGGAGCAGGGCGGCGGCACTGGCGGGGGTGTCGAGCCCCACCCCGTTGGCCAGGCGACCATCGCGGCAGGGGTAATTGGCCAGCACCAGGGCCGGGCGCCGCTCCCGTGGCGGGCTCCGGCGCAAAGCCAGCCAGCGGTCCGCCAGCTCCGCCACCCAGGCCAGCCGGGGGGGATCGGGCTGGAGAACCGTGAGCCCTTCCGCCGCGGGGTGGCCGCCGTCAGCGGCAGGACAGAGCTCGCGGAACGCGCCGACACGGGTCGTCAGCCGCCCGTCCAGTTCCGGCAGGGCCACCTGCAGGGTCAGATCCTGGGGGTTCAGCCCCACGGAACTCGCCGCCCAGCGCTCCCTGGATCCACCACTGGTGAGGAGCTGCAACACCGGAGCATCCAGCTGGTCCCACAGGGGCGCCCCCATCCCCGCCTCCGCGAAGGCCACCGAGGCGAAGGCTGTGCCGCAGATCACGAGCTCCACCGCCTCCCGCGTGAACCAATCCCCCACGCCTCTCTGCACCGCTGGATCCCGCAGACCGCTCACCCACAACGCCCGGGGACAGAGCCCCCGTTGGCGCAAGGCCGGCAGCAGGGCGTCCATCAAGGCGGTGTCTCCGGCCTGGCGGAGGGCGCGATACAACACCACACCCACCCGCGGTCCGGGGTCGTCCCGCCAGTCGTGGGGGAGGGGATCCGCCTCCGCCAGCGGGTTGGGAGGAGGGGGCGGCGCTCCGGCGAGCAGCTCCTCCAGGGCCTGCACCACCAGCGTCAAATTGGCGTTCCCCCCCTCCCGGAAACAGTGGGCCAGGGCCCGGCAGAGGGGCACGGGCACGCTGGACAGCGACGCCAGCGCCTCCTCCTCCTCCGGGGTGCCCGCCAGGAGGAGCAAGTGGCGATCAGGGCCGGCCTGCTGCCAGTCACGCAGCTGCTCCAGGCCGTAGCTCCAATGGCCCCGGCCGCCGAGCAGGCGCACCACAACCACCCTGGTCTGGCGCAGGGTCGAACGGATGTAGTGATCGATCACCGCGGGGTGGGCAAGGCACGCCAGGGGGACGCCCCGCAGGGTGGGGGCCGGGGGGGAGGTGCGCTGGGCGAGGGTCCGCTCGAGGGCTAGCAGATCCGTCGGCGCGCTGCTGAGCACCACCACCTCGGCGGGCCCATGGGTGAGGAACGGCGCGTCTTCGCCGTTCAGATCTCCAGGGTTGGAGAGGGTGGCCAAGCGATGCATTCCCCCATCCTGCTGGCTGCGGTGAGAAGATCGGGCCAACTTGACTGGCCCGATGCACCAGTTTCTTCCGTTCGCCTGGTTTGGCGGCAAATGCGTGCCCTTTGCCGAGGCGACCCTGTCGGTGGCCACCCATGCGCTCCACTACGGCACCGGGGCCTTTGGCGGCATGCGGGGGCTGCCGAATCCCGAGGACTCCTCGGAGGTGCTGCTTTTCCGGGCCCAACGCCACGCCCGCCGCCTCAGCCAGAGCGCCAGGCTGCTGCTCACCGATCTGAGCGAGGACACGGTGTTGGAAGCCATCAGAGCCTTCATCGCGGCCAATCGTCCGAGCAAACCCTTTTACATGCGCCCGTTTGTCTACACCAGCGGCCTGGGCATCTCCCCCCGCCTGCATGATGTGGTCACCGATTTCCTGATCTACGGCATTGAGATGGGCGATTATCTCTCGCCGGAGGGTGTCTCCTGCCGGATCAGCAGCTGGACGCGCCAGGAAGATCGCTCCCTCCCGCTGCGCGGCAAGATCAGCGGCGCCTACATCACCAGCTCTCTGGCCAAGACTGAAGCGGTCAAGAGCGGCTTTGATGAGGCCTTGCTGCTCAACAGCCGGGGGAAGGTGAGTGAGGCCAGCGGCATGAATCTCTTCATCGTCCGAGACGGTCAACTGATCACCCCCGGGGTGGATCAGGACATTCTGGAGGGGATCACGCGGGCGAGCATCCTCGAATTGGCGCCGACGATGGGGATACCGGTGATTGAGCGAGCGGTCGATAAAAGTGAATTGTTCATCGCCGACGAGGTGTTTCTCAGCGGCACGGCCGCGCGCATTACGCCGGTGCGCTGCGTTGAAACCACGGAACTGCCCAGCAAGCGTCCGTTGATGGAACGGCTCAGAGATCGGATCACGGCGATCACGGAAGGGCGAGATCCGAGTTATGAACATTGGGTGACTCGAATCAGGATGCCTCAGTGATGCCGGCCACTTCGACGCCGACGCGGCAGACGCGGCGGATGGGCTTTCTGGAGCGGCTTCACGGTCCCGACAGGCCCGTGCTCGTCTTTGACGGGGCCACAGGCACCTCCCTGCAACTTCTCAACCTGACGGCCGAGGATTTTGGAGGGGTGGCTTTGGAGGGCTGCAACGAGAACCTGGTCTTCTCCCAGCCCGATGCCGTTCGCACTGTGCATCGTCAGTTTCTGGAGGCCGGCTGTGATGTGATCGAAACCGACACGTTCGGGGCCACATCGATCGTGTTGGCGGAATACGGCCTGGAGGATCAGGCCTTTGCCCTCAACCAGCGGGCCGCTGAGCTGGCGCGGGAGCTGGCGGATGCTTACAGCACACCGGAGAAGCCCCGCTTCGTGGCGGGTTCGTTCGGTCCGACGACCAAGCTGCCCACCCTCGGCCACATCGGTTTCGATGTGCTCAAGGCGTCCTTCCAGGAGCAGGCGGAGGGTCTGATGGCGGGCGACGTGGATCTGTTCATCGTCGAGACCTGCCAGGACGTGCTGCAGATCAAGGCGGCGCTGATGGGCATCGAGGCGGCCTTTACCCGCCTGGGCCGCCGCCTCCCCCTGATGGTGTCCGTGACGATGGAAACCACTGGCACCATGCTGGTCGGTTCCGACATCGCGGCGGTGGTGGCGATTCTGGAGCCTTTCCCCATTGATGTGCTGGGCCTGAACTGCGCCACGGGTCCGGAGCAGATGAAGGAGCACATTCGTTATCTCAGTGCCCACAGTCCTTTTGTGGTGAGTTGCATTCCCAATGCGGGTCTGCCGGAGAATGTGGGCGGTGTCGCCCATTACCGGCTGACCCCGACAGAGTTGAAGATGCAGCTGATGCACTTTGTCGAAGATCTCGGCGTGCAGGTGATCGGTGGGTGTTGCGGCACCACGCCCGCCCACATCGCCGCCCTGGTGGAGTTGAGCCGGAATCTGAAGTCCGCCCCCCGTCCCGTGCGCGGAGGCCCCCCTGCGACTGTGGACGACCAGCCACGGCCGGCGTTCCACTACGAACCCGCAGCGGCTTCGATCTACGGGGTCACCCCTTACCACCAGGACCAATCGTTTCTGATCATCGGCGAGCGTCTCAATGCCAGTGGCTCGAAGAAAGTGCGCGACCTTCTCAATGGAGAGGATTGGGATGGGCTTGTGGCTGTGGCTCGCGAGCAGGTGAAGGAAAACGCCCACGTTTTGGACGTCAACGTGGACTATGTCGGTCGCGATGGCGAGAAGGACATGGATGCCCTCGTGCGTCGCCTGGTCACCAACGTCAATCTGCCCTTGATGTTGGATTCGACGGAGTGGCAGAAGATGGAAGCGGGCCTGAAGGTGGCCGGTGGCAAATGCATCCTCAACTCCACCAACTACGAGGATGGAGATGAGCGATTCTTCAAGGTCTTGTCCCTGGCCCGGGATTACGGGGCGGGCGTGGTGATCGGCACGATCGACGAAGAAGGCATGGCGCGAACGGCGGAGCGCAAATTCGCCATCGCGCAGCGTGCTTATCGCGATGCCCTGGAGTTTGGCCTGCCGCCACGGGAAATCTTCTACGACCCTCTGGCGCTCCCCATCTCCACGGGCATCGAAGAAGATCGAGGCAACGCACAGGCCACGATCGAGGCGATCCGTCGTATTCGAGCCACGTTTCCCCATGTGCACATCGTGCTTGGGGTGAGCAATGTCAGCTTTGGCCTCTCGCCCGCAGCTCGAATCGTCTTGAATTCTGTCTTCCTCCATGACTGCTGCGAAGCCGGCATGGACGCGGCGATCATCAGCCCGGCAAAAATTCTGCCCCTGGTGAAAATTTCCAACGAGCAACAGGAGGTCTGCCGGGACTTGATCAACGACCGGCGACGCTTTGACGGTGACATCTGCACCTATGACCCCCTCACCGCCCTCACAACCCTGTTTGAAGGAGTGAGCGCGAAAGAGGCCCGTGCTTCCGGCCCTTCCCTGGCGGATCTGCCGATCGAGGAACGCTTGAAGCAGCACATCATCGATGGGGAACGCATCGGCCTGGATCGGGCCCTCGATGAAGCTCTGCACATTTATCCCCCCTTGCAAATCATCAACAGCTTCCTGTTGGATGGCATGAAGGTGGTCGGTGAGCTCTTCGGGGCGGGGCAGATGCAGCTGCCCTTCGTTCTGCAGAGCGCGGAAACAATGAAGGCCGCCGTGGCCCACTTGGAACCCTTCATGGAAAAGGTGGAGAGCGAAAACTCCAGCAAGGGCAAACTCCTCATCGCCACCTTCAAGAGAGACGTGCACGATATCGGCAAGAATCTGGTCGATATCATTTTGACGAACAATGGTTATCAGGTGATCAACCTCGGCATCAAGCAAACCGTGGAGGCCATCGTCGATGCGCAGAAGAAGCATCAGGCGGATTGCATCGCCATGAGTGGCTTGCTGGTGAAATCGACTGCTTTCATGAAAGATAATCTCCAAACGTTCAACGACGAAGGCATCCATGTGCCTGTGATCCTTGGGGGAGCGGCCCTCACGCCCCGGTTTGTGCATGGCGATTGCCGGACGGTGTATCGCGGTCAGGTGGTGTATGGCCGAGATGCCTTCGCGGATCTGCGCGTCATGGACGCCTTGATGGAGGCAAAGGCGGCGGACCGTTGGGATGATCGGCAGGGCTTTCTTGATGGTCCACCGGAAGGGCTGGCCTGGGGCGAGGCGCCTGAACCGGTGGAAGCCGAACCCGCAGTGGCTGCCACCCCTTCCCCCGCAGATGAAGCGGAGCCGGCCCCGGCGGATGGCAACAGCCACCGATCCGAAGCGGTGCCTGAGGAATCAGCCCTCACCCCTCCCTTCTGGGGCAGCCGGGTGATCACGGAGGAGGAGATCGATCTGGAGGAGGTGATGGCCTACCTGGATCGGAATGCCCTCTTTGCCGGGCAGTGGCAGTTGCGCAAGAGCCAGGAGCAATCCCGGGATGACTATGACGCGATGCTTGAGGCCAAAGCGGAGCCCGTGCTGCGCCACTGGCTGGGCCGTTGCCTGGAGGAGCGCCTGTTGACGCCTCGCGTGGCTTACGGCTATTTCCCTTGCTCCAGAGATGGCAACAGTGTGGTGGTCTTCGATCCCACTCCCCTGAAGGACGGCGATCCAGCCAGTGGGGCCCCGACCATCCTGGGTCGTTTCCAGCTCCCGCGCCAGAAGGGAGGCAATCGCTATTGCATCGCTGATTTCTACCGCGATCAAGCGCTGTCAGCCACAGGCCAACCGGTCGCTTCGGATGTGCTGCCGATGCAGGCGGTGACGATGGGCGAAAAGGCCACCCACTTTGCCCAGACCCTCTTCCGAGGGGATCAGTACAGCGATTATCTTTATTTTCATGGCTTGGCCGTCCAGATGGCTGAGGCTCTCGCCGAGTGGACCCATGCACGCATTCGCGCCGAGCTGGGTTTCGCTGCAAACGAACCGAAAGTCCTGCGCGACATTCTGGCGCAACGCTATCGCGGCAGTCGGTATTCCTTCGGCTATCCGGCCTGCCCCAATGTGGCCGATTCCCGCCAACAACTCCTCTGGCTTGGCGCCGATCGCATCGGCCTGTCGATGGATGAAAGCGATCAGCTCGAACCGGAACAGAGCACCACGGCTCTGGTGGCCCTGCACAGCAAGGCCCGCTATTTCAGCGCCTGAGCGCCGTGTCAGGCTGAGTAGCCTTTCCCTGTTCTCCCATGGCTCTCTCCGGTCCCGATGCCATTGATCAAGCGATAGCGGCAGGCGTCGATCTCGATGGATCGGCGCTCCCGGACCCCATGCTTGCGTTGTATCGAGAGGTGATGGCCAAGGAGAACGCTCGGCCCCGCAGCGGTGTCACCAAATCCATGCGCAACCGCATCGTCCGCAGCGGAGCCAAGCACTACAGCCAAGCGGATCTGGATGCCCGCCTGAAGGCTGCGGGCTGGGAAGGGTTGAAAGCGAAGGAGATCGCCTTCTTCTACGGGTCTTGAAAGGCGAAACCGCGACAGGAGCACACCGGGGCGGCTTGGCGGTCACGGCCGCCCTTGGGCAGGACTGGACGTTCCTCAGGCACGGGAGACAAACGAAGCGGAGACTTCGCCCGCCCCCAGGGAACCCGACAGCCTGAGCGGCCTGTTCAGCCTCAGGTGCAGAGATCTTCCAAGGTCTCAATGACTTCCTGCTGGAAGTCATCCATGTCGTCCGAATCGCTCAGATCGATGCCCTCGCCAGCAGCGTTCTGGATGAGCTCCTGAAAATGGAAGGCGCCCTCGCCATGGGCGAGAAATTCGACCGCCGAGGACTCACCGCTTTCCTTGAAGGCGTCGCAGAGGGCGAGGAAGGCGGCGTCTTCGGTGAAATCCCAGCTCATGAAGGGGGTGGTGCTAGACGACCTTTAACGCCTACCCCCCGCGACTCGTCAACCACCTGGATGGATTTTGTGCGTTTCCTCCATCAGACTTTCCACGACGTCCCTGCCACACACCCGTGACAGCACCTTCGAGCGCACCCTCGGATTCCGCCAGCAATGTCCTGGGCGAGCCCCTGGTCGTCTGTGGCTGCGAGCCGATGACAGGCTGGTTTCGCGATGGGTCCTGTCGCACCAACGCGGCCGACCGTGGACGCCACACGGTCTGCTGTGTCGTCAGCGAGGGGTTTCTGGCTTACAGCCTGGCCCAGGGCAACGACCTGACCACTCCCGCCCCTGCCTACGGGTTTCCCGGGCTCAAGCCTGGCGACCACTGGTGCGTGTGCGCGGCCCGCTGGCTGCAGGCCCATGACGACGGCATGGCCCCGCCCGTCCGGCTGGAAGCCTGCGAGATCTCCACGCTGGAGGTCATTCCCCTGGAGCTGTTGCAGGCCCATGGGGTCTGAGGGCATCGCCCCGGTCGCCTACCAGGGAATGGGCTGACCGTCCCAGGCGAGAAAGGCCCCGGAGGTTTCCGGCGTCTGCCCCTCCAACACGTCCAGCAGATGGGAGGCGGCCCGCTGCGGTGTGAACAGACCGGAGGCGGGCACGGCGGAGCGAAACGGCGCGGAGAGAGCGGTGACCGTTGTGCCGGGGTGGAGCAGGGTCACGCAGGCCTGAGGCAGGCGACGACGCCACTCCAGGGCCAGGGTGCGCAGGAGCTGATTCTGGGCCGCTTTCGCGGCTCGGTAGGCGTACCAGCCCCCCAGCCGGTTGTCGCCGATGCTTCCGACCCGAGCGGAGAGGCTGGCCAGATGGGAGGGTTCGTCCCGCGGCAGGGCGCCCTCCACCGCCTGGGCAAGCAGCAGGGGCCCCCAGGCATTGACCTCGAAACTGCGCCGAAGCGCCTCCACCCGCACGTGCGAGAGGCGTTTCTCCGGTTGCAGCCCGTCCCCGTGCAGCACCCCCGCAGCGCAGATCACCAGCCGGAGCGGCGTCAGCTCGCGCACCACCTCCCGCCCGAAGGCCTCCAGGCTTTGAGGATCCGCCAGATCCACCCGCAGCTCTCCCCGCCGGCGACCGGCGGACCAGAGGCGCAGGTGCGGAGCCCGCTCCGGCAGGGCCTGGAGCAGGGCCTGGCCGATGCCCCCCGGGCCCACCACCAGTGCGTGGCCCTGCCACTGGCTCCAGGGGCGAGGCGGGTCAGCGGCGGGGGCCGACACAGGCGAAGGGGAGGCTTGACGCATGATGGCAGCAGCTCGCCTTCGGGGAACGGCACGCTGCGGATCACGTTGTTGGGCATGGGAGCGTGGGGCAGCACCCTCGCTGACCTCTGGCAGGCCAAGGGCCATCAACTGACCACCTGGAGTCGCCGCTGGGGCGGCGATCCGGGCGATGTTCTGGCCGGCGCGGAGTTGGTGGTGTCAGCGGTGGCCATGGCGGCCATCCCCCGCCTCGCCCCGCCGCTCGCGGCCCACTGGCCCGTTGGCGTGCCGCTGTTGAGCTGCAGCAAGGGACTGGATCCCGAGGAGCTCTGCGGCGCCACCGCCCTCTGGAGCCGCACGTTGCCCGCCGTGCCGCTGGCCGCCCTGAGCGGGCCCAATCTGGCGTCGGAGCTGGCCCGGGGCCTGCCGGCGGCCAGCGTGATCGCCGCCCGCGACCAGGAGCTGGCCCAGCGGCTTCAACGGGAGTTGGGCACCCCGCACCTGCGGCTCTACACCAATGCCGACCCGCTGGGCACGGAGATCGCCGCAGCCCTGAAAAACGTGATGGCCATTGCCGCAGGCATCAGCGATGGCCTTGGCCTCGGAGCCAACGCCAAGGCCTCCCTCCTCTGCCGGGGGTTGGCGGAAACCGGCCTGGTGCTCAAGGCCCTCGGCGGCCAGCCCAGCACCCTTTACGGCCTGGCGGGGTTGGGGGATCTGCTGG
>JBKDSZ010000230.1:0-4857 GCA_046340375.1 Cyanobacteriota bacterium | reverse complement strand
CCAGCGCTCGATCCGGTAGCCGAGCAGCACGAGCAGCACCACCAGCCAAAACCACAGTTCCGGCGGATTGGCGTTGCAGAGCACGATCAGCAGGGCCGCCTCGCCAGCCAGCCAGGGGAGCTCGCGCCGCAGCAGGGGATTGGCGAGGTGGGGGCGGGGGACCCTCATGGCGGGGGCAGGGGCCGGGGATGGGCCGGGCGGAAGCCGCCGGTGAGGGAGCGCAGGCCGGGCAGGAGGTAGCTGATCGGGCGGCGCCATTCCACATAGGCGTGGGTGGTGACGGTGAGGCCCTCGCGCACGGGGAAGACGGCGCTGCCGCTGGAGAGGGTCCACTGGAAGCCATCGCGGCTGCGGCGATCCCGCAGCAGGGTGATGTCGCTGCGCAGCACCGGACCCTCCTTGGTGAGGGCCTCGGCGAGCTGGGGGTTGCCGGTGGTGGTGGCGATGTCGTCGGGGGTGGCCGGCAGGGTGGACACCCGCGTCACGGTGCCGGCGATGCCACCGAAGCGGCCCCGCTGGTTCCACTGGGGCACCACCTCCACCGGCAGGCCGACGGGGAGGCGGCGGGCATCGGCCGGGGCGAAGTAGGCCACGGCCTGGAGGGAGGGCGCCCCGGCGACCGTCTGCTCGGGCCGGCCGATGGTGCCCAGCCGCTGGCCGAGGGCGACGGTCTGGCCGGGGATCACCAGCAGGTCGAGCACCACCCCATCCCGCTCGCTCACCACGTTGCCGTCGTAGGCCAGCCGGGCGCGGGTTACCTGGAGCTCGCGGCGCAGGTCGGCGATGCGGAAGCGGCGCTGCAGGGCCTCGGTCTGGAGGGCCAGCTTCACGGTTTGGTAGTCGTTGAGGGCGTCCTTTTCGCTGATCAGCACGGCATCGAGGGCAACGCCCGCGTTGGTGAGGCCCTGCTCGGCCGCCACCACCTCCGCCGCCAGGGGCGCCACCACCTCCCGCCGGGCGAGCCAATTGAGGCGCTGCAGCTTGGCGGCGTAGGTGGCCTGGAGCTGGCTGTAGCGGCGCCGATCGCCGGCCAGCTTGGCCAGGGCGGTGTCGCGCCGCTCGCGGGCGGTGGCCAGCCGACTGGTGTCCCGAGCGTCCAGCTCCTGGTTTTGGCGCTCCAGCAGGGCCAGGTTGCCCAGTTGCTGCTGCAACTGGCGCTCCAGCACGGGCAGGTGCAGCACCAGCAGCACCTGGCCGCGCCGCACCGGATCGCCCACCGCCACCCGCAGCTGTTTCACCTGCCCGGCGCTGCGGGCATTGAGCAGGCCCGCGGTGCCGGGATAGAGCAACACCCCCTGGCCGATCACCTCGGTGGGCACAGGCCAGAGCAGGGCCCACAGGGCCAGGGCGCCGGCCATGCCCGCCAGGGCGAGGCCCACCTGGCGGTGGTCGCAGCCGGGATCCCGGAGGGGCGGCTCCGGGTTGCCGGCTGCCTCCGGGGGGGGCGCCAGCGGCGGGGACGCGGGGGTGTCTTGGGGGTGGAGGCCCTGCAACGGTGCTCCCCTGGCCTGGGCATCCGGAAGCTTGGCGCAGGGGGGTGGGGGCGGGGACCGGGGGTTGACGGCTGGTGAGGTGCCGCCCCAGCCCACATCAGCCGGCTGACCCTTGAAGCGATGGCGATGGCGATGGCGATGGCGGTGCAGTCCTCGCATTCGGCCAAGCCTGTTCTCCGCATTCCAATCCCCACTTCTGCCCCATGGAGAAAAAGTCGTCGGCTCAAGACAGCGACAACGAGAGCGAGAGCGAGAGCGACAGATGCAGATGAAGAGGCAGAGGCAGAGGCAAGGGCAAGGGCAAGGGCTGTAAACTGGTCAAAAATACCGTTCGTTTGGTGAGAAAAGCGATGCAAAAGCGCACCCTTGGCCACACGCAATCGCAGCTTCCCGTCATCGGCCTGGGCTGCATGGGGCTATCTGACTTTTACGGGCCGCCGCTGGAGGAGAGCGCCGCGATCCAGCTGCTGCACGAAGCGCTGGAGATGGGCGTCGTGCACTTCGACACGGCGGAGATGTACGGCATTGGCAGCACCAACGAGACGCTGCTCGGCACCGCCTTCGCCGATCGCCGCGAGCGGGTTTTTGTCGCCACCAAGTTTGGTCCGCTGCGGGATGGGGAAACGGGTGCCTTCCTGGGAGTGGATGGGTCGCGGCGGAACTGCCGACGGGCCATCGAAGGTTCCCTGCGGCGCCTCCGCACCGACCATGTGGACCTCTATTACGTGCACCGCGTCGATCCAGCCACACCGATTGAGGACACGGTGGGCGCCATGGCCGAGCTGGTGGCCGAGGGCAAGGTGGGCGCCATCGGATTGTCAGAGGCCTCGGGCGAGACGATCCGCCGCGCGGCCAAGGTGCACCCGATCGCGGCCGTGCAATCGGAGTATTCGCTCTTCAGTCGCGACATCGAGGCGGAGGTGCTCCCCGCCTGCCTGGAGGTGGGCGCCTCCCTGGTGGCCTACTCCCCGCTGGGCCGGGGCCTGCTCAGCGGGCGCTTCCAGGGCGAGCCGCTGGGCGAGGGAGACTGGCGCTCCACAACGCCGCGGTTTCAAGGTGAGCGGTTCGCTGCCAACCTGGCCCTGGCCAACGAGGTTCAAGCGATGGCCGCCGCGAAGGGCTGCACACCCGCCCAGATCGCGCTGGCCTGGGTGCTCCAGCGGAGTGAAACCATCCTGGCCCTGGCCGGGACGACAAAGCTGCACCACCTGAAGGACAACCTGGGCGCCTGCGCGGTGCACTTGACCCAAGCGGAGTGCAGCGCCCTGGATGGGCTGGCGGCGCGTGTCGCCGGGGATCGCTACGACAGCTGGGGGATGGCCAGCATCAACGGCTGAACGGTCGGGTTGAGGGCGCCCGTGCGACGGCGGTCCTCCAGCCAGCGACGCCACATCCGGATCAGTAGCTGCTGCACGCGGTCCATCGGAGCCTCAAGCAGGGTCCACACCGCCGAGCCGATGGCTTTGCGGTTGAGGGATTCAGCGTTGTCGGGATCAATGAGGCAGATCCTGCCATCGCGTTCGGCGGCGCAGCTGGCGGGATGACGCCTGAGCGTCATCGGCTTGTGAGGGGTGGAGGCGGGTTCATAGCGCCCAGAGGGGTTCGAGGTTCAATGCCAGATCGGGGCAGAGGGTCGAGCCATCCAGACGGGATGGCCGCGAGAGGAGTTCTGGCGTGCTGCCGCCACCCCTCCAGACCTCCACCTGGCTGGCATGCGGGAGGATCAGCCAGCCGAGCTGGGCGCCATGGCGCTGATAGAGGCCCATCTTTTGGCGCAGGGCCAAGAGGCCTCGGGGGCCGGCATCACTGCCGCTGGCCAGCTCCACCACCAGATCGGGGCAGAGGGGCGGGAAACCGCAGCGCTGCTCTGGGCTGAGGGCCTGCCAGCGGTCCAGACGCACCAGAGAGGCGTCGGGGCTCAGCACGGAGCCATCGGCCAGCTGAAATCCTGTGGAGCTGTCGAACACCTGGAAAGGCTGCGCGAGGCCCTGCAGTGCCAGGTTGAGTTGAAATAGCAGGGCGTTGTTGCGGGCGCCGGTGTCACCGCCGGTGGGCGTCATGGGGATCAGCCGGCCATCGCTGGCCAGCTCGAGCACGGCATCGGGGTTGGCCGCACACACCCGGGCGAATTGCTCGGGCGTGAGCCGCAGATCCCAGGGAAGGGTGAGAGCGGCAGGGTCCTGGAGCGCCTGGGGGGCTGAAGTCCTGGGGAGCGCCACCATCATGCCCCTGAGCCGATTGCCAAATCCAGTTTAGAGGCGTTGGAGTGCGTGCAGCAGCTGGGGCACCTGCAGCCCGGAATGTACTTGTCAGGAATTGCACAGCACAGTAATCAATCTCAATGCCATGTCAAAGAGAATTTGTCAAGGAAAAGTTTTTTTTGAATGCCCGTTATTCTGATCTTGCCTTACTCTTTGTTAGGCGGTATGCAACGCAATATTGCGTTCATCAAACCGCTGTATTGATGCTAGCCACGATCTTAAGATTCAGAGACTAATCCAAGTCATGACCATGTTTTGTTGTGGATGTAAGCAGGAGCCCAACGCCATTTTTTTCTTATGCTAAATCAAGAAGTCATCCACAACCTTGTCTGGGCAAGCTCGCCATCACCTGGCCGCAAGCTGTGCTGAGCGAAGAAGATTGCCTTTCGGAAGCGGCTCAGGTGCATGGCGGTGTTGGATTGACAGCAACCATCTACCAGACTTCCTCTATCCATGGAATTGGATGGATTTTTATCAGTAGAAGCTCTCAATGATGTTCAAGAAAAAGCCTCAGTCACCAAAGCCGCTTGGTGTGCGGCAGAATGGTGCATGCACCACGGGATAAGACCATGAGAACCTATTCAGCAGTCGTGGAGAGGTGCCCCAGCACTGGTCTTCTTATTGGGTATGTTCCTGGATTCCCGGCAGCCCACAGTCAAGGCGAAACTTTGGACGAACTTCAGTCCAACCTTCAAGAAGTCATTGAAATGCTTCTAGGAGCCTGTCGCGCATAGCCCACCCCCTACCCCCTGAACAATCGCCCCAAAATTCCCCCAGAAGCCAGTGACAGCAAGTGATCTGGGCGATAAAATAGGGCATGATCAAACCCAAAACCTTCCGCCCTTGGCAGCCAGGGCAAACCCATTTGATGCCGCCCTCGCCAATCGAGTGGCTGCCGAGCGATCACCTGGTGTTTTTTCTGCTGGATCTGCCGAGTGAGTTGGACTTCTCGGCGATCATGACTCCGGCGCTGGCCAAGGACCCACGTGGTGAGAAGGGGTTTGACCCTCGGATGTAGGCGCAGCCTTCCGCGCAGCGGTTGACGTTGTTGTTGCTGTATGCCTACTGCATCGGCATCGTCTCCTCTCGCCTACCTGGCCGCA
>JBKDSZ010000229.1:0-24636 GCA_046340375.1 Cyanobacteriota bacterium | reverse complement strand
CTGGGCCCCCTCTACCGCCGCCCCGCTCCCCGCGCCGCCGCTGGCGTCGACCGGCGCGGCACCGTGATCATCGACTCTCCCGGAGTCGACCGGCTGGAGGCGAAGGCCGCTTCCTTCCCGCACCCCTGGTGTCTGGTGCCCCATCCGGTGGTCGCCAAGCGCTCCTGGCGCCTGCCCCTTGGCGCCGCCGACCGCTGCCGGCCGGGGGCGCCGGAAGCCTTGCTGCCGCACTGGCACGGCACGGTGGTGGTGGGCGAGAGCTTGATGCTGCTCGCGGCCCTGCGGCTGCGGCCCCCGGACACCCGCCTGGTGCTGGCCCTGCCCCCCACGGCCGATGCGCATCTCCGCGCGCAGGTGGCCCGGGAGGCCGCTCGGGATCCCCTGGTCGAGCTGGCTGCGGCGGACGCCTGAGGCCCGCTGGCCCCTCAGAGCAGCTCCCGCAGCACGGCCAACACCTCCCCGGCGGCCTGATCCCAGCGGAAGGCGCGGGCCCGCTGCTCCCCCGCCAAGCCCAGGGCCCCCGCCAGGCCCGGCTCCCGGTCCAGACGCTCCATGGCCGCGGCGATCGCCGCCGGGTTGCGGGGATCCACCAGCAGGGCCGCCTCGCCCACCACTTCCGGCAGGGCGCCGGCCCGGGCGGCGATCACCGGCGCGCCGCAGGCCATGGCCTCCAGTGCCGGCAGCCCGAAGCCCTCCCAGAGGCTCACCAGCAGCAGGGCCCGGCAGCGATTGAGCAGCTCCAGCCGCTCCGCGTCGCTCACCCAGGGGATCCAGACGCAGCGGGAGGCGATGCCCATCTCCTTGGCAAGGGTCTGGAGGCGGGGGGTGGCGCGCCCGTCCGGGGGGCCGACGAGCAGCAGGCGCGTCTCCCCGCCCGGATCGTTCAGGGCGGCGAAGGCCTGGAGCACACGGGCCAGGTTCTTGTGCGGATCATGGCGGCCCAGCACGAGGAAGAACGGCTCCCGCCGCCATCCCAAAGGGCGCAGGCGCCCCGGATCAAACCCCAGCCGAAGGGGCACGAGCCGCCGCGACGGCACTCCCAACCGCTCGTGCACCTCCCGGGCCGTGGCCTCGGAATTGCACAGCACCCGCGCGGCCCGGTGCAGCACCAGGGGCACATAGGCCAGGTGGTAGGCCAAGAGGGGGCCCGGCTGGGGATGGCGCAGGGGGAGCAGATCATGGGCGAGCACCACCGAGCGCACCCCCCGCAGCAGGGGCGCTTCCGGCAGGGGGGAGAGGAGCAGCGGCGCGCCCGTGGCCCTCAGCAGCCGGGGCAGTTGGTTCTGGGTCCAGAGCAGCCGCGCCAGGTGGCCCCGCCGGCCATGCTCCGGCGAGAGGTTGGGCGGGATCGGCAGACTGCCGGGCCGATCGCCGCCGAGGGGATCCAGCAGGGTCACCCGTTCCGGATCCAGGGCCGCCACCAGGTCGCGGGCCACGACGCCGATGCCCGTGGGCTTGTGGCTCAGGTAGCTGCCGTTGAACAGGGCCCAGGGGGTGCTCATGGCTCCGGGCTCCCGCCCTGGCGGGGGGCCAACCCCCAGGCCTCCAGCGCTCCCGCCAGCACGGCCCCGCTGCGGCGGGGCTGGAGGGGCAGGCGGGCGGCGGTCACCGCCAGCAGCCGGGCGCTCCGCAGCCACACCACCCGGGCGGGACAGTGCCGGCGCAGAAATCGGAGGTAGCTCACCGTCGAGAGCCGCCAGCGGCGGGGGGAGGGGCTGCCGCTGCCCTGGCCGCGGCGATGGATGACGCGCGGCTCCGGCAGCCAGAGCACCGGGGCCCCCTGGCGGCCGAGCCGCAGGCAGAGATCCATGTCTTCGTAGTAGAGGGGGAAGGCGGGATCAAAACGGGCTGCCGGGGTGTGGGCCCGGGGCCGCAAGGCCAGGCTGCAGCCGCTCAACCAGTCGAGGCGCAGCGGTTCCGCGGGGCCGGCGCCGGGGATTCCCGGCTGGCGGCTGTCCAGGCGGCGGGAACGGAACCGCAGCCCCGGCGTGAACCAGCCGCCGCTGGCCTCCAGCCCCCCCTGGCCGTCCTCCACGGCGGTGCCCACCAGGCTGCGGGGATCCACCCCGGCGAGGGCCTCCCCCAGGCGGCCCAGCTCCTCCCCCCCGGGCAGGGCCGTGTCCGGGTTGAGGAGCCACGCCCACCCCGGCCACCCCTGACCCTCCAGCCAGGCCAGGGCCCGGTTGCAGCCCGCGCCGAAGCCCTCCCCCTCCTCTCCCCGCAGCACCTGAAGGGGCAGGGCCGCTCCAAGGGTGTGGGCCTCCACGGGGGTGGAGCGGGGACTGTTGTCGACCACCAGCCAGAGGGCGGGGGGAGGGACCTGGCGGGCCAAGTCCGCCGCCAGGGCCGGGAGCACGCCACCGCTGTGGTGCGCCACCGTGATCACCACCACCCCCTCCGTGTCCGGGTTGAGGGGAGGGGGGCTGGCGGGGGATGGAACGCGCGTCACCGATGGATCTGCCCCGAGCCCTGGGGCCAGCATGCCCGCTGGCGCGACCGGCGGCGGCGATAGGCTCCGCCCTCTGAACGGGGGTGTTCCATGCGCTTTGTGGTGGCGGTGCCCGCCCGGCTGGATTCCGCCCGGCTGCCGGGCAAGGTGATGGCCGACATCGGCGGGCGACCCATGCTGCGGCGGGTGCTGGAGCGCTGCGCCCTGGCCCGCCGGCCCGCCGCCGTGGTGCTCTGCACCGATAGCCCCGCCTTGATCGAGGCGGCCGAGGGTTGGGGCTTTCCGGCGCGGCTCACCTCGTCGGCCTGCGCCTCGGGCAGCGAACGGCTGGCGGAGGCGTTGGAGCCGCTCCTGGCCCTGGCCGGGGAGGGGGCCAGCGAGACGGTGATCCTGAACGTGCAGGGCGACCAGCCCTTCATCGATCCGGCGGTGATCGACGCCATGGCCGCCGAATTCGAGGCCCGCCAGCCCACCCCGGAGGTGCTCACCCCCATCTATCGCCTGGGGGCGGAGGCCCTCCACAATCCCAACGTCGTGAAGACCCTCGTGAGCGCCGACGGCCGGGCCCTCTACTTCTCCCGCTCCGCCCTGCCCCATGTGCGCGGTGTCGCCCCCGACGACTGGCACGCCCATGCGCCCTTCTGGGGCCATGTGGGGCTCTACGGCTATCGGGGGGATGTGCTGGCGCGCTGGTCGGCCCTGCCGCCCTCGCCCCTGGAGCACATCGAGAAGCTGGAGCAACTGCGGTTGCTGGAGGCGGGCATCGGCATCGGCACCTTTGCGGTGAGCGGTGATTTCCTCTCGGTCGACACGGCGGCCCAGCTGGAGCAGGCCCGCGCCATGGCCGCCCGGCTGGACGACTCCCCAGCCTGAGCCGCGCCCCGGACCCCGCCCTCGATTCAGGCCAGACCCGCCCGCACCAGATCGTGGAGCCGCAGCAGCCCCTCCATGCGGGCTCCCTCGGCCACCCCGGGCAGCACGCCGATGGCCTTGCGCCGGTTGCGTTCCATCGTTTCCAGAGCCTCGATGGCGAGGAGGTCGCCGGCGATCGTGATCGGATCGGCGGTCATCAGGTCGCCGGCCGTGAGGCGGTGCCAGTCGAGGGGGGGATGGCTCTGGAGGGCGCGGCGCAGGTCGCCGTCGGTGATCAGCCCCCAGAGCCGCTGGTGGTCGTCCTCCCGGGCCACCCAGCAGGCGCCGACCCCATCGGCCGTGAGGTGGCCGATCACATCCGGCAGGGGGGTGGTGGCGGCGAGCGGCGCCAACCGGGTGACGGGCACCATCAGATCGGCGGCGGTGAGCGTGAGCTGCTTGCCGAGGGAGCCCGCCGGATGGTTGAGGGCGAAATCCTGGGGTGAGATTCCCCGCCGCTCCATCCACACAGCCGCGAGGGCATCGCCGATGGCCATGGCCACCGCCGTGATGGCGGTGGGCGCCAGGTTGAGGGGGCACACCTCCCGATCCACCGACCCGTCGAGCACCACCGCGCATCCCCGCCCCAGGCTGGACTCCACCCGGCCCACCAGGGCGATCATCGGCGTGCCGCGGCGTCGCAGGTGGGGCAGGATCTCCAGCAGTTCCTGGGTTTCGCCGCTGTTCGACAGCAGCAGGGCGACATCATCCGGAGCCACCACGCCCAGGTCGCCGTGCAGGGCATCCAGGGGGCTGAGATAAATGGCCATCAGGCCGATGGAGGCGAAGGTGGCCGCGATCTTGCGGGCCACGATGCCGCTCTTGCCCACCCCCGTGATCACCAGTTTGGCCCGCCGCTCCGCGCAGCCCTCCAGAAGGCTCAGGGCCCGCTCCACCTGCGCGCTGTCCAGCCGCGTGGCGGCGGCGGCGATGGCGGCGGCTTCCTCCATCAAACAGCGGGTGAGGGATGACAAAGGCCGAGGGAAAGGACGGGAATCATCGCAGCCATCGCCACGGGGAAACCGCTGCCGCCGGGGCCCGCAGCGCCTGGTTTTAGCTTGAGCAGCCCCTGTCGCCCGGGTTCGCGTGCTGAGCGTTGACGTGTCGTCCCTGCCGGTGCTCGCCGCAGCCTTCCCCACCGCTTCCCCTTACCGGGTGGATCAGGTCACCGCCGCTCCCGGCCTGCTCACCGCTCTCGCCGTCGCGCAGGTGGCGCTGGCCGCCGGCCTGGATCTGAGCGCCCGTCGCTCCTGGTGGCGTCTGTGGCGGGCCGGGGCCGCCCTCTTCCTCCTCCTCCTCCTGGTGGTCTTCACGCTCGCCACCTGGGGCACCAGCGACACCACCAAGCTCAGCCATCTGTTTGCCGTGGATCGGGCGGGGGGAACCATCGGGGAACCGTTGTGGTGGCTCATCGGTCCGTTGGTGGCGGCCTTGCCCTACCGCATGGCCCTCGTCCATGGCCTGGTGGCCTGCGCCTACGGGGCCACCCTGCTGCGCCTGGCGCACCTCTGGCGCGTGGCGGCCTGGGGGGGGTGGTGGGCCCTGTTCCTGCTCTGCAGCCCCCTGCTGCGCAGTTTTCTGCAGAACGGCATCACCCGCCAGGCCCTTTCCACCCTGCTGCTGCTGCCGCTGTTTCTGCGGCTGGCGGGCCTGCAACCGGTGCGCAAGCCCCTTGTGGCGCTCAGCGCCGCGGGCGCGGCCCTGAGCCACACCACCTTTCCCTTCACCCTGGCCCTGGCCCTCTCGCCCCTGCTGGTGGGGTCCGGCGTCTCCCGTGTGCTGGCCTCCCCGCGACGGCGCTGGCTTTGGCTTCTGGCGCCCCCTGTGGCGCTGGTGCTGGTGGTGGTGTTTCCGGTCGGGGTGCAGAAGTTGGCGATCTATGCCTCCCACGGGCATTTTTTCAGCGGTTACGCCCTCCTGCCGGAGGTGCGCCACCTGCAGGCGGCCATGGCCGTTGGCGTGGTGGGGGCCTGCTTTCAGCGCCGGCTGGGGCCGATGCAGCTGTTGCGGTGTCCGCTGAGTCGCCTGCTGCTGCTCTTTGCGCTGCTCTACGGGCTGATGCAGCAGGCGGTGGCGCGGGAATGGCTGGCTGCGGTCGCCTTTCGTCTGAGCGATGGGGTGGGCTTCTTTCTCCTGATCCTCTTCCTGGCCTGGCTGACGCGATACCGCAGCCTGCCCTGGCTCTGGCCCGCCCTGCTGGTGACCCTTCACGCCTGGCTGTTCATCCGCATCCTGCCCTCGGGCGCCCTGGCCTGCGGACAGGATGACGCTTTCCTCTGCGTTCCGGATCGTTGGCCCTGGCAGGTGCGCTACTGACGCCCCGCCGCAGCGGGCCGATCAGAAGATGGAATAGATGAAGGGGGCGACCACGGTGCCATGGGTGAGCACCAGCAGCGCTCCCATCAGCACGATCGTGAGGATCAGCGGCGCCAGCCAGAACTTCTTGCGCACCTTGAGAAAGTCCCAGATGTCCTTGGCCAGATCAAGCAGGGGTTCCATGGGGAGGGGCGACAGTGGGGGCGTTCAGAAGATCTTGCGCATGTCCAAGTGGGAACTGCCCGGTGGCTCCCGGTAGCTCGCGGCGGCGCTGCGCCGTCGCCGCAGAGGATCATGACCGAACGCCCGCATCACCATCGCGATCGGCTGGAGCACCAGAACGTAGACCAGGCCGAGGATCAGATGGCTGTTGATCCAGCCGAGGGCATGGCCCAGCGCCATCCAGCCCCGGTAGGGCCAGGCCAGGGCGCTGGGCCAGGCCAGGCCCAGCACCAGGGCGGGTCCGCCGATCCAGAGCGTCCACTGCCGGAAGGGATGGCCGTGCAGGGCGGGGAGGAGCCAACCCAGGAGGACCGGGAAGACCACGCCGATCAGGAGGCCGAAGTCTCGCAATTGGCGGCGGCTTGGGGTGGAGGGAGCGTCGGGGGCCATGGCCTGGAAAGGGGGGCGAGAGAAGGTCAGTCGAGTTCGAAGGTCCGCATCCAGTCCGTGTGGTCGTCGCGGGGCGGTTGCTCCTGCTTGAGCAGGAGTTGATTCTCCAGCACCAGCACATCCATTTCCGTGCGCATGAAGCAGCGATAGGCATCTTCTGGTGTGCACACGATGGGCTCCCCGCGGACATTGAACGAGGTGTTCACCAGGGTGGGGCATCCCGTGCGGCGACGAAAGGCCTGGAGGAGAGCGTGAAAACGCGGATTGGTGCGCGAACTCACGGTCTGCACGCGGGCGGAGTAATCCACATGGGTGACGGCCGGCAGGGAGGAGCGGGGCCGTTTGAGTTTTTCAATGCCGAACAGCCGCTGATCCTCTTCGCTCTCCGGCAACCGCAGGTCGTCCCGCACGGGCGCCACGAGGAGCATGTAGGGACTGCTGGCCGCCAGCTCAAACTGCTGCCCCACCTCCTCTTCGAGTACGGCGGGGGCAAAGGGACGGAAACTCTCCCGGTATTTGATCTTCAGATTCATCACACTCTGCATCTCGGTGTTGCGTGGATCGCCGAGAATCGAGCGGGCGCCCAGGGCACGGGGACCGAACTCCATCGGACCGTTGAACCAGCCGATCACCTTCCCCTCGTCGAGGAGCTCCGCCAACCGCTCGAACAGGGGGCCATCCTCCAGGTCGTGAAACGGCGCCTTCACCTGCTGGAGATAGGTCTGCACTGCGGCGTTGGAAAACCGGGGACCCAGATAGGTGCCGCGCATGGCGTCGTGCGGCTGCGGGGTGCGCGGCTGGCCGTAGTGCTCATGCCAGGCCACCAGGGCGGCCCCCAGGGCGGAGCCCGCGTCACCCGAGGCCGGTTGGATCCAGATCCGCTCGAAGATTCCCTCCCGCAGCAGCTTGCCGTTGGCCACGCAGTTGAGCGCCACCCCGCCGGCGAGGCAGAGATTCTCCGCCCCGGTTTCCCGCCGCAGGGTGCGCGCCAGCCGCAACACGATCTCCTCGGTGACCACCTGAATGGAGGCGGCCAGATCCATGTGGAAGGCGGTCAGTTGGGATTCGGGCTGGCGCGGGGGTTGGCCGAAGAGGGCATGGAAGCGGCGGCTGGTCATGCGGAAGCCGCGATGAAATTTGAAATAGCTCAGATCCAGGCGGAAGGTGCCATCCGGCTTGATGTCAATCAGGTGTTGGCGAATGGTGTCGGCGTAGGTGGGCTGGCCATAGGGCGCGAGGCCCATCAGCTTGTATTCGCCTGAATTCACCTTGAAGCCGCAATAGGTGGTGAAGGCGGAGTAGAGCAGGCCGAGGGAATGGGGAAAGTTGATCTCCCACAGGGGCTGGAGGGTGTTTGCCTCTCCGCTCCAGGCAGAGGTGGTGGCCCATTCCCCGACCCCGTCCATGCACAGCACAGCGGCCTTCTCGAAGGGGCTCGGATAGAAGGCGGCCCCCGCGTGCGACCGATGGTGCTCCGAGAAAAGGAGGGTGGGAAGCGAGGCGGGGTTGCTCTCTGGAACGGCGGCAGGGCCCGAGGCGGCCATCCCCTTGGCGAGCTGGCGCAGCGCCTTGCGGATTTCCGTTTTGAGGAAGAGCTTTTCCTTCAGCCACACCTGCATCGCTGCGACAAAGGATCGCCCGCCGCGCGGCGCGGCAGCCAAATAGGTTTCCAGCAGCCTTTCGAAGGTGAGCAGTGGTTTTTCGTAATAAACAACTGCCTCCAGATCTTCCAGGGTCAAATCCTGGCTTTCCAGGCAATAGCGCGCTGCCGCAAGAGGGAAGCGGGCGTCATGTTTTTTGCGCGTGAACCGCTCTTCCTGGGCGGCCGCCATGACTTGTCCGCCGTCAATCAATGCCGCTGCGCTATCATGATAATAGGCAGATATGCCGAGGATCTTCATTCAGGATCGGCGTTAACGGCTGATCTTAGGGGATGTGCGGGCAAAGGGGGCCTCGGGGGGGTGCCGCTGGTCGCCATGGCCTGCCGGCGGGGGGCGCCCATGGGCGGGCCCTCGGCTGAGAGTGGACGCTTAGAGTCTGCGGGCTGTTGCCGTGCGAGCAGCTGTTGGAGGTTGCCGTTCTCATCCCCTGCCACAACGAGGCGGAATCCATCGGCAGCGTGGTGGAGGCTGTTCTCCAGGAGATTCCGGCGGCGCGGATGGTGGTCTGCGACAACGGCAGCTCGGACGCCACGGCGGCCCGGGCCCGCAGCGCCGGCGCGGAGGTGATGCTGGAGCCGCGCCTGGGCAAGGGCAATGCCATGCGCCGTCTGTTTCGTGATGTGCAGGCGGATGTGTACGTGATGATCGATGGCGATGACACCTACGGCACGGAGATTCTGGCCGAGGCGATCGCCCTGGTGAGCGAGCAGGGCTTTGACATGGTGGTGGGTTCGAGGAAGCTGACGCAGATCCGTCAGCGCCCTGGCCACGAAATGGGCAATCTGTTGTTCACGCGCTTTTTTCAGGCGCTTTTTGATGTGCAAAGCGAGGATGTGTTCAGCGGATTGCGTGTGCTGTCCCGTCGCTTGGTCAAAACCTTTCCCTGCGTCAGCCTGGAGTTTGAGATCGAGGCCGAGCTGGAAATCTATTGCGCGCGCATGTTGCTGCCCACCACCTCCCTGCCGGTGGCGATCCGACCGCGCCGAGGCAGCAGCAGCAAGCTCAACACCCTCCGCGATGGCTTCAAGATTCTCTGGTTGTCCCTGCGCATGCTCCATCGCGAATATCCGCTTCGTCTTTATGGAGTCCTGGCGGTGCTCTGCGGCCTGGTGGCAGGTCTGCTGGTGTTTCCCGTCTTTGTGGACTATCTCGACACCGGGCTCGTCCCCCGGTTGCCCACCCTGGTCGTCGCCTCCTCCCTGATGCTCTTGGCCCTGGCCTGCCTCGGGATGGGCCTGCTGCTCAAGGAAATCACCAACAATCGCTACGAAACCCGCTACCTGCGTTACCTCGCCTTTCACCGCTGAGCCCGACCGCCGCCCGGCCGTCAGCCAGCCTCGATGATGCGCACCTCCCCCGGCAACCGCAGGCGACAGGCGAAGGCCTGCCCCAAGGGCAGCGCCAGCGTGTCCTCGGAGCCGGCCACGGGCTTGGCCAGGCGCCGGCAGGCTTCCGCCGACGGCAGATCCCGGATCGGATAGCGCACGGCGTAGCGCAGGCCCTCGCCCCGCCGCAGCCCCTTCCAGGTGGAATGGAGGGGCTGGGTGAACACCAGCAGCACCGCCAGCGTCAGGACGCCCAGCAGGCCCGCCTGGATCCAGCGCTTCGAGCCATGCTCCCACCACCAGCCCAGAGCCGTCAGGGCGGGCAGGAACAGGAGCGCCAGGTAGTAGCGCAGTTCGTGGCTCTGGGGGAACCCCGGCGCAAGCAGCAGAAAGGGTCCCACCGCCAGCACGCCCCAACCCCGCGACGGCACGGCACCTTCCCGGCGCCAGTGCGCCAGAGCCTGGCCGAAGGCGACGCCATAGGCGACCATGGCGGCCAGATAGGCCGGCCCGAAGCTGCCCCCGCTGCGCACCAGCCCCGTCAGGGCCCGGGGGTCGAGCAGCCCGCCGTACTGGGTCTGGGCCCGGGCCTGGTCGAGGTTGTAGCTGGGCACCACGCCGCGGGCGATCCAATCGAGCTCGCTGGCGGAGAGCCAGTGATTGGCAAAGGTCCGGAACGGTCCCAGGGCCATCGTGTAGGCGGGGGCTTCGCTGCCGCCCTTCAGCTCCGGACCGGGGAAGGGGCCCACCGCGATCGGAAAGAAGGGGTTGTGGTGGCTCAGCAGGTTGTGCAGCGGATGCAGGGCGCAGAGGAGCAGGGTCAGCCCCACCACGGGCAGCGGGCTCGACCACAGGTCGCGGATCGTCAGGCCCCGGCGCCAGCTCACCCCAAGGACCGCCGCGCCGGTGAGGACCAGGAGCAGCACCCCCTGGAACAGCCCTTGATATTTCGTCAGGGAGATCGCCAGCAGGAGCGGCAGGGCCTGCCAGGCCGCCCGAGTCCCCTGGCCCACCGTCACCCACCGTTCCAGGGCCTCGACAAGCAGCAGGGCGGCGGCGGTCGTCAGCGCGCCGACGAAGAAATCCTGGTATGGGGTGCGGAAGCCGAAGAGAGCGATCGGAAACAGCAGGGTCGCCGCCAGGGTCGCGAACCAGGGGATCCGCAGGACGACGCGGGCCGTCCAGGCCAAAACAAGCAGCGCCACGAGGGTGGCGGCGCCCCTCAGCCGCGGCAGACCCAGGCCCAGCCCCGGCGCCAGGAGCCAGCGCCACAGCGGCGGAAATCCTTCGAACCGATGCCGCATGAAGGAGGCCATGCCGTAGTGGCTCAGCCCGGGCAGGCCGGTCGCCACGGCGGAAAAGGGGCCGTGGTACGCCAGGATGTCGTAGGGAAAGGCGTCAAAAAACAGGGCGGACAGCACCAGAGTCAGCAGCACGGCCCAAACGAGCGGGCGCACCACTGGCGTCCTGTCAGTCCCGGGGCGTGGCATGGCGGGCAAGGCGCGGGTCGCCATCCTGCCGCCCGAGGCTCAACCCCTACAGTTCCACTCCTGACGCTGCAAGGGCCGCTTGCGGATGGCCAAGCCCGGCTGGGACCGAATCGTCTACAGGCTGGTGCTCGGCGGCTATCTGGTGCTGGCCATCTCCTCCCTGCTGGGGGGACAGATCAGCTGGGATGAGGAGACCGACTACCTCGGCATCCGCGATCAACTCAGCCATGCCCTGGGCGTGCTGAGCGGCGCGCGGCCGGACTACCACGCCATCCATTCCAATCTGGAGTACTACGGCACCACGGGCCTGCTGCCGGCCTGGCTGCTCTGGTTTCTGCAGCGCGGCCTGCTCACGGGCCGCTTCAGCCTGGAGCGGGCCCTGACCCATCCGGCGGTGGAGCACCAGCTCACCGGTTTCTTCACCCTCTCCCACGCGGTGTTGCTCGTGGAGATGGTGGTGCTCAGCCGGGTGGTGGTGGCTCTGGCCCGAAGGATGCCGCTGCGCTGGCCCTGGCTGGCCGGGGCCCTGGTGCTCGCCACCCCCACCCTGCTGGGCCATTCCTTCACGAACAGCAAGGATGTGCCTTTCGCCCTCTTCTACAGCGTCTATACCCTCGGCTTGATCCAACGGGCGTCGCCCGCGCCGGGACGCGGCTCCGGGCAACCCTTTCTGGTGGCCCTGCTCGGCGCCACCTTGATGGTCAATCAGAAGGTCGTGGCCCTGGCGCCGGTGCTGATCAGCGAGGCGGTGTTGGCCCTGTTGCGCTGGCGGCGGCGGGGGGCGGCTGCGGAGCTGGCGCCTGTCGTGGCCCTGCCGGCCCTGGCCCTGGCAGGTGCCCTGCTGCTCCAGCCCGCCGCCTGGGGCGTTCCCCCCTGGCGCTTCCTCCAGGAGGCCTTCGCCACCTTCGCCGTCCACAGCTGGGGCGGCTGCATGTGGTTTGCCGGCCGCTGCGTGGGCGTGCGCGACCCCTCCTGGTCGGCGGCGGGCTACATGCTCCGCTGGCTGCCGGCCAAGCTGCCCCTGCTGCTGATCCTGCTGCCCCTGGCGCAGGGGGTGGCCTGGGCGCGCCAGCTCGCGCGACGCCCCTGGCGGCTGCCAGGCCCGCGCCAGGACCCGGTCCTCCTGCTGGGGCTGCAGCTCCTGCTGATTCCCTCCCTGGCGGCCCTGCGCAACTCGAATCTCTACGACGCCGACCGCCACCTGCTCTTCCTGGTGCCGCCCCTGGCGGTGCTGGCCGGGATGGGGTTCGAGCGGCTGACGGAGCTTCCCGCGGCCAGACCGCCCTGGCGGGGATCCCGCGCCTGGGCCCTGGCGGTGGTGGCCCTGCTGGCGGCGGGGCAGTTGCTTGATGACCTCCTTCTCCATCCCTACCAGTTGGCCTACTTCAACGAGATCGCCCGCCATCGCCTCAACCACCGCAACACTGCGGTCGACTACTGGGCGGTGTCGGCCAAGGAGGCGGTGCAGCAGGCCCAACTGCTCGGGCGCCTGCCCACCAACCCCACCGTCGCCGATTCCATCCCCACACTGCCGCTGTTCATCGGCTTTCGCCAGCTTGGTGGTCGGGTGGCCGCCGACGCTGACACCCGCCTGCTCTTTCAGGTGCGCGGTCCCGAGGACTTCCGCCGGCCCGTTCCGCCCGGCCTGGTCTGCGAGAAGCCCGTGGAGGTGAGCCGCCGCCAGCTGCTGGCGCCGAACCTGGTGATGTCGCGGCTGATCGTGTGCAAGGCGGCCTGATGGCGCTCGACGCCCTGCTGGTGCCGCTGGCCTGGGGGGTCAGCCTGCTGCTGGTGGCCCGGGTGGACGGGTCCCTGCTCCGCCGCAGGGTTCCCACCTTCGGCGCCGTGGTGGTGGCGATGTACGGCCTCACCTACGGCCTCGGCTGGCTGCTGTGGCGCCTCGATCCCAGCAGCCTGTTCGGGTTGTCGACGTCCTCCACCCTCGGGGCGCTTCGGGGGATGGGCCTGCTCTTCTCCCTGGGCCTCCCCTGCCTGGCGGTGGGATATGCCGCCGTGCGCCGGGCCTGGCCGCTGGGGTCCGCCGGATCTCCCCTCCCCGATCGGCAAGCCCTTCTCGCCAGCCATGGCCCCGTGTTGCAACGGCTGTGCGAAGGGCTCCTGATCCTTTCCGTGCTGGGGTTGGTGGGGATGGCCAGCCAGGGGGTCTTCCTGCGCGATCCGGAGGCCCAGCGCCAGGCCTTGCAGGCGTCGCCGCTGGCGAAGCTGCTGGTGGGAACCAGTCTGCTGTCGCGGTTGGCTCCGGTGGGCCTGGTGCTGGTGCCCCTGGTCTGGCCGCGCTGGCGGCCGTGGCAGCGGCTGGCGGTGGCGGGGCTGCTGGCGAGCTGGCTGGCCCTGGGTCTGGCCTCCGGCAGCCGCGGGCAGTTGTTCAACGTGCCGCTCTATTTGTTTGTCGGCGCCCTTCTCTGGCGGCGGATCTCCTGGCGGCAGGGGGGAGCGCTGGCCCTGGCGGGGCTTGTGGCCGGCCTGGTGGTGGCGGAGGGGTTGCGGGTGCGGCGCGAGGGCGATCCGGCCAATGGGGCCCTGCGGCGCCAGTTTGAGACCTTCCAGATCGGTCGCCAGCTCCTGGGCACCAGCCATGAGTTCTACGCCCTGCTCCGCCCCGCCGACTGCGCGGCGGATCTGGCGGAGGAGCTGCGGCGCCGGCCGGAGCTGGCCACCCTGCTCTCGCGCCCGGAGGCCACCCTGTCGCCCGCCGAGCGCTATCACGTGGCGCGCCTCTACGACGCCTGCCGCCGCCGTCGCCTCCCGCAGCAGGGTTGGAGCGGCTTTGGGCGCCTGCCCGCCGGCCTGCTGCCCAGCACCCTGGTGCCAGGCGCCCCCAGCCTGTTCGATGGCCAGGGCAAGGTGGAGGCCCTCTCCGCCTCCCTGCGGCTGCGGCCCGGGGAGATCTCCCACGGCACCCTCAGCCTCTTCGCCGATGGCTGGTTGCGGTTTCGCTGGCTCGGGGCGGCCCTGTTTCCGGCGGGCATCGGCGCCCTGCTCGGCGTTCTTCAGTCGCTGGTGCTGCTCCAGGCGCCGCGCTGGCCGCTGCTCGCCCTGCTCTGGCAGCTGCTCGCCCTCAGCCTGATCGGCAGCTGGATCAACAACACCACGCTCACCATGATTTGGTATCTGGGCTGGGATCTGCCCAAGGCCGCCCTGGAGCTCGGCCTGCTTGTCGCCCTCGCCCGACGCTGGCCGGCGTCGCGGTCGGCCCCGCCCCCGCCCGCCTGACCCCGCCCAGGATCTCCCCGTGTTTTCTTTCCCGCAGCGCTGTCGAGAGGTTGCCCTGACCCGGCGGAACGTGGTGGAGGGTCTGGCGGCGCTTCCCGGCGTGGCCCTCCACACCCTGGAGGAGACCTACCAGCCCCCCGCCGCCTCCATCGCCCTCCAGCCGCCTGCGGCCCCGTTCACCCCCGCCGGCCGCTCCCGGCTCGTGCAGCACCTGCTGGAGGTGACGTCGCCGGCGGCGGGCTTCCGCGCCTGCCATGGCCTGCTGGCGGTGGGGGCGTGCTGGCTCTACGAGGCCAATCCCGCCAATGCGGCTGAAGCGGATCGCTTCTCCCTCGCCGCCCGGTCGGTGTTCTCCAGACTGCTGCGCCGCAGCTGGACTCCGGCGGCGGTGCCGCCCGGCTGGTGGCGCCCGGCGCCAGCGCCCCGCGCCCTGGCGGAGCCCCTGGTGCTGCTCAGCAGCCACAACAATCCCAACTACCACCACTGGCTGACCCTGCCGGGCCTGGCGCCCCTGATGCTGCAGCGGCGGTTCGGCCTGGCGGTGGAGCCCCGCACCCGCCTGGCCCTCACCGCGATTCCGGGCCGGCCCCAGCCGCCCTTCCTGCGGCCCCTGCTGGCGCTGGTGGCCCCCGAGCTGCCGGTGGTGGAGGGGGCGTGCCTGAGCGCTCCCCGCCTGCGGCTCGCCCTGCAGGAGCACGCCAGCCCCGTGGTGGTGAGCCCCGCCCTGCTGGCGTGGTGGCGGGAGAGTCTGGGGGGCCTGCTCGCCTCGGCCGGTCCGCCCCGGCGCCGGCTGCTCATCTCCCGGCGCCGGGCCCGCTCCCGCCGCTGCCTCAACGAGGAGGCCCTGCTGGCGCGGCTAGCCCCCCTGGGCTTTGAGCGGCTCGATCTGGAGGGGATGGCGGTGCGCGA
Organism: Cyanobacteriota bacterium; assembly: GCA_046340375.1. GTDB lineage: Bacteria > Cyanobacteriota > Cyanobacteriia > PCC-6307 > Cyanobiaceae > Cyanobium. Next base: position 9,728 of record JBKDSZ010000229.1, on the reverse strand, counting down.
CCAGCTGGTGGCCTTCGCCCGGGCGGCGGTGGTGGTGGGCGCCCACGGCGCGGGCCTCACCAACCTGGTGGCCTGCCGGCCAGGCGCCATCCTGGTGGAGCTCCTGCCCGGCGAAGGCCCCTTTCACCACTACTTCCTCATGGCCTCCTGCCTGGGCATGCGCCACGGCCATCTGATCGGCGACCGCCCCGACCCCGCCAGCGACGATTTCACGGTGGATCCCGATCAGCTCCTGGCCCTGCTGGCCCGTTGCGGCATCGGGGGGGAGCCATGAGCGCGGGGATCACGGTCGTGTTGCCGGGCTACGCCCGGGCGGCCCTGGTGGAGCAGGCCATCGCCAGCGTGCGGGCCCAGAGCGTGTCCGATTGGCGCCTGCTGATCGCGGATGACGGCTCGGATTCACCCACGGCGGCGCTGCTGCAGCGCCTGACGGCGGCCGATAGCCGGATCACGCTGGTGCGCCGTCCGCGCAATCGCGGCCTCTTCGCCAACCTCAACGCCACCCTGACGGAGGTGACGACCCCCTGGTTGCTCATCCTCTGCAGCGACGACCTGCTCGAACCGGAGGCCCTGGCCGTGCTGGAGGGCCTGATCGCCCGCCATCCCGCCTGCGACCTGGTGCTCTCCAGCTACCGCTCGATCGATGCGGCGGGTGCTTTCCGCTTTGATGTGAACGGCTGGTACAGCGACCATTTCGCACCGCGGACGCGGGAGTTCGGCCGGGGGGAGCTGCTCCCCCACCTGCTGCGCTTCGGCAGCGTCAACGGCAACATCACCGGCCTGCTGATCCGCCGCGACCTGTTCGCCCGCACGGGCCCCTGGCGGGACGACTGGCGCCAGGCCGCCGACTGGGAGTGGTTGATCCGGGCGACGGAGCAGGGCCCCGTTCTGGTCAACCGCCAGCCCATCGCCCGGGTGCGGGTGCACGGCCAACAGCTCTCCAGCGCCAATCGGATCGACCAGCGGGAGGGGGAGGAGATCGCGGCAGTGGTGCGACGGTTGCGTCACCATCCGGCCTTGGCGGCCTGGCCCCAGCGCCATCGCTGGGCGGCCTACCACGCCCAGTTTCTGCTGTGGAACGCCCTCAAGGCCTGGCCGCGGGTGGGGTGGCGCGCCACGGCGCGGCAGCTGGCCCTGATTCAGCGCAGCGCCGGCCTGGGCCGCACCGCCCTGGCTTTGCTGGAGGTGCTGCCAGGCAGACTGCGCATCCGCGGCACGGATCGCCCCCTGCCCCCGCCCGCCCCCTGATGCCTGAGGTTGCCAGCCGCTCCTCCACGCCACGCCTGGCCGCCCTGCTGGGCCGGGGGGAAGGTTGGCTGCTCGCGCCGGGGCGCTCCGCCCTGCTGGGCCTGGCCCTCTGGGCGCTGACGCTGCCGCTGGCGCGGGAGCGCTGGGCGATGGCAGGCCTGGCGATGGTGGCCTTCTGGTTGCTGCTGCAGACCGTGCGCCTGGAAGCACCGCTGCTGGAGCGCGTTCCTTTCCCGCCCCTCACCGTGCTGGTGCTCGGGATGGCGCTGCGCTGGGGGCTGGGCCCCCTGCTGATGGCCCTCTCGGGCAGCGGTCAGGATCCCTTCCTGGCGGTGTGGGTGCGGCACGGGGTGGCCAGCCAGCTGCTCTGGCTGGTGGTGACGGCTGCCATCGTGCTGGTGGCTCAGCTGCGCCGCGACCCGATCGCCCGGGCCGCCGCCGCGCTGCCCGTCGCTCCCCTGGCCGGGGTGTTTCAGAGCGCGGGGCCCGCCCGGCGTCGGCTGGGGTGGATCGCCCTGCTGCTGGGCCTCTACATGCTGCTCTACGTGCTGTTGTCGGTGCTGGGGGGAGCCTTTGACCGTGACTTCGCCACCTATCTGCGCTGGACCCGCACCCTCTGGCGGCTCGACACCCCTGTGGCGGCCTTGTCCCGCCTGCGGGATGTCTGGCTTCTGCTGGTTCCCCTGCTGCTGGTGAGCTTTCGCGGCGTCGGGCGGTGGGGGCCGGCGGTGCTGGTCGCGGGCTTCGGGCTGGTGGCCCTGCTGAGCGGGTCGCGGGGGCTGCTCTTTTATCCGCTGCTGCTCCTGCTGGCGGGCCTCTGGCTGGTGCCGCTTTCCCCCCGCCTCCTGCGCCGCTTGCTGCTGCTGGCAGCGACCCTGATGCTGGTGCTCTCCCCCCTGATCTTCGTGGTGCGCGACAGCGCCCGCTTCCAGGGCACCGCCGCCCTGGATCCGGTGGCCCGGCTGGGGGCGGCGGCGGCGGCGCTGGGGAATCCGGAGCCGCTGCTGGCGAAGGCCCGCTGGATCGGTCGCGACCTCTACGCCTGTCATGATCCCTACCTCTTCACCCCTGCCCATCGCTCGGCAGCGCCAGCGGGGGCGGCGGGGTTGGGGAATCTGCTGTGGCTCTGGGTGCCGCGCCATCTCCATCCCAATCGGCCCGAGATCTTCGATGGCCCGCGCCTCGCGAAGGAGCTGCAGGGGGTGCCCCGCGGCACCTGGGCGGATGTGTGGTTCCCCTGCCTCTCCCTGCCGGCGGACCTCTGGCGCCGCTGGGGCGCGCCGGGCCTGGCGCTGGGATCGCTGCTGGTGGCGCTCGTGGTGAATGGGCTCGCCGCCCTGTGGTGCCGCTGGGCGTCGGTGTCCGGGTCGGCCTTTCAGCTGCTCCTGCTGCTCTATCCCTGCACCTATCTGCAGGCCTTTCCCTTCGGCACGGTGCAGGAGACCTGCTGGGCACTCCTCTGGGAGCTCCCCAAATATCTGCTCACCCTCGGGCTGCTGGGGGCCCTGGTGGATCGCCTGGCCCAGCCCCCGGTCCGCCCCTGATGCGCCGGGTGCTCTTTCTCACGGAGGATCGGGAGGACTACCTCGCCGACGGCCTGCTCCATGGCCTGATCCAGTGCGGCGAGCTGGAGGTGGTCGACCACCCGCGCAAGGCGGTGCTCTACCGGGAGGGCTTGGCGGCCAGCCCGATCGGCGTGCGCGGCCATGGCTTCACCTTGTACGGGACGCTGGAGGAGCGGGCCGTGGATCGCGCCTGTGTGCCCCAGCGGCTGGAGCGGGGGGAGTTTGATCTGGTGGTGCTGGGGCAGGTGTGGCGGCAATGGGGCCAGCTGCTGGATCTGGCGCCCTGGCTGCAGACCGTGCCCGTGGTGCTGCTGGACGGCGATGACGACCCGCGTCTGTTCTTCCGCTCCGGCACGCGGCTGCGGCGCTATGGCTGGCAGCCCTTTCCGATCCGCTCCCGGCGTTGCCTCTATCTCAAGCGGGAATGGCGGGGCCAGGGGAGGGGGCTGCGCCGGCCGCGGGTGGCGGAGGCCGCCTTCTCCATTCCCGCCGACAGGATTCGCCCGCTGGATCCCGCCGTCAAGACGCGGGAGTTCGCCACCCATTGCGTGGACCCGGAGGTGGGCGCGGCCCTGGGATTGCCGGGCTCCTATGCCTTCAGCGGCGAGGAGGCCTACAGCGCGGATCTGGCCGCCTCCCGCTTCGCGATCACCACCCGCCGCGGCGGCTGGGACTGCCTGCGGCACTACGAGATCGCCGCCGCTGGCGCCGTGCCCTGCTTCCGCCGGCTGGAGGCCAAGCCCGCCCCCTGCGCCCCCCATGGCCTGGTGGCGGGGGTCAACTGCCTGAGCTACCGCGACTGGCCGGATCTGCGCACCCGGGTGGAACGGCTCACCCCAGAGGCCTACGCGGCGCTGCGGGCCGGCGCCCGGGCCTGGGTGAGCGGGCACACCACCGAGGCCGCCGCCCGGCGGATGCTGCGCCGGGTGGACGCCCTGTGAGCGGGGCTCCCGATGTGCGGCGCGGCTGGCTGCATTTGGCCAGCGGCGCGGGGCTGGGCCGGATCGGCGGCTTTCTCGCCAACCTCGCCCTCTCGCGGCTCCTGGGGCCTGCGGATCTGGGGCTGTTCAACCTGATGGCCACCACGGTGCAGACCGGCGACACGCTGGTGCGGCTGGGGGGCGACTTCGCGCTCAACTATGAGCTGGGGGGGGAGGCGGGGGCGCTGCGAACGCCCCGCGGTCGCGGCCTCTTGGCAGCCTTCAGCCTGCAGAACCTGCTGGCGACGGTGGTGATGCTTGCCGGCCTGGCCCTGTGGCTTGGTCCGGGGCATGGCCTCTTCCCCCCGTCCCTGGGGGAGCAGCCGCGACGGCTCTGGGGAGCGCTGCTGCTGCTGATGGTGGGGTTGGAGGCGATCTGCGCCGTGCCCTGGGAGGCGTTGCTGGTGGGTGGGGACACCCGTCGCCTGGCCTTGCGCCAGGGGGTGTTCCTTCCCCTGCGCCTGCTGCTGGCGGCCGTGGGGGCAGCCTGGGGCCAGGTCGGCGGCGCCCTGATCGGCTGGACGCTGGTGGCCCTGATCCAGCCCCTGTGGCTGGCTGGCAGCTTGCGGGGGATCTGGCCGCCGCCGCGGGCCCAGTGGCGCTGGCCGGGGCAGGCGTGGGGGCGGTTGCTGCGGCGGGGGCTGCCGTTCTACGCCGCGAATCTGCTCTCCTCGCTGCTTTTCTTCCCCCTGCTGCTCAGCCTGGCCAGCCGCTCTGGACTGGGGGATGTGGGATACCTGCGCATCGGCCAGATCCTGCAGCAGTTGTTCGCTCTGCTGCCTGGCACCCTCGTGCCCGTGCTGTTCCTGCGGCTGCGCCAAGCGGAGAGCTTTGGGGCGCGGATGCGGCAGGTGGAGACGGTGTTCCGGCTGCTGTGGAGCCTGTTGTTGCTGGTGCTGCTGGCCTACTGCCTGGTGGATGGGTGGCTGATCCGGCTGTTTTTTGGCGCCAGCTTTCTGCCTTCCGTCGGTCCCACCCGGATCATGCTGCTCACGGCTCTGGTGGAGGTGCTGTTGCAGATCCTGATCCAGCCGTTGATGAGTTCAGGCCTGATGCGCCGCTACGCGCTGTTGCTCAATGGCGGCACGGTCGTGGCGGCCCTCGTCGGCTGGCTGCTGGTGCCGCGCCTCGGGCTGACGGGGTTCCTGATCGCCAAGCTTCTGGTGGCCTTGCTGCCGCTGCTGCCTTTGTTGCTGGCGGCACGGCACGCGTTTGTGGAGGCGCCGCGGTTGCTGCTGCCGCTGGCGATCAGCGGGGCGACCGGCCTCTCCTTTTTCTCGGCCAATCTCTGGCCAACGCCCATGGTGGCCCTGGGCACGGCTTGGGGCCTGGGCGAGGTGGCTGTCGAGCGGTGGGCGTTGGCCCTGGCGATGTTGGCGCTCGCCCTGGGCCAGCGCAGGGATTTTCGCGATCTGCTCCGTTCCCTGGTCGCTTTCCAGTCCTGACCTCCGCGCCTTCAGGCCCGGGCCGAGGGATTGTCCAGGAAGAGATAGCCGAGAGCGCCATGGTCGCTGGCCTGGCGCACGATCAGTCCATGCTCCTCCAGCCGCCGCCGCAGGGCGGCGCCATCTCCCGCCTCGGGATGCAGCTCCATGGCGATGAACCTCACCCGGGCGAGCCAGTCCAGGTTTGTGGCGAAAAGGGCGAATTCGCTGCCCTCGATGTCCACCTTGAGGAAATCGATCCGCTGCTCGGAGCCAACCAACTCGGCCATGGTCAGGGGCGGGGGGGTGCCCCTGAGGGCGGCCAACTGGGCATTGGGCCCGCCCGCCACGGCTTGGATCACCCGCGACCGCGCCTCGAACCCGTTGCGGCGCAGATTGGCGCGCAGCCGCTCGCAGAGCGTCGCCTGGGCTTCCACCGCCGTCACCCGATTGGCTGGATGGGCGGCGAGGGCGAAGAGGCTGAAGAGGCCCTCGTTGGCGCCGAGATCAAGGAACGTGCGGGAGCGGGCGATCCAGTCGGCGAAGGCATAGCAACGGCTGCCGAAAATCTCCCGCACCACGCCGAAGTCGCTGCTGTGGACCAGCAGGGGGACGCCCTCAGTCCGCAGGCGCAAGGGCGAGGACATCAGCTGATCCGCCGGAGCGAGGCTGCGCTGGTCCCACACTTGGGGCAGCCGGCGGCAGACACAGCCGACGTAACGCAGCGCCTCGCGATTGCCCAGCACCCACTTCACCCGAGCCAATTCGACCAGGAGGCGCAGCGGTGCGGCGAGCGTGGTGGAGGACCCCATGGGCTGGTCGTGGTGGGACAGGACGACAGGTCCGATTGCCGGGGGGGACCGGGCAACCGCCACCGCGCCATGTTGACAGGGGGTGGCGCGGCCCCGCCAGCGGAGGCGGCGTAGCCTGACGCGGATGCGGCTGCTCCATTTCCTGCCGGTCTATGCCCCCGCCTGGCAGTTCGGGGGACCGGTGTTGAGCGTGTCGCGGCTCTGCGAGGCACTGGCCCGGGCGGGGGAGGATGTGGAGGTGATCACCACCAACGCGGGCCTGCCCGACTGGCCCCCGGAGCGGCTGGGCCGTCCCGAGTGGCGGGGCGGGGTGCGGGTGGTGCGCTACCCGGTGGATCGCCCCTGCGGATCCATCCGCTCCCGCGCTCTGGAGGCCGCCCTGCCCTCCCATCTGGCCCGCGCCGACCTGTTGCACCTGAGCGCTGTCTGGCAACCCCTGGGCCTGCCGGTGCAGCGGGCCGCCCTGGCGGCCGGGGTGCCGGTGGTGCACAGCCTGCGGGGGGCGCTGGGGCCCTATGGCCTGGGCCGCGGCTGGTGGAAGAAGTGGCCCTATTTCCTGCTGATGGAGCGGCCGCTGCTGCAGCGGGCGGCCGCCCTGCACTGCACGAGCCGCCAGGAGGTGGAGGAGCTGCGGGGGCTGGGCCTGCGGCCGCCGCGCTGGATCCTGCCCAATCCCCTGGATCTCTCCGCCCTGCGCTGGGATCCGGCCCTGGGAGCGGCCTGGCGTCGCCGGCAGGGGCTGCCGGAAAAGGAGCCCCTGCTCCTGGTGGCCGGGCGGATGCACCACAAGAAGGGGCTGGATCTGTTGCCGCCGGTGCTGGGCGCCCTGGCCGGGCGTCCCTGGCGGCTGGTGGTGATCGGCAACGATGACGACGGCAGCGGCCGGAGCCTGCGGCGGGGCCTGGAGCGACGGGGGCTGGCGGGGCGCTGCCTCTGGCTGCCGGCCCTGCCCGCCGCTGAGCTTGTGGCGCCCTACAACGCCGCCGACCTGCTGCTGCTGCCGAGCCGGCATGAAAATTTCGGCAATGTGGTGCTGGAAGCCCTGGCCTGCGGCTGTGGCGCCATGGTCACCCCCCGCGTGGGCATGGGGGATGGGGAGGTGCGGGTGGTGGCGCGACGCCGCGACGCTTGGATCGAGGCCCTGGGCGGGTGGTTGGCGCAGCCGAGCCGTCCGGGGGGCGCCGTGGCGCGGGCGGTGGCCGAGCGCTACAGCGGCGCGGTGATCGCCCGCGCGGCCCTGGCGGGCTACGGGGCGATTCTGCGGGGGGCGGGGCCCTGAGGGGGTGCACAATGCCTGCGCTGGTTCATGGCCCCGCCTGTTCCTCCTCTCCCTGGTCGTCCCATGAACCGTTGGTTGTTTCGCTCGGGTGCGGTGGTGCAGTGGCTGGCCCTCTCCGGCGGGCTGGGCCATGCCCTGGCGCTCTATGTCGCGAATCTGCTGGCCTGGCCGGCCAATGTCACGGTGCGGGAATGGTGGGGCTCCGAGCTGGCGATTCGGTATTGCCAGGGCTTCGTCCGCCGGGGGCTTCTGGGGCAGCTCTCCTGGTGGATCAGCGGCGGGCTGGGCCAGCCTTCGGCCTACATGCATGCCCTCTCCCTGCTGATGGCCCTGGCCGCTCTGACGGTGGGCCTGGTGCTGGGCGGACTGCTGGTGCGCCGCTGCGGTTGGAGGGCGGGCCTGCTGATCCTGGCGGCGCCGGTCGGCTGGCCGGTGCTGCTGGAAAGCGCCGGCTCCACCTTTCGCAAGGATCCGCTGCAGATCCTCTTCGGGCTGCTGCTGCTCTGGATCTGGCGTCAGGGCGTGCGGGGGCGGCCGCCGCGAGGGGCGCCAGGGGCCTGGGCGCTGTTGGTGGTCGTGCAGGTGGTTGCGGTGTTCAACCATGAACCCTTCGCCCTGCTCCTCCTGCCCGTGCTGGCCCTCGCCGCCCTGGGCCCCCGGCGTGACTGGGGCCGAGCCCTGCTGGCGACGGCGCCGGGGGTGCTGGCCTTCCTGCTGGCGGCCTGGCAGCGGGGCAGCGCGGCCCAGGTGGCCTGCCTCCGCGCCGCCCTCCAGCGGCTCGGCCTGCTGGCCCCGGGGGAGATGCCAGGGTCGTCGATCACCGAGTTGGCCCTCTCAAGGCCGTCCTTCTTCACCTGGGATCTGAGCGCCTCCCAGCTCGGCTGGACGCTGGTGCACGGCGCGGCGATGTCGCTTGTGGCGGTGCTGGCCTATGGGCTGCTGATGGGTCTGGCCCAGCCTGAGGTGGGTGCATCGGGCGGCGGTCGGGCGCCCCTGGGACGAGCCCTCCGGCTTTGGCTCTTCCAGCTCGGTGTGGCCTCCCCGCTGCTGCTCACCACCGTGGACTATGGCCGGTGGTACGCCATGGTGTTTGGCGCCGGGGTGGGATTTCTGTTGCTTGGCGGTTCGGGGGCCGGGCTGCTCGAAAGCGTGGCTGGGGCGGCGGAGGGGCGCCGTGGCTGCTTCGGGGCTCCGCTTCCTCTGGTGGCCCTGGCGTTGGCTGGGCTGGAGATTGTGTTGCTTCCGAGTGGCTGCTGCACCTATGACGCCGCCCATGTTTTTGCCTCCATTCCCTATGCGGCAGCGAGTCAGTGGAAGCGGTTGGTGTTGGGTTGGTTGGGGCTGGGGTGAGTGGAACGTGGGACTCCATCGGCCACCATGAAAAAAGCCCCGGGGTTTCCGGGGCTGAACGGCGGCCACGGGTGTGGCTGATTGGGAGACGGGTGTGGCTGGCGCTGGATGCTCAGCTCACGCTCCAGACGCCGCCGGCGATGCGCACCAGGGGGGAGACGATGGCTGTGCTGCAGAGGAACCAGGCGAAGGCGGCGCCGCCGCAGCCGCCGAGCCAGAAGCCGCTGGCGAATTCCGCCCAGCCAGCTTTGGTGAAGAGGTCGGCCGGGGGGTTGTCAATGGTGGCGTCGGGGGGCTGCACGCTGGGGCCGCGGCCGGCGGTGCCATAGATCGACAGGCACACCGTCAGGATCGACACCAGGCCGATCGTGGCCAGCAGGCCGGCGGTGTTGGCGTATTCGGTCAGGCGCAGGGGGCCGGTCAAGGCAAAGGGACCGAAGAGGAAGAAGCCATGGGCCATGCCCACCTCCAGACCCCGCCGGTTCGGCGACAGGGAGGGGCGGTAGGCCGGCAGGGCGTTCAGGAAGGCCTTGGTGAAGTAGCTGCTGTTGACGGGCGTCGCCAGGTTGCCGACGCAGGGGTCGGCCACGGGGGTCACGGTCATGGCGGAGGGGATCAGGGGGAGCTGGGGAAGGGCTGGCAGCGGCGACGCGGTCAGTCGCGGGCCTCGATCACGTTGAAGAGCAGGGCCATGGCCACGGCGGGCCCAAGGATTCCCACCAGGGGGATGAACACGGAGGGCATCCAAGAGGCGGCAAAGCTTCCAGTCATGGCAAGGCCAGTAACAACCGCCGGTACTGTAAGGACGCCATTCAACCGCGCCCCCGGACACAGGCGGGGGGTGACATAAAAATTCAGCAGCAACCCGTGGCGGCATGAACCCCTCCCTTCTTGGCGTCCTGGCGGCCTTCGCCCTGGCCACGGGCCTCTGGCTGGCCGGACGGCGGCCCCGGCCGCTGCTCAAAAACACCGACACCCGCGCGGTGGCGGCCCTCAACCGGGCCCAGAACACCCTGGTCCGGGAGGCCCGCAACGCGCCCCCCGCCGAGGTGGCCAGCCCGGGCGAGGCG
>JBKDSZ010000228.1:0-38638 GCA_046340375.1 Cyanobacteriota bacterium | reverse complement strand
GGCGACATGGACATGATCGTGATCGTGATCATGAAAATCCTCCACGCCAGGTGCTTCGGCTTCTCCGGTGACGGGATCCAAAAGGGGGTCCTTCGCCCCGCCGCCCAGGAGCAGCTCAGGGGGCAAAACGCCTCGGGCCATGGGCACCAGGGGGGTGCCGGCCCGCACCCGGCTGGTCAGACCAGCCAGCACGTTTTCCAGTGCGGCGGGAGACACCAGGTCGGCCCGGCTCACGGCCACCAGGTCGGCGATCTCCAGCTGCTCATCAAACAGGGTTTCCAGGGAGGAGAGGTGCTCCAGGCTGGGATCCGCCTGGCGCTGCCGCTCCACCGCCTCCCCATCGCCCACCACATGGCCCGCGGCAAGGGCCTCCCCATCCACGACGGTCACCACCGCATGCACCCGGGTGCGGGTGCGCACCGCAGGCCATTGAAAGGCGGCGACCAAAGGCTCCGGCAAGGCCAGGCCGCTGGTCTCCACAACGAGTCCATCGAGCTGATCGGCCCGTTCCAGCAGGCGCTCCATGGTGGGCAGGAAGTCCTCCTGCACGGTGCAGCAGAGGCAGCCATTGGTCAGTTCCACCAGGCGCCCCTCCAGCTCCTCCTCCGGGCAAAAGCCGCAATGGGAGAGGAGATCGGCATCGATGCCCACATCCCCGAACTCGTTGACAATCACAGCCAGCCGTTGACCGCTGTGGAGCAACAGGTGACGGAGCAGCGTTGTCTTGCCAGCCCCAAGGAAGCCCGTCACCACCGTGACCGGCAGGCGGGACAGAGCGGAGGATGGCATCTCAGGCGACCAGGGCGGACCAGGTCCAGGCCGCGCCGCAACCGATCAGCCCCGCCGCGATCATGGCGCGCCGCTGGGAGCTGAGGCCTTCGGCGAAGGTGCGCAGCAGGGTGAACGCCACCATCAGCAAGGCGCCCTGGCAGAGGAGCAGCCCCAGGGCATAGAAGACCAGAGGGCCGTGACTCCAGCCGATCACCGAGCCGCTGAGCACATAGCCGTGGAGAGCGAAGGCGGGCAGGAGAAGAAGCCGGGGCCAACGGTTCATCCACACGAGGGCGACCAACACCAGGCTGAAGGCCACCCCGGCCTCCGCCATCGGCAGGCCGGGAACCACCAGGCCGATCACGCTGCCCAGCAGGCCGGCGGCCAGAAAGGCCAGCAGCCAGGGGGCCCACCTCTGCGGGCCCACCAGAGCCAAGGCGCAGAGAAAGAGCAGATGGTCGGGCCCGAGAATCGGATGGGCCAGACCGCTAAGGAAGCCCGTCAGTGGCGTGGGGGCCAGGTGGGTGAGCGCCATCAGGTGGTGGGCTTCGGCTGGCAGGGCGATGGCCAGGCCGACCAGGACCAGGGCCATCCCCGAGAAGAGGGGCAGAAGCTTGACGCCGGGACGGGGCGGCAGGGAAAGGGTCATGTTGAAGGCCGGTCCTCGCCGGGCTGGATGGAGATGGGCATCGGCGGGCGTTCTGACTGGATCGCGACGCGACCTTCACAGCTGCGGGACAGTGTCGGACTCAGGAGCGGACTCCCTGCGCCGATCTTTCCCCGTTACCTCCACGGGCTGATCCCCCATGGAACCGATTCATGCAATCTACCGGCGTCGCCTCAATCGCATTCCAGGCTGTCACGCGTGAGAACACCTGTTTGCGGGTGGGTTCCCTCAGCCCGCTCGCAGAGGGAACGGCGTTGGGCCCGATCCAGAACGGCACCGCTGAAATCCGCATCGGCGATGCGCGCGTCGCGGAACCGGCTCTGCATGAGCATGGCATTGCGCAACAGGGCCCCCCGCAGGTCGGCCCCCTCCAGGCGACTGGCGTACACCACGGCATCCTGCAGATCCACCGCGCGCAGATCGGCGCCCTGGAGGTTGCTGCCGTTGAAGACCGCACCGCGGAGGTCGGATTCGTGCAGATCCACACCCGCCAGGTCGGATTTCAGGAACTCCTGTTGGCGAAGGTTGCGGCCGTGCATGTCGGACTCGATCTGCTGAATGGCCCGCTGGCCCCGCAACTCCGGCGCGGTGATCGCCAGAGCCGCCCCCGCTCCGACGCCGACCACCAAAGCGACCAGCACAAGGGCAAACAGCCGGCGGAGCCAGTCACCCTGGTGGGGGGCGGAGCGCTCCCTCCCCGAACGGTGGCCCCCGGGGGTGATGGTTTCTGGCATGGCTCCAGCCCTACGCTTCGAGGACAAGTTATGGCAGCCATGGCTCTGTCGTTGCGGGTGGTGGTTCCTCCCCATCCCCTGATCGCCCACTGGCTCACCATCCTTCGGGACCGCGCCACCCCCTCGCCCTTGTTTGCGACCGCCATGGGCGAGCTGGGGCGGTGGCTCACGTATGAGGCGCTGCGCGACTGGCTTCCCCACTGTTCCATCACCGTGCGGACCCCCGGGGGATCCTGTGAAGGGTCAATCGTCGATCCCTCCGTTCCCCTGCTGGCCGTTCCCGTTCTGCGAGGAGGGCTCGGTCTCTGGGACGGGGCCAAAGCGGTTGTGCCCTCCGCCCGCGTCTGCCACGTTGGCATTGACGCGCCGCCGCACGGGAGGGCTCACTGGTATCTGGATCACCTGCCGGCCACCATCGGACCCCGGATGGGAGTGTTGGTGTGGCTTCCTCAGCTGGCCACGGGCCGCACCCTGCTGGCCCTGCTGGCGCGCCTGACGGCGGCGGGCGTCCAAGGCCCCCGTTTGCGGGTGATCACCAGCGTCGCTTCCGCTCCGGGCCTGAAGGCCGTGGGCGAGGCGATCGCGGATCTCACCGTCTATTGCGCCTGCATCGATCCCGAGCTGAACGACGCCGGCCAGATCTTGCCGGGCTTTGGAGATCCAGCCGAGCGTCTCTATGAACACATCCCCCCGTCGGACGAATCGGCGCAGGCCCCCTAAGCTGGGCATTCCCCGGCTTCCATGCGTCCGTCCATGGTCCACCCTCAACGCCCGTCCGCGGCCCCCGGTGGAGGGGCGCTGCTGACCACGGCGGTGCTTGGTGCCTTGGCGGGCGCCGGAGGCCTGGCCTGGTGGTTGTGGCGCCACAGCCGCCAGCGCAACCGCTCCGCGAGCGAGCCGCTTCCGTCAGACGCGCGACCCGTCGCGTCCACCAGTCCCAAGGCCGGCCTGGCGGACGGGTCTGCGTCACGCGATGCGCTGCCCGACCGGGTGCAGCAGCTCAACCAGGCCATTGAGGACGTGCGTCGCCAGCTGGAGTCGCTGCAGTCCTCTCCCTGAACCTTCGCCCCTGTGAGGGTGCCCAGTCGCACGGGGCCCTCGGTAGGGTCGAAGCGACTGCGCAAAACGCCATGTTGCGATCCGATGCCATCACCCAGGGGATTCAGCGCTCCCCCAATCGGGCCATGTTGCGGGCCGTGGGATTCGGTGATGAGGATTTCGGCAAGCCGATCGTTGGCATTGCCAATGGCTACAGCACGATCACCCCCTGCAATGTGGGATTGAACGATCTGGCGCGGCGAGCCGAGGAGTCCACCCGCCTGGCGGGGGGCATGCCCCAGATGTTCGGCACGATCACGGTCAGTGATGGCATCTCCATGGGAACGGAGGGGATGAAGTATTCCCTGGTCTCGCGGGAGGTGATTGCCGATGCCATCGAGACCGCCTGCAATGCCCAGAGCATGGATGGTGTGCTGGCGATCGGGGGTTGTGACAAAAACATGCCGGGAGCGATGCTCGCCATTGCCCGTATGAATATCCCGGCCATCTTTGTCTATGGGGTCACGATCAAGCCCGGCAAGTGGAAGGGCAACGACCTGACCGTGGTCAGTGCCTTTGAGGCAGTGGGGCAAATCACGGCGCAGAAAATTGATGAAGCTGAATTGTTGGACATTGAGAAACACGCCTGCCCTGGTGCAGGAAGTTGTGGCGGCATGTTTACCGCCAACACCATGAGCTCGGTCATTGAAGCCATGGGGCTCAGCCTGCCAGGAAGCTCCACGATGGCCGCAGAAGATTCTGAAAAAGCAGTTAGCGCGGCCCTTTCTGCTGAGGTGTTGCTACAGGCGATTCAGGCCAACATTCGCCCGCTGGATCTGCTCACCCGCGAGGCGTTTGAGAATGCCATCAGCGTCATCATGGCGGTTGGGGGCTCGACAAACGCTGTGCTGCACCTGTTGGCCATCGCCCGCACCGCTGGCGTCCCCCTGCGCATCGACGACTTCGAGACCATTCGCCAGCGGGTGCCCGTCATCTGCGATCTCAAGCCCAGCGGCCGCTTCGTCACGGTGGATCTGCACCAGGCGGGAGGCATTCCCCAGGTGATGAAACTGCTCCTGGACGCGGGCCTGCTCCACGGCGACTGCCGCACCGTGGAAGGCCGAACGCTGCGGGAGCTGCTCGCCCCCCTTCCCTCCACTCCCCCGCCGGGGCAGAGCGTCATCCGCCCCCTCAGCGATCCCCTGTATGCCAAGGGCCACCTGGCGATTTTGAAGGGCAATCTCGCCAGCGAAGGGGCAGTGGCCAAGATCAGTGGCGTCAAGAAGCCCGTTCTCACAGGACCGGCCCGGGTGTTTGAAAGCGAGGAGGCCTGTCTGGAAGCCATCCTCGACGGCCGCATCCAGGCGGGCGACGTGGTGGTCATCCGCAATGAAGGGCCCGTGGGTGGACCGGGCATGCGGGAGATGTTGGCTCCCACCTCCGCCATCGTCGGCCAGGGGTTGGGGGAATCCGTGGCCTTGATCACCGATGGCCGCTTCTCCGGCGGCACCTATGGCCTGGTGGTGGGCCATGTGGCACCGGAGGCCGCCGTGGGCGGCACCATCGCCCTCGTCCAGGAGGGAGACAGCATCACAGTGGACGCCGAGCGTCTGCTGCTTCAGTTGAATGTGGCTGACGCGGAGCTGGCCCGCCGTCGCGCCACCTGGACCCCTCCCGCCCCGCGCTTCCGCACGGGCGTCCTCGGAAAATTCGCCCGTCAGGTCAGTTCCAGCAGCCAGGGGGCCGTGACAGACCAACCACCTGGCTGAGCCTCAAGCGGGTGCCAACAGGGCACGCAGGCGGCGGGCCAGAGCCTCCAGGGGCAGCCCGTCGCTGGGACAGGGGCAGCGTTCTCCCAAGGCGTTCATCCAGAGGGGATGGCTGCCCTGCCAGAGCATGGGTCGGGTCTCATCCGCGCTCCAGGCCAGGGTGAGATGGAGGTCATCACCACTGCGATAGATCTCCAGCTCCAGGTCCTGATCCACCAGGCGCTCCCCCTCAGGAGAGCGGACCTCCAGCCGCAGAGCGCAATCCTCGTCGTCCTCGGCCTCCGACACGCGCACGACGCCATGGCGCAGGGGCTTGCGGCAGAGATCCGCAGCAGCGGCCACCAGACGGCTCAGATCCGTGTTGCTCGCCTCAGGCCACGGCATGGATCCCGTGGAGTTCGAGATGAATGGGACCGGGCCGGAATCCGGGGTTGGGGGTCCCGTCTTCGCTGAAGCGGGAGTGAAGGAGCTGCAGCCGGGTGAGGCGGGAGGGGTCAAAACGGAGGGGCAGTCCCAGGGGAAGGCTGGAGAGGGGCCGGGCCCGCACCGAGGGAATCAGCTCGGCGAAGGGGATGACCACCCGGCTCACCCCCTCAGCCTGAGTGGCGAAATCCTTCACCCACCGCAGACCGCCGGGAATCAGTTCGGTCAGCCCGGCGACGCCATCGGCGCAGGCCACGGCCAGCTTGAAGACCCGTCCCTCCCCCACCAGCTCCAGCTCCAGAGCACCACAGCCGGAGAGGTCGAGGGGGGGGGAGAAGAGGGGGGAGCGCACCGAAATGAAGCCCCCCCCCTCCTCGACAATCTCCCCGTCAAAGCAGAGGCCCAGCGCACCGACTGAGCATTGGCCCCTGCTGCGGCCTCCCATGATCGTGTCGTTCAGGGCCTGCCAGGCAGCAAAGCTCTCCCCCTGCACGATCGTGCGGGGGGGGGCAGGGGGAGGAGGCGAGCCGATCAGAGAATCCATGGAAAGTGGGGTCCGCGATCGGACCAGCGCTGGGGAGCAGTCTGGCGGGCGGCCGCGCGTCCGAAGCATCCGCCGTGGCTCAGGCGGTGACCAGCTCCGGAAAACCAGAGCCAGCATCGGCATCCGACAGGATCAACACCTCGTCATGGGGCTGAACCAAACGGGCGGGCGTGCGCTCCGGCGACTCCCCTGGATCAAGCAGGCGAGCCAGGGCCTCCCGTTTGCCGGCCCCACTCACGAGAAAGATCACTTTGCGGGCCGCGCTCAGCACGGGGGCGGTCAGCGTGATGCGTGGCAACCCCTTGCCCTCCCCCGTGGTGACCCAGCGATCCCGCACCAAGGGGGCCGGAGTGCCGGGGAACAGCGAAGCGGTGTGTCCATCCTCTCCCAGCCCCAGGAGGACCAGATCGAGGGGGGGGGGCTCCCGGCCGCCACACAGTTGAACGAGCAGGGCGGCATAGCTCTCCGCCGCCTCCAGCGGTGTCGCCAGCTGGGTGGGCACGGGATGAAAGCAGGCTTGCTTTCCAGGCCCGGCAGCCAGGAGGGATTCGCGCAGCAGGCGGGCATTGCTGGAGGGATCCTCCGCGCTGACCCAGCGTTCATCTCCCAAGAGCACATCCACCCGCTCCCAGGGGAGATGCTCTTCCGCCAGCTGGGCGTAGGCCTGCCTGGGGGTGGTGCCCCCCGCGAGGGCGATCTGAGCGCGGTCGCGCTCAGCCAGGGCCAGATCAAGGATCAAGGCCACCTCCTCGGCGGCGCGGCGGGCCAGCGCTTCGGATCCCGAGGCGACGATCAGGCGGTAGCGCGTCATGACAACCATTCGGTGTGGAACGTTCCCGGACGATCCGTGCGCTCGTAGGTGTGGGAACCGAAGCAGTCGCGCATCGCTTGCACCAGATTCTGCGGCAGGCGACCGGTGCGGTAGCTGTCGATGTAATCAAGGGTGCTGCTCAGACAGGGGAGAGGAAGTCCCGCCAGCGCCCCGCCTGCCACCACCTGACGCAGGCCGGGCAAGCGGCGATTGACCTGCTCGGCAAACCAGGGATCGATCAGCAGATTGGGCAAAGAGGGATTCGCGGCATAGGCATTCTGAATGCGTTGCAGCAGGCGGGCGCGGATGATGCACCCGCCCTTCCAGATCTGACCGATGGCACTGAGATCCAGGTTGTAGGCATGCAACGCCGAGGCTTCCTGCAGAAGGGCCATGCCCTGGGCGTAGCTGGCCATGCAGGCCAGAATGCAGGCGTCGCGCAGGAGGGGCATCCCTTCCGCCGGATCGCCCAGGGAGAAAGGCGCGGGGGGCGGGGCCGAGAGGAACGCTTCCGTAGCGAGCCTTTCCTGGCGCAGGGAGCTGAGGACGCGGGCGTTCAGCGCCGCATAGATCGTGGGAACGGGAACACCCATCTCCAGGGCGCTGATCACGGTCCAGAGACCTGTGCCCTTCTGTCCGGCGGCATCAACGATGAACTCCACCAGATCCCCTCCCGTCTCGGGATCCTGGGTGCGCAGGCACACCTCTGTGATTTCAACAAGGAAGGAGGCCAGCTCCTCGGTCTGGTTCCAGCCCGCCAACACATCGGCCATCGCCGTCCCGTCCATGCCCGCCTGGCGCTTCATGAGGTCGTAGGCCTCGGCCAGGATCTGTTCGATGCCGTACTCGATGCCGTTGTGGACCGTCTTGACGAAATGGCCCGCTCCTCCGGGGCCGATGTAAGTCACGCAAGGGCCATCGTCGACCTGAGCGGCCATCTTCCGCACCATGCTCTCGATGGCCTGATAAGCACTCAAAGTGCCGCCGGGCATCATGCTCGGGCCCTCCAGAGCCCCCTTGGCCCCGCCGGAAACACCCATGCCGATGAAGCCAAAGCTGCGGCTTTCCAGCTCCTTCACGCGACGTTCGGTGTCGGTGTAGAGCGAATTGCCACCATCGATGAGCAGATCGCCTTCCTCCAGCAGGGGTGCCAGGATCTGAATCATGTCATCCACAGGTTGTCCGGCCTTCACCATCAGGAGAATGCGACGCGGACGTTCCAACAACGCCACGAATTCCTCCAGGGTTCGGGCCGCCGCGATGTCCTTGCCCGCGCCACGACCGGCGAGAAATTCCTCGGTTTTTGCGTAGGTGCGATTGAAGACCGCACTGGAAAAACCGTTGCGCTCCGCGTTGAGCACAAGGTTTTCCCCCATGACGCCGAGACCAACCAGACCAAAATGGGCCTTGCTCATGAATCGATCGAGGTGTGGGGATCCCACCAGTGTGACGACAAGCCTTGCCCTCGGTCAGCCCATGGCACGGTTCATGTCAGGAACTGAACGTCTGACGCCAGGGCCGATCTGCTGCCTCCAGGCTCGCTGGCGAGCGGGCACGGAAATCTTTACTCGTTGCAACAGAAATTGGGATCACCCCAAACGGGACGGGAAACGAGGCCCTGCTTGGGATGACGAGCAGGGGGTCAGGCTTCAGATGACCGTGCCATCGGCAATGGTGCCATTCTTGACAACAACAACAATGCCATTACGGATATAGAAATTCAACTCGGGCCGATCCGCCTCTTCTACATGATCTTTATTTACGATTGTGACGTCGCGGCCGATGCGAACATTTTTATCCAAAATTGCTCGCTTTACGGTTGTGCCTTGGCCTACGCCGATGGGGATTCCTCCACGCTCTCGGAGCACCAGACGATCTTGAGAGGATTCAAAGTAATCGGCCCCCATCACCAACGTATCCTGAAGCACGACTTCATCCTCCACCCGCGTCCTCACGCCCAGAACGCAGTGGTGAATGCTGCAAGCCTTGAGCAAGGATCCCTCTCCCACAATGGATTCGGTCACTTGGGCATCTTGAAGCTTGCTGGGTGGCAGGTAGCGGGGGCGGGTATAGATGGGGAACTTTTCATCATAAAATGAGAAGGCTGGATTGGGCTGAGCTGTGAGGGCCAGATTGGCCTCATAAAACGCACCAATCGTTCCAATATCCTCCCAATAGTCATCAAAGAGAAAACTCTGTAATCGATCACCTTTAGCCAGGGAAGAGGGAATGATTTCCTTGCCAAAGTCTGTGGATTGTGGATTGGAAATGAGCAGATCAAACAAGGTTTGCCTGCTGAAGACATAGATCCCCATGGAAGCCAGGAAAGGACGCTTCACCGCCTCGTCAGCCGACAGGCCGAGCTGAGCCGTGTCCACCCGCATCGCCTCGAGAGCAGCCCCCTTTGGTTTTTCCTTGAATTCCAGGATGCGACCATCCGTCCCGGTCCGCATCAAGCCAAAGCCTTCTGCCTGGGCCGCATCAACAGGAAGCGCACCGACAGACAATTGCGCCCCGGTGTCGATATGATGCTGCACAACTTTTCCATAATCCATCCGATAAAGTTGATCTCCCGAAAGAATAAGATAGTGATCAACATCCCATTCCTGAAATAGCCATTGATATTTGCGCACAGCATCTGCTGTCCCCTCGAACCAACTCGGACTATCAGGTGTTTGCTGTGCGGCAAGAACCTCAACAAACCCTTGGCCGAATCCAGCGGATAAGTTATAACTCATCGTTAGGTGTCGGTTGAGCGACGCACTATTGAATTGCGTTAAAACATAGATCTTGTTGATCTCGGAATTAATGCAATTTGAGATAGGGATGTCAATCAATCGATATTTTCCCGCCAATGGCACGGCCGGCTTGGCCCTCATTTTTGTCAAGGGATAGAGGCGAGTGCCAGCACCACCTCCAAGAATGATGGCCAGAACGCGTTTCATGTTCGCCGGACTTCCTTCATGGCTTGCTGACCGTACCTGAGCAACTGCCGCGAATGGGAGTCATGGCGACACTTCGATGCACTTCAGCCATGACCCTGTGGCTGGCCTCAGTCCTCCTCCGGGGACTGGCTGAGTGCAAACAACTCCTCCAATACGCGCATGGCAGCCAGTCGTTGGCCCCGGGGCTGCGGGGACCGCAGGTGTGTGACCGGACCATGCAGAATTTTGTTGACAATTCCCTTGGTCAAGGCCTCCACCACCTTGCGTTCCCGGGAGGAGAGATCCGGGCCCATCCGCGAAAGCGCTTTTTGCAGCTCCTGTTCGCGAATCTCTTCGAGCTGAAGGCGCAGCCGGTTCACCAAAGGAACGGCCTCCAATCCATCCCACCATTCCAGAAACAAACGGGATTCCTCCTGGAGAAGAGCTTCAGCTTCTGCGGCGATTTCCTTGCGGGCCTCCTGATTGCGCGCCACCACCTCCTGCAGGTCGTCCACATCAAAGGTGCTCACCCCAGCCAGGCCGGCCACATCGGCGCTGATGTTCCGCGGCACGCCAATGTCAATCAGCATCAGGGCGGAGCGTCGGTTGAGCTTGTCCAGCCGCTCGCGGGTGATCATCGGTTCCTCCGCTGCGGTGCTTGTGAACACGAGAGAGCAGGTGCTCAGGCAGTGGTCGAGATCCTCCAAAGGACGGCACTGCATCGGGAGATCGGGGAAATCCGCCGCCAAGGTTTCGGCGCGTGCCAGGGTGCGGTTCAGAAGCACTGCTCCTGGGCACCCTTTGGAACGCAGATGCTGCAGCAGGAGCCGGGCCATGCGGCCGGCCCCAACCACGGCCACCTGCTCTTGATCCAGGGGAACAAGGTCTTCGAGCCCTCGAGATTGCCCCACCTTGAGCTGAGCCAGTTCCACCGCTGCTGAACTGATGGACACGGCCCCCGTCCCGAGATTGGTCTCGGAACGCACCCTCTTTCCTGTGCTGACGGCCTGAGTGAGCAGGCGATTGAGAATGGGCCCGATGGAGCGATAGTCCTGTCCCAGTCGGACCATCTTCTTGACCTGGGAGAGGATCTGGCCCTCGCCAAGCACAAGGCTGTCCAGTCCGGCGGCGACCCGCAGCAAGTGGGCCACCGCATCGGCGTGGTGGTAAGTGAACAGATGCGGTGTCAGGTCGCCGAGGGCCAGACCGGACATCTGGCTGAGAAAGGATTCCACCGCATCTACGCCCTGCTCCGGATGGCGAAGCAGGGCATAGATCTCCAAACGGTTGCAGGTGCTCAGGATGGAGGCCTCCAGCACCTGCTCATCGGCCCTGAGCTGCCGAAGAGAGGCCTCCATGGCCTGTTCAGAGATGCTCAGCCGCTCCCTCACTTCGACGGGAGCCGTCCGGTGGCTGAGGCCGACAACGGCAATGTGCATGGAGCAGGGCTGAGAACGAAGAACGGCGAAGACCAGACCTAGGACAGGGCCACACGCTTGGCGCCGGGCTTGATGTGCACCGTATCGATGAACCGGGCGCTGCTGTCCAGGGACGAGATGATCAGGCTGCTGGTGCGGGTGCAATCGGGTTCGAACTTGACCCCCTTGAACAGCAGACCGTCGGTGATCCCCGAAGCGGCAAAGACCACATGCTGGCCGCCGGCCAGTTCGTCGGCCTCGTAGATCCGGTCGGGATCCGTGATGCCCATCTCCGCCAGCCGGGCCAGGTTGCCTTCCCGGGTCAGCCCTTCCCATTCCTTGGTCTGGGCCACAGCCGGGTCGTAGACAAGCTGTCCTTGGAAATGGCCTCCCAGGCAACGCATGGCCGCAGCGGAGATGACGCCTTCCGGAGCCGCTCCGATGCCCATCAGGGCATGGGTGCCCGTGCCGTCAAATCCGCAGGCGATGGCGGCGCTGACATCGCCGTCACTGATGGGCTTGACCCGGGCCCCGGCTCCGCGGATCTCAGCAATCAAGCCTTTGTGGCGAGCCCGATCCATGCAGACGATCACCAGCTCGTCGATGCCGAGACCCAGGCACTCCGCCAGGATCTTCAGGTTTTCAGTGGCGGAATGGCGAATGTCGACCTTGCCCTTGGCTGCGGGCGGTGCCGCCAACTTGTTCATGTAGAAGTCGGGAGCATTGAAGAGCCCCCCCCGCTCGCTGGCAGCCAGAACGGCCATGGAACCGTCTTGGGCATTGGCGCAGAGATTGGTTCCTTCACAGGGATCCACGGCAAAATCAACTCCAGGGCCCACGCCGCTGCCCACCTCCTCACCGATGTAGAGCATCGGGGCCTCGTCACGCTCCCCTTCTCCGATGACGATCCGACCCTGCATGGCGATCTGCCCCATGCGCAGACGCATGGCCTCAACAGCCGCCTGGTCTGCCTCGTTCTTTTTTCCGTGGCCTGTGAGGTGGGCCGAAGCGATGGCAGCCTGCTCAACGACTTCGAGCAGTTCCTGGATGATGGTGCGATCCACGGCAAGCGGGCAAGGGAAAAAGCCTCAGGATGAACGGGCAAAGGGTGGCGGCTCGTTGCTGGAGCTGTCTCGCCGAAGCCTGAAATGAGACCTGATGTTGGTCTCAAACCTTGAAGCGGCGCCATCGTATCAGCGGTTGTGACCGGCCCTAACGGACGGCTCCCGGATGGGGCCGGGAGTGGTGCCTGGTGTGGGACGAGGGTGGGACGGGGGTGGGACTAAAATCCTGTGTCCGTCGCCCCATGAGACCCATGAGCACGAAATCCCTTGTGGTCGCACCGTCGATCTTGTCCGCTGATTTTTCCCGCTTGGGTGATGACGTGCGCGCCGTGGATCAGGCCGGGGCGGACTGGATCCATGTGGATGTGATGGATGGTCGTTTTGTACCCAACATCACGATTGGCCCCCTGATCGTCGAGGCGCTGCGACCCGTAACGGCGAAACCGCTCGACGTGCATTTGATGATCGTAGAGCCTGAGAAATATGTGCCGGAATTCGCCAAAGCGGGTGCCGACATCATCAGTGTGCAAGTTGAAGCCTGTCCCCATCTGCACCGCAACCTGGCCCAAATCAAAGAGCTGGGCAAAAAAGCTGGCGCTGTTCTCAACCCCAGCACATCGATTGAGACCCTCGCATACTGCCTTGAACTGTGCGACCTGGTTCTGATCATGAGCGTCAACCCCGGTTTTGGAGGGCAGAGCTTCATTGAGAACCAGGTCAAGAAGATCCGCGATCTGCGCAGTCTGTGTGAAGAAAAGGGACTCGACCCATGGATTGAGGTGGATGGTGGCATCAAGCCCGGCAATGCCTGGAAGGTGATTGAGGCGGGAGCCAACGCTATCGTTTCCGGCTCGGGCGTGTTTGGCGCCAGAGATTATGCTGAAGCGATCCGCGGGATTCGTGCAAGCCGCCGGCCGGAGCCAGCCTTGGTCTAGTTCATCAGAACACAATCGCTCACTACAACAGAAGCGAGGCACCTTCAAGAGAAGGTGCCGAAGAACCAGCCATAACTGTGCAAACCAATGCCAAGAAGATTGACTCCGATGTAGCAGATTACAATCACCACCAATCCCGAAGCAGCCACAAGGGCGGGTGTTCTCCCTTGCAGGCCCCTGACCAGACGGGTGTGAAGATAAGCTGCATAAACAAGCCAGGTGATGAAGGCCCAAGTCTCCTTCGGATCCCAGCTCCACCAGGCCCCCCAGGCTTCGTTGGCCCACACCGCGCCACTGATCAGCCCCACGGAGAGAAGCAGGAAGCCAACGGTGATCGTTCGGTAACTGAGGCTGTCGAGTTCTTCACTGGAGCGAAACACCGGGCTGTGCAGGCGGGTCTCCCCAGAGGTTCGATTCAGACCTTCCGCCTGCCGATAGCTACCGCTGCCAATGGAACTGCTCCGTAACTGCAACACGTTCGAGCGATCGGTGAAGAGAACAGCCACACTCAGCAGGGACCCCACCAACAAGGCGGCATAGCTGAGCATGATGACGCTGACGTGCATCACCAACCAGCTGGATCGCAGGGCGGGGACCAGGGGTGAAGCTTCCTGCAGACGGTCAGGCAGGGCGAAACTGGCAAAAGCGACACATCCCAGGCCCATCGGCGTCGCTGCGGCGGATACGAGGGGATGGGGCCAAGACCGTTCCACCAAGAGCTGCGTCAACGTGCATCCCCAGGCCAAGAAGCAGAGGGATTCATAAAGATTGCTGATCGGAAAGTGGCCAGAATCCCACCATCGCAAGACGAGCTGAGCCGTCAGGCAAAAATTGGCGCTGGCCACCAACACACGCACGAAGGGACTTAGGCGTCCCGCGCTGACACACCAGAAGGCGACGGGGAGCGCCAGCAGTAACAGGACGAAAGCGATCAGACCTAAGCCCAGGACAGGATCGGCCGCCAGATCGGGCACTGACACAACAAGCGGAGGAGAACACCACCAGTTTGCCGCTTCATGGCCTGAGCTGCGCACTTTTCAACGGCTGGATTGGCGCAAAAGGAACAAGCCAGCACTGAGGCCAATCAAAACGGGTAACCAAGCAGAGAGGAACGGTGTCAACGAACCAGTTATTCCAAGCGAGCTGAAAATAAATGACATCAGATAGTATGCAAATATCAAGAGGACACTGATGCCAAATCCTTGGCTGCGACTCGTGCGTGCATGAGGTCGAACCCCAAGACTGCTGCCGATAAGGCCGAAGACAAAACAAATGGCAGGAAAGGCAAACTTCTCTTGAATGCGCACTCGAATTCTGCGAGCTTCCTTTTGATTGTTCGCTTCATTCAACAAGCGTTCAGCTCGCAGCGCTTGTCCAACAGTCATGGTGGCTGGGTCCGTCGGCAACTTTGCCACATCCAGCAGATCGCGCGTCAGAGGATAGAAGTACCGATCAAATGCAGCGGAGGTGGTAGCCCCTGTTTCCTCATCCAAACTGACGATTCGACCATTAAAAAACTCCCACATGGATTGTTGCTCATTCCATTTACCACTCTTAGCCATAAGCATCTGCCGTTGACCCAACCGAGAAAAATCCAGAAGGGTAACATCTCTCATCTCGCCTCTGCGGAACATTCGCGAGTAAAAAAGGTGAGTCAAGGCACGTTTTCTTTCACCTTCATCCGTTTCTAAACGGCCAAAGCGGGAATAAATAATGTTGTCGCCCCTCTCATTTGTCAGGGCCTTTCCCAGAGCCGTTTCCAGGCTTTGGGTGGCCATCAGATTTGTTCGAGGTACGATAAGGTCGTTAAATGTAAATGTTAGTATGCTCATTAATAATGACAATACAAGTGCGGGCAACACGATGCGCGTGGTTCTGACACCAAGGCTCCGGAGGGCCGTCAATTCTGAGCTGCCGGATAATCTGCTGTAGGCCAGAAGAGTGGCCATCAGCGTGGCCATTGGAAAGGACAGGACAAGAAAACCCGGTAGGCGCAACCCGAGAACCTGTAGGGCCGTCAGGACGGATAAACCCGACTCCGCAATCCGGCGCACCAGCTCAAAGACAACGCCAACCGAAAGAGAAACAGCGGTGAACGCAGCGATACCAAACAGGAGCGGAGCTGTCAGCTCAAGGAGAAGCCAACGATCAAGCAGAGGCAATGACCACTTCTTCTTCAGAAGCAAGTAGGGGCGAAGACGGAGGAAAAAAGCCTTGCCTTCCTTCTGAACCAGGTAAAGATCAGAAATATGCATTATAATCTAAATGTTTCTCCAAGATAGTGACGGCGGACAAGGGCATCACTGGCCAGCTGCTCGGAGGTTCCTGAAGCTAAAATGCGACCGTCGGTCATGATGTAAGAACGGTCGGTGATCGCTAGGGTTTCACGAACATTGTGGTCTGTGATAAGAATACCCATCCCCCGGCTGCGTAGACCCTGAATCAGGTCTTGCAAGTCTGCGACAGCCAAAGGATCAACACCAGCAAATGGTTCATCCAGAAGCAGGTAACGGGGGCCATCGAGCCCAACGGCCAAGGCTCTGGCGACTTCTGTGCGCCGACGTTCTCCCCCTGACAATTGATAACCTTTGCGTGTCTGAAAAGGAATCAAATGAAATTCATTGATGAGTTCATCTAATCTGTTGTGCGCCTGGTGGGGGGGAATGAGAGACATGTCCAAGGCCAGGCGCAAATTGTCACGTACTGTCAGATTACGAAATACGCTGGCTTCTTGAGGGAGATAACCGATGCCAAGGCGAGCCCTGGCTGGCATGGACATGGCAGAAACGGACTCCTGGTCCAGCGTGACATCGCCACGATCGGGCCGAAGAAGACCGGTCACCAGATTAAAGGTCGTTGTCTTACCGGCCCCGTTGGGACCAAGGAGACCGACAACCTCGCCAGGTTCAAGATGAAGGCTGACACTTTGCAGCAATGGCCGGCCCGAGAGGGAAATGGCTACACGATCCAGGGCCAGGGTCATGGTTTAGCGGTACCAGCCGCTGACCCTTGGGGAATGGAAAGTCGAAGTTTGCTTCTGACTTGTCGACCTGGTATGGGTTGAGCGACGAGACGTTCCTGGTCCAGATTGTAAACCAATCGTTCGGCACGAATGCGCTGTCCCTGGTCGTCGATGACATCGACATCACCAGAGAGAACCAGTCGACCCTCCTTGGAAAAGTATTGAGCCTGCCTGGATGTGGCCACCATACCCCGATCTGGATAAGTGATCCGGACATTGCCGGTGGCGGTCACCACACCGGTTTGGTTGTCGCCCTGTTGCATGTCAGATTCGATCGTTACCAGACCGTTACCAGCAGCTGTTGAGGAGGGGGAAGCCTGGCCTGCTGGGACTGGAGGCGTGGATGCAGGAGTGGGACTGGTCAGAATAACGGTGACAGCAACCAGACAACCGATCCTAAAAACACCCGTTGCCAGAGGGCGTGATGGCCTGAGTAAGGGGAAGCGTTCCATTGCTTATCTGATCACAAGCCTACGTACTTTAGGCTGCGTTCGGCACTACCTGCACCAATTGGGGCATGGGGATGTCCACTGGTGAACGACCGGCCTGGAGACTAGTCAGACGCTGCTGAACGACAGTCATCAAAGAAGGCAAATCAAAACAAACATCCTGCAAAGGGCAAGACACAAGATGATTCAAGCCCTCGGCCATCAATAAAAGAGCTCCACGCTGATTACCTCCGCAGAGATGATGTTCTGCTACAGCGATTTGAATGATTCCCTGAAGGAGACCCCTTTGATGCCCTTCAGATTCATGCCAAAGCTCCTCAAATGCATCGTGAGCAGCATACCAATCTTGCGCATTGAAGAGATGAATAGCGAGTTGATAAGGATCTTCAAGAACAGATGCCAAATCCAGCAAACTATCGTGTGATGACATTGTCAGTTGTCAAATTTGAGCTTCAGCGCTTGACAGGCTTCTTGGCAGGAATTTTACGCAAACGAATATTTTCAGGTGTTACCTCTAACATTTCATCAGAGCCGATGTATTCAAGAGCTCTTTCCAATGTCATGTGCATAGGAGATTGCAGGGTGTCCAATTCTTCAGCCCCTGCTGAACGCATGTTGGTCAACTGCTTTGTCTTGCAAATATTGATTTCCAGATCCTGGGGTCGGTTATTTTCTCCAATGATCATACCCTTGTAGACCTTTGTACCGGGAGTAATGAAGAACTGACCACGGTCTTCAGCATTTTTTAGAGCATAGAAGGTGGCCACTCCCTCTTCAAAAGCGATCAAGACACCATTTCGCCTTAACTCATAATTGCCTTGAATCGGACGATAATCCAAAAAAGAATGACTCATGATCCCTTCACCACGGGTAGATCGAATGAAGTCGCCACGAAAGCCAATCAAACCTCTGGAAGGGACAACAAATTCAAGTTGCACTCTTCCATCGCTAGACGTTTCCATATTCTTCAATTCCGCTTTTCGTGCACCAAGTTTTTCAATGCAGGTTCCGACATTCGCTTCAGGCACATCGATGACAAGCATTTCATAGGGTTCATGGGGTATGCCATCGATTTCACGGAAGATGACCTGAGGCTGACTCACCTGAAATTCGTAACCCTCACGCCGCATTGTTTCAATCAGAATCCCGAGGTGAAGTTCGCCACGACCACTCACCAGCCATCGATCAGGTGAATCCGTATCTTCCAGGCGAAGGGCAACATTCGTAAGCAATTCTCGCTGCAACCGATCGCGGACCTGGCGACTGGTCACAAACTTCCCTTCCTTGCCAGCGAAAGGAGAATCATTCACGACAAAAGTCATCTGCAAAGTGGGTTCATCCACCTTGATCAAGGGCAAGGCTTCGGGATGGTCCGTACAGGCAATGGTTTCTCCGATGTTGACATCATCAAACCCGGCCAAGGCAATAATGTCGCCAGCGGTAGCTTGGTCAACCTCAACACGACGGAGGCCTTGGAAACCGAGAAGTTTTGAAACACGACCCTTTTTAATTGTCCCATCGTCTCGGATGAGTGCGACAGTCTGATTGTTCAAAATTGTTCCATTGTGAATACGCCCAATGATAATTCTTCCCAAAAAGTCATTATAGTCTAGGCTGGTTACTTGTAACTGAAGAGGCTTTTCAGGATCGCCTACCGGCGGTGGAACATGCCGAAGAATGGCATCAAACAATGGAGCCATTGAGTCGCTCTCTGCTGACATCTCATTCTTGGCATACCCTGCCATGCCGCTGCCAAAAAGATAGGGAAAATCACACTGATCGTCATCGGCTCCAAGCTCAAGGAAAAGATCAAGAACCTTGTCAAGAGCCTGCTCAGGTTCCACGCGAGCGCGATCAATCTTATTAACAAAGACGATGGGACGCAAGCCCTTCTCCAGTGCCTTCTTTAACACAAACCGGGTCTGAGGCATCGGACCTTCATTAGCATCCACGATCAACAGACAACCATCAACCATCCCCAAAACGCGTTCGACCTCACCACCAAAATCTGCGTGTCCAGGTGTGTCGACAATATTGATGCGAACACCATGATAATCAACGGCAGTGTTTTTTGACAAAATGGTTATTCCCCGTTCCCGTTCCAGGTCATTGGAATCAAGAATGCAGACAGGAATCGCTTCCCCTTCTCGAAAGACACCAGATTGGGTCAGGAGCGCATCGACAAGAGTTGTTTTACCGTGATCGACATGAGCGATGATAGCAATATTTCGAATTTGAAGTCCTTTCATTTGCTTGGCGCAGAGGTGGATGGAGAAGTGGAGGAGAGGTGGATGGATGGGGTTGAGGTCACTGGACCCCGTGGAACCGTGGCTGACGCGGAGGGTAGGAGCAAGCTCAAGCGAGCTCTTGGACATCAAAGCCTGTGGGTGACTTAGGGAGCTCGCTCAGGTAATCACTGATCTTACTCCTTGACGGTCTCAGCAGACTCAGGTCTGGCGCGAATTTCGCCAAAGACGCTGGGCCGGCTCAAAAAGCCGAAGTGCCTCGACGGACCCCTCGTAACGCCAGTGCCAAGGCTCGAAGTTGACGCCCTGTGGATTTCCCTGAGGGAAGGAAAGAGTAAATTGAAATCGGGCCGCGTTATTGGACAACCAGCGATAGGCTTTGGTCTGCGTGAAAGCCGGGGAGAGATTGGTGTTGGGCTGGCTGGCATCGCCAACATCGATAGCGTATCCGGTGCTGTGTTCTGAAAAGCCTGGTGGAGCGCTGACTTTGGCGCGATTCAAAGCACTCTGATTCCTTTGGGCTTTGATGGCAAAAAAGAGTTGTTCTTGTTCGGCAATCGACCGAAAGGCACTCAACAGGCTGAGGGAAACGCCTTCAGCAGCGGCCGCCTGCTCCATGGCATGATAGGCATCGGCAGCATCCTGGTGTAATTTCAACCCAGGAGAAAGTGCCACCAGTTGGTCATCGTTGGCTTCCGGATAGGGGAAATGCCCGAGGAGGCGACCATCAGTGCTCAGACCTCCCTGGAAACCATCCTTTTGAGGAGGGAACATGCGTTGACGCAGAGGTCCTGAGAAGACAACCGCAACCGCGATGAGAAGAGAGGCGGTGACCGCACGGGTTGCCAGACGACTCCGACGTCTCTTGCGATCGCTTTGCCGCACAACAGGATGGGAGCGATGTGCCAGTGGAATGTCCTCCGGCACTGCAGGCGAATTCGGACCAAACCTCCTGTTTTTCAACAATCGATGAAAAAATGGGACGACCATGCACATGCGCCCTCTGGATGTCCGAGGAGAACCAGGTGGGATGCAACATGTTTCGCAATCTTAAGACATCGCTGGGCGATCAACCCCATCCACGGCTCCGGGATGTTACGTTGAAAGTGCTTTTTAACCTGGGTCGGTTTCGAAATGTTGCGAGTTGCTGTTGTTGGTGGCGGACCCAGCGGTTCATGTGCGGCTGAGATTCTGGCAAAAGCTGGGATCCCCACCTGGCTGTTTGAGCGGAAGCTGGACAACGCCAAGCCCTGCGGTGGAGCCATCCCCTTGTGCATGGTCAGCGAGTTTGACATCCCTGCCGAGATAATTGACCGCAAAGTAAGAAATATGAAGATGATCTCACCCTCGAATAGAGAGGTCGATATCCACCTTGACAACCAAAGCGAATATATAGGTATGTGTCGCCGTGAAGTGCTGGATTCATTTCTCAGAAACAGGGCTGCAGATTTTGGAGCTACACTAATTAATGGGTTGGTCCAGTCGATAGACACTGGGATTGATCGTCAAGGACCTTACACGATCCACTATTCCGATTATAGCAGCGGCAGTCTCACTGGAGAGCTCAAGACCCTAGAAGTCGATGTGATCGTTGGTGCTGACGGAGCCAACAGCCGTGTAGCCAAAGCAATGGATGCTGGAAATTACAACATGGCCATAGCTTTTCAGGAAAGGATCCGCCTTCCCAAAGAAGAAATGTCATACTATGAAGATTTGGCTGAAATGTACGTTGGCAGCGATGTTTCGCCAGATTTCTATGCGTGGGTTTTTCCGAAATATGATCATGTCGCCGTCGGAACGGGAACGATGCAAAAAAATCAATCGATGATCAAGGGTTTACAAAAGGCTATTCGTACACGTGCCAGTAAACGGCTTTTGTTGGGAGAAGTCATCAAGATCGAAGCTCATCCCATTCCCGAGCATCCACGTCCAAGGAGGGTGGTCGGTCGCATGGCACTGGTGGGTGATGCTGCAGGATATGTGACGAAGAGTTCTGGAGAGGGAATTTATTTCGCCGCAAAAAGCGGACGCATGTGTGCCGAAGAAATCGTTGCAGCATGCAACCACGGCGAACGGATCCCGACGGAAGCGGATCTGAAAAAGTATCTTAAGAAATGGGATAAAGCTTACGGACCCACTTACAAGGTTTTAGAGATTCTGCAGAATATTTTCTATAGCAATGATCCCGCTCGTGAAGCCTTTGTAGAAATGTGCAGTGATCGAGATGTGCAGCGACTCACCTTCGACAGCTACCTCTATAAGCGGGTCGTCACCATGAATCCATGGCAACAGCTCAAGCTTACCTTCCGTACCTTAGCTTCCATTCTCAGGGGGCAGGCTTTAGCACCCTCAGATTATCAACCCATTGATAGTGCTGTTCGAACAGTGGAGGAAATGGATCATTTGCTCGCCAAGAACAAAGACGACATTGACGGTTCTGACAGTGATGTTAATCGGGGTCAAACAAATAAGGCCATTGATACGAAAACACCAGTTCTATCACGTTCTTAGAGTGATGACGGTCTTCACTCTTCTATTTTAACCGGTTAAAAGCTAAACGTCAGAATGAAAGAAGGAAAGATAGAAAAAATAGACCGACGTTCCCGTCAATTCTCAATATTAACCCTTCCCACACTTTAAATTACAATATAAATAGTTTTATATTTTTGATTACATGAACAGATTTTGACTGAGATTTCGTTGCATTCTGTTCTTTACGCTTCTGGATCATTCAGCCTTTCCTTGGCAAGAATATAACCCTCCCTGAGATCTGGATGGCTTGACTGAGCGCAAGAATAAGGCATCCTGGACCCATCTTGGAACCAGAACATTTGAATGAACACAACATTATTTGAGTTCAACCATGTACATCAACAGAAGAGGAGTGTTCTCAAAGCCAAAATTTTGGGAACGTAGACGACTGTTTCATCAGAACCTCTATTGCATGATCGGTGCTGAGTTTCTCAGCACCGATGGCATTAGAAATCAATGTTGATAATGGGGATCCAACCAGCAGCGAGGCAGCGTCTCCCCGGATGGAAAAAAGAGATCTTTCTTAGGAAATGTTTGTGGATCTTGCAATTCTTCCCCTCCATGGATACGTGCTAACACGCTGGAAGCGAAAGGATCAAAGAGCTGTTTCAACTCCAGCACTTCAACCAGGCTGGAATCATCATCGTGACGAATCTTCAGGAACACGGCTCATAGAGCAAGGGCCTTTCTTAGTGTGTCTCTCCATGGAGCTCGTCGGTCAGCATCTTCACAGTTTGCTGTCCCACGTTGCCTACCCGCGTTATTGGAGCTGGAATCCTATCGTCGTATCAGCCCCCATCGATCAGTGTATCTTTACTTTGCTTTAATGATTTCCATATACGTTTGATTTCATCATAAGCTTGTTCTTGACTGATTTTGCCATTCCCCTGCAACCCGACAATGAGGCCAACGCGCTCGGCAAATGTTTCGAGATTCTGATGAAACAGCAAACGCTGGGGCGACCAGTCGGCACCGCGATAACCCGCGTGACCTTCCATTGGAGAGCGTATGTCGGCTAACGGGTCATCAGCCCATCCATCACCATTGGGACTTTTTCCAGTCGGCATCTCCAGCCCGCATCGTTTGGCAACTTACGCTAACCCACAGAGCCAAGGAGCGTGATGTCAGCGTCCTTTGCGTTCCACAAGGGGTGTTCTGAGCTGTGCTTCGTTTGACTCCCGGTGCCCTGACCTCCCAGCGTTTAGAGGAGCGGCCAGGTGCATATCCCAAGGACCTCTTCCTATACGGTGGCCTGGGTCCTACAAGTGTAGATGCCCTTCAATTTACCGAGCATACGGTGCACCAAGTCAGATCAATCAAACCAGAGCAATTGGTTCAGCTTCAAGGCGAATCAAGTTTATGGCTGAGGATACGTGGTCTGGCAAACAAAGAATTGATCCATGCGATTCTTGATGTACTGGAAGTTCCTGATGTGCTGCGCGTCCCCCTGCTTGATGTTCCACAAAGACCGCAGGTCGATTGTTTGGATACGGCTGTATTGGTCATCATTCATCGGCTTAGGTTTGCAGCCACTCCAGGTCATCTGATCAGCGATCAAGTTGGTCTATTACTGCTTCCTGGGCTTCTGATCAGCGTTGAAGAAGCAGGAGGTCAGGATTCTTTCCCAGAACTGAGCCAGTGGATTCTTTCAGAAAAAACCAATAGACAGGACAATGATTTAGATGATATTCTTCATTTTCTTATTGACGATATACTTGATGATATTTTCCCGATTCTTGAAAGAATTTCTCATCACATTGATCGCCTTGAGGAAGCGGTCTTGAGGCAACCAAAACCAAAGCAGCTGAATCATACATTTCGATATCGAGGAAACCTACGCACAATCCGAAGTCAAATCTGGCCTCTTCGCCACCAGATACAGATTCTTCTTCGAGACAATCAGACTTTGCTCGGGAAGGAAGCACTCGTTGGTTTTCAGGAAATGGGCGAACTTCTTCAGCTCCTCTATGAAAACTGCGAAATGCTTCGAAACCAATGTGATGCGATCACACAAGCCTATAATGTTGTGATTGGAAACCGCATGAATCAGGTGAT
Source organism: Cyanobacteriota bacterium (assembly GCA_046340375.1). Taxonomy (GTDB): domain Bacteria; phylum Cyanobacteriota; class Cyanobacteriia; order PCC-6307; family Cyanobiaceae; genus Cyanobium. The sequence continues at coordinate 15,236 of JBKDSZ010000228.1, read as the reverse complement.
GAAAACGCTTACAATTCTGACTAGTATTTTCGCCCCGCTCACATTTATTGCTGGTATCTACGGCATGAACTTCTCTCACATGCCAGAGCTTAATACCAAGTATGGCTATTTTATTGTCCTTGTACTCATGCTTTTAATTGGAGTAATTCAATGCTACTGGCTCTGGAAAAGGGGGTGGTTTCAAGATTGGACAAGCCAACGCTAAACGATACCATTAGAATTTTTTTTCATTCCTTAAACTTGCCATAACGACCCAAGGCTCAGGTTTCACCTATTAAGGAGTTGGTTTTTCTCAAATTTCCTCAATGGCCTTCCAGGTGAAGGTGGTCGGTGTAATTACCGCCCTCGGCTTTCTGTCGTCTCAAGCAGCACTTGCTCAACAGACCATCAGTGGAGCTGGAGCCACATTTCCTGCTCCGTTTTATCAAGCGGCTTTTTCACGGCTTGCTACGCAAGGTGTGAAAGTGAATTATCAGTCTGTTGGCTCAGGAGCAGGCGTCCGTCAATTCGTTGCTGGATCGGTTGATTTTGGAGCAACGGACGAACCGATCAAAGGTTCGGATGCAAACAAAGTTTCACGAGGTGTCGTTCAAATCCCAATTGTAGGGGGAACAATTGCCGTCGCCTATAACAAGTCTGATTGCGCAGCTCTCAAATTGTCACAGAAGCAATTGGTTGATATCTTTCTGGGTGAAATCAAAACATGGGACGAATTAAAATGCGGAAAAGGACCTATCAAAGTCGCTCATCGTTCAGATGGGTCAGGGACAACTTTTGCCTTCACCAACTCGCTGTCATCCTTTTCGCCGGTTTGGAAGAGTAAAGTGGGCGAAGGAAAAAGTGTTGATTGGCCAGTCGGCGTCGGCGGAAAGGGCAACGAAGGAGTTGCTGGCATATTGACGAATACTCCCGGCTCCCTTGGCTATGTCAATCAATCCTTCGTCAAGGGTCCGTTAAAAGCTGCCGCAATACAGAATAAAGCTGGTAAGTTTGTAAAGCCAGGCTTGAAAAGCGGTGGTGCAGCTTTGAATAATATTTCTCTCGACAGCAATCTTGCTGGTGAAAACCCGAATCCTGCTGGTGCTGATAGCTACCCTATTTCAACGTTAACCTGGATTCTTGCCTACCGCAATGGTAATGGTGAGAAGGCGGATGACATTCGAAAGGCCATTACTTATTTGCTCGGTCCTGCACAATCGATGGCGGACGAATTGGGTTACGTTCCGCTACAAGGATCTATTCTTAATAAAGCGAAGCGGGCGATTGAACGGATCGGAAAGTGATTTGATCTATTGGACAGCCGCCACTGATATGGCGGCTGTCTTATCGCACTCTTCATGCAGAGATTATCTTGTCTTGATCTGGATCCAGGATTAACATTCTACTGTTATTGAATCTTCCGAGCTGATTCCGTGGCAATGATCCGTGTTCGTGAAGCGAGCAATAGCGACAGCCTCAGAGCTCTACTGGAGCACACCTACCAACGAACCTCCATGGTTCATCTGACAAGTGGCAGCGCTGTGCCCCTGCTGCGTGAGCATCTTTGGTTAGTTGTTCGGGGTATGATCAAGTTGGGCTGTGTCACGATTGAAGGTGATGAATTATTGTTAGGTCTGGCAGGGCCAAACGAGCTTTTTGGTGAATCACTCTCAGGGCCAGAGGCCTACGAAGCAAAGACGCTCTGTGATTGTGATCTTCTTTGCCTAAATTCTAAAGAAATGGAACAACACCCCTCATTGGCGCCGATGCTGATTAAAGCCATCAGTCAGCGTCAGCGACAAAGCCAGATGTTGCTTTCGCTAATGGGTCTCAAGCGAGTGGAAGATCGGGTGAAGGGTTTCCTTGAATTATTGGCCTTAGATTATGGAGATGCCTGTGTTGATGGCTTGCGTCTGACCCCCAGGCTCACCCATCAAGAGATCGCGAATGCCCTTGGCACAACGCGGGTGACCGTGACCCGAATCATTGGCCAACTGAAGGAGGTGGGATGGCTGAGCCTTGATGCGGGACGATCCATCGTCCTCTCCCCGTTGCCTCGTCGTTGAGAGTGACGTTCTGGCCTCTCCCCACACGCATGGATACGCTGGGGCAGAATGGACCCATGGCAACCACGCTCCTGGTCGTCGAAGATGACGACACCATTCGTGAAACGATCCGAGATGCTCTGTTCGCGGAGGGTTTTGAGGTCTCCACCTGCGCAGACGGCCGCTCGGCATTGAACCTGTTGCATCGCCAGAAAGATTCGCCCTTTGCCCTTGTGGTGCTCGATCTCATGCTTCCTGGCATGAGTGGTCTTGACGTCTGTCGTCAATTGCGCGCTGCCGGAGACCTGACTCCCATCCTTGTGGTCAGCGCAAGGGATCACGAAACCGACAGAGTTCTGGGCTTGGAGGTGGGGGCGGACGATTACTTGGTCAAACCCTTCGGCATGCGGGAACTGGTGGCCAGGGCTCGTGCCCTCCTTCGCCGCAGCAACACAAAGAGCACCACTACTCAGGTCCTGTCCCACGACAATCTTCGTCTTTATCCGGAGGAGTGCCGTGTTACTCGTGATGGTAAAGAGATAAGTTTGTCCCCGAAAGAATACCGTTTGCTTGAACTCTTTATGCAACACCCTCGCCGGGTTTGGAGCCGCGACAAGCTTCTTGAGCAAATCTGGGGACATGACTATTTTGGCGATAGCAAGACGGTAGATGTACATATCCGATGGTTAAGAGAAAAATTGGAAGCCAATCCTTCTGAACCAATCCATTTGCAGACAGTCCGTGGCTTCGGTTATCGGTTTGGTTGATTGATGCTTCCAACAGGCCTTGCGCTGCTTCTCACCCTCGCCGCTGGGCTGGTTCTCGGATTTCAATTGCACAAAACCTCCGGCCGTGCCGCGCGGGCACGGGAACCTGGTGGCCAGCAACTGCTCTCCTGGCTGGATCAAGCCCCCATCGGCTGGTTGCTCCTGGATGGCAACGGTCGGGTTCGGTTCATCAATGTCCGTGCCCAACGCCTCCTGCGCATCCCAGCTCCGGACCTGTCCTTCCTCTTGGTACAAGATTTGTTGCCGGCCAGCGGACTGCCGGAATGGATCGAGGATGTGCGTTCGCAACGTAAAGCCAAGCGACTGGAGTGGGAGATCAAAGGACAAGACCTTGAGGTATTTGCATTACCCAGCCAAGGGGAGTGGGTGGCCATACTGTTGCAGAGTCGCCGTTCCTTGGAGGCGCAACTCAGTCAGCAGGAACGCTGGGTGAGTGATGTCGCTCATGAACTGAAGACTCCCCTCACAGCCCTGCTTCTGGTTGGAGACAGTTTGGCGGCGACAGTCACCGACCACAATGCCGTGTTGGTGGAACGACTGCTGAGGGAATTACGCCGGATGCAGGATCTCGTCGCCGATCTGTTGGAGCTCTCCCGGCTTGAGAACGTGCTGCCAGGCCAGGGAATCCCTGAGCAAAGCATCGACATGCTGGCGCTCTTGTCAGACGTCTGGCAAGGGATCAAACCATTGGCTGATGAAAAGAATCTATCCCTTCATCTCACCTGCGATTCTGAGAGTTCCTTCGTTCATGGCGATCGTCGTCGCTTGCACCGAGCGATCCTCAACCTCTTTGACAATGCCTGTCGTTACAGCCCAGAAGCAGGCATCATTTTCGTTCATGTCCAGGCGAGCATGGATTGGCTCAGGATTGAGGTTTGCGATCAAGGCCCTGGCTTGACGGAAGCCGACCTTGAGCACCTGTTTGAACGCTTTTACCGCGGCGACTCGTCCCGCTGCCGCCATCATCGTGGTGCCAGTGGCCTGGGACTGGCCATTGTTCAGCAGATCGTTCTGAGCCACGGTGGCTGGATCTTGGCGGATAACAGTTCACACGGAGGCGCACGATTTGAATTGCGACTGCCACGGCAACCCGGTCGTCTGCGCCAACCCTCATGAGATCCGGTCCTCCTCCCGCGGAGAGCGCAGCAAATAGAGATGATCCCCCTGCAGCCAGATCAGCAGCACAGCATCCGGCAGGACGACCGTCTGTCCATGCCGGAAGGACAGAGCCCCGTCCCTGACCGCCTGCCAGGGCACCCGACGGACCTCGATCGCCTCCGAAGTCCCTTGCACCGCTTCACGCGGGAGGACCACCTGCTGAGGTTGAGCCAGCTCCCACAACCGCCCATAGGCCTGCACTGGCATGGGCCCGTCGTTCTGGGCCTCCAGAGGAGCACTGACCTTCCCGCCGGAAGGGGCTGGCTGATGACGGACACCCCCGCGAAGTCGATCGATGGCCTGGGACCAGTCCTCTGGTCGCTCCCCTCGACTGGCTCCTTTCCTGTTCCACACACGCTTCACTTCAGCCCCTTTCTCCACTTCTCTGTCAGACAACGCCTGCTTTGAAGGATGGCGGACCCACGCCGAAACCACAGCTCGATCCACTTCAGGTTTCCGTTGAGCGGAGGCGATGGAGAGGCGGGGTGGAGGAGGAAGAACCGGATTGGCCGGCGGAGCGTTGGTCTTCAGGTTGACTGGCCCATCGGACGCGCTCGCGAATTGCAGCAGTTCAGCAGTGTTGTCTTCCGCTTGCGGAAATGGGTTCGAAACGGGCGTGGCTTTCCGGAGCTGGTGGCAAGACAGCACGAGAGCGTGCAGGGCGAAGGCCACGGCTCCCGTGATCAGCAGCGTCCGCCATCTGGAATCCAGGGGCCCAGGGTTGATCATGGCAATTGAAGTTCCAGAGTCCAGCTGGGCGGCGCCGCAGGCGGTCGCAAGCGCTGGAGCAGGGCTTGGACCCCTCCCCAGGGAACGGCTGGCTCTGGAACCAGCCGCACCACCCGCGGTTTGCTGAGGCTGGACCGGACCCGGTCCCTGGCGCGGTCGAGGGCCTCAGGTAGCTCCTCGGACCGGATGGGGGTATTCCAGAGACGGAGTTCTCCCCGCCGATTGAGATGGATCACAAGGACACCCTCCGAAGCAGGTCGCCGTGACACGAGCTGAGCGCTGAGAAGGGCCAGGAAAGTAACGGCGCAGGCTGTTGTGCTCACCAGACCCAGACTGCAGGCGGTGAATGCAGAACAAGAGACAGGGGACCCCGACCCCCATGGCCACCGAGCCACGCTCAAAGCCCCCGGCCAGACAGCTCCAACACCACAGGAGCGGTTGTGAGGCCCCGCAGCCAGCGCAGAGAACGGCTGACCCGCGAGATCGAAAGGGCGTTGGACGGCAAATAGTGAACCCGCGGCGGGGTCTCCTGACGGCGCAAGAGCCTTTCAACATCCTGCGGTGACAAGCGTGAACCTCGGAACAGCCAGCCCGTTTGAGGAGACTCGACGAGCCACAGTCCAGTGGAGGCTCCTGCGGAGCGGGGAAGGGGGGAGCGATGGCGAACGGACTCCCTGACGGCCACGGGCACCACAGCCGCGGTTCCCGTCACCAACAAGACAAGGAGGGTCAGGCAGTGCAGCGCCAGGCTCATCTGTTCGGCATCGAAGGGGCCTCAAACTGCAGATCCCTTGTCCACAAGCCGATCTGCCATTGACGCAAACCGTTGTTGAGGTGCCAGGTGACGGTGGCCAAGAGGCTGACCACCAGCCCCAGCCCTGTGCTCAGAAGCATGTCGCCAAACCCAGGCAGGTCCTGTCCTGCGGGAACCAGCAACTGAGGTCCCATGGCGGACAGGAGTTGGCTGAGGCCGAAAACAGTGCCTATCAATCCGAGAAGAGGGGCAATGACGATGGCCGCCTCCAGAAACGGCTGGGCAAAGCCCATTTCCCGGCTCCGATCGTCGATCCAGATTCTGGCCTGCTTTTCCCCAAGATCCATGGTCTCCCGCCACTGCCGTTGGAGTCTGACGCGGCCACGCCACCAGAGCACCCAGAAGCGCAAACGCTCAAAAGTCACCGTGAGAACAGCCATGGAAAGGAGAAGAAGAATCCAGCCTGACGGCCCATGGAGGGCAGTGTTCACACGCAAGAAGAATCTCGTCGACAAGTTTATTGTGGACAACCCTTCGATGCTTGTGGCCTGAGCACTTGACAGGGAGAGGGGGGATGGTGCTGATTAGGGTTTGTGAGCAGAGTGGTCCCCCATGGGAGGCATCTACAGCGACAACAGCCTGACCATCGGCAAGACACCTCTGGTGGCGCTCAACAGAGTGACGGAAGGCTGCGGCGCGAGGGTTTTGGCCAAGATCGAGGGTCGAAATCCGGCCTATTCGGTCAAGTGTCGCATTGGTGCCGCCATGATCTGGCAGGCGGAACGGGAGGGGTTGCTCGGTCCAGGAAAGGAGCTCATCGAACCCACCAGCGGCAACACGGGCATTGCACTGGCTTTCGTGGCGGCGTCCAAGGGCCTCCCCTTGACGCTGACGATGCCGGAGACCATGAGTCTGGAGCGTCGCAAGCTGCTCACGGCCTACGGGGCGAATCTGGTGCTCACTGAGGGTCGTCTTGGGATGAGCGGCGCCATTCAGGCCGCCCGCCATCTTGCGGAGACGGGCCCGGATCGTTACGTGATGTTGCAGCAGTTCATCAACCCGGCTAATCCACAGATCCACCATGACACCACAGGACCGGAGATCTGGACGGATACGGAGGGCAAGGTCGATGTTTTTGTCGCCGGTGTGGGCACAGGAGGAACGATCACCGGCGTCAGTCGCTATTTCAAGCAAACACGGGGTCAACCCTTGGTCTCCGTTGCTGTCGAACCATCGGCCAGCCCGGTGATCAGTCAGACCCTTGCCGGAATTCCCCTTCAGCCTGGTGCCCACAAGATTCAAGGAATCGGGGCGGGCTTTGTGCCCAAGAATCTGGATCTTTCGTTGCTGGATCGGGTGGAACAGGTGAGTGATGAAGAGGCGATCAAGATGGCGCGACGGCTCATCCGGGAAGAGGGCATTTTGGCTGGACTGTCCTGTGGTGCAGCGGCCGCAGCCGCAGTTCGTCTAGCCTCCTCATCCGAATTCACAGGTCAGACGATTGTGGTTGTTTTACCGGATTCAGGGGAACGTTATCTAAGTTCTGTCTTGTTTGAAGGTCTTTTCAGCGAAAATGGTTTGGCCTTGCAAAGATGAGTAACCTCAGAAAAATCATGCAGAAGTTGGCCCAGTCTCAGCTCCTGGTTGCTCGAAAGGATGAGCAAGCAGCCTCTGGATCCACTGATCTCATGCAAGAGCATGTGGATGCCTATGGGGATCGCCTGGTCCCTTGCACTCCCCCCATGTTGCAGTACGAGTGGGCATGGCTGGAAGAGCACATCTCTTGCCTCGAACTCTGCTTGAGCCAGCCAGAAATGCTGGCCACAGCCGGCGGCCAATCGCATGTCGAGCAGCTCTTGCTGGAAAGCCAGCGCTGCCAGGCAGTGCTGCTGACGCTGATGCGACAAAGAGGTGTGGATCCAGCCCGTCACGTTCATGCCGTGGTCAGTGGCGAACATGCTTGGGATGTCAGCCAAGAGTCGATTCGACGGTTGTGGGGCATGGCTTGAGAATACGTCGCTATTGCCAATGGAGATATTCTTCCGGTCAAATACTAATTTTATTCTCAAAGAAAAAGGATCATCCGTGCAGATGATCCTTTTGTTGTTTGATTAATCAGAACACGGGAGGCTCCTCGTTCAGAGCACGATACAATCGCCAGTTAAAGGGATCTTCCCACCAGAGTGTTTAGAGAGCAACTTCGCCTCGGTCTCCTGTCCGAATCCGAATGGCTTCTTCCACGGGACTGATGAAGATTTTCCCGTCCCCAATCTCACCCGTGTGGGCCGCGGTGCTGATGGCGGAAACAGCTGCATCCAACTTTTCATCGGGAACGATGATCATCAGCTTGAGTTTGGAAAGAAAATCCACTGTGTATTCAGTGCCGCGATAACGTTCGATCTGCCCTTTTTGGCGACCAAAACCGCGAGCGTCCGTGACGGTCATGCCAACGACGTCAATAGCCACCAAGGCCTCCTTAACGGCATCCAGCTTTCCAGGACGAATCATTGCAGTGATCATCTTCATGATTAAATCCAGTAAATGAGTGTCAGTTTGTCATGGGATCGTAAGCTTCCTCGCCGTGGGCGACAAAATCAAGACCCCGCTCTTCCTCCTCAGGTGTTACACGCAGAGGCATGAAGGCTTGAAGGATGAAAAGAATTAGGGCTGTTCCAACGGCAACGAAACCATAGCTTACAAGCACAGCTTTAAGTTGAGCCAAGAACATACCGAAATTACCTGATTCCTCCATGATCTTCGCTGAGAGAGGAAAGTAATCGGCTGGAACAAGGGTTTTGGCGGCGAAAATGCCTGTCAACAAGGCCCCAACGGTTCCACCGATACCATGAACCATGAACGTATCGAGTGAATCGTCAAATTCAATGGCCGCCTTGATACGAACAGCAATAAAGCAAGCCACCGACGTGACCAGGCCGATGATCAGGGAGGGACCGATATAGACAAATCCCGCAGCTGGGGTGATGCCGACCAAACCAGCAACAGCACCGGTAGCGGCGCCGACCGCTGTTGGCTTGCCATCCTTGAACCATTCCAACATGCACCAGGTCAACAGGGCGGCTGAGGCGGATGTGGTGGTTGTGAGAAAGGGATAGCCAGCGGTTTTGGAGGCGAACATGCTGGCCCCATTGAAACCGAACCAGCCAAACCAAAGCAAACCGGCCCCGAGGAGAATGAACGGGACATTGTGAGGAGGACGTTTGTTCTCCGGCCACGTGCTTCGCGCACCAATGATTCCAGCGGCGACCAACGCGGCAACACCCGAAGAGATATGCACCACTGTTCCACCTGCAAAGTCAAGAGCACCAATGGTTCCGAACGGACCGAGGAATCCACCTCCCCAAACCATTTTGGCCATGGGTGAATACACAAGCAAACTCCAGATCAAACAAAACCAAAACCAGGCCTTGAAACTGATTCTCTCAACAAGTGCACCGGAGATGAGTGCGGGAGTAATGATCGCGAACATGCCCTGAAAGAGGGCAAAGGAGGTGGAGGAGATGGCGAAGCCATCGGCAAGAGGGCCATCCCCCAGAGGTCCGCCAAGGTTGTTGAGCAGAAAAAACTCCAGCCCGCCAATGAATGGACTATTAAATCCAAGTCCAAAACTAAGGCTATAGCCAATGACCACCCACACGACACCGATGAGTCCCATGAGGAAGAAACTCATCATCATGCAGTTGAGCACGTTCTTTGAGCGCGTGAACCCCCCATAAAAGAAGGCTAGTCCCGGAGTCATCAGCAACACAAGGGCCGAACCGATGAGCATCAGCAATGTGTCCGCTCCATCAGTGGGCACCTTGCTCAAAGCGGCCTGAGCAGAACCAGCGAGCAGAGGCAGGAGGCCGGCACCGGTCGCCAACAAGGCAAAAGCCAGACGCCTGAGACGGGAATCACTCAGACCGGAGGCGAAACGCTGGCGCCAACGATCGAAAGTGTCCATGGCTGAGGATCCGGCCATGGACGAAACGCTTCGTGTCATGGAAAAACAGACCTGGTCAATGTTCGACAAATCACATCAGACACGTCCAGGGGGGGATTGCTCTGTAACAGCCGAAACACTTTTGCCAGGCATCGGGAAATCCGCGTGGATCGGCTCGCGATTTGGCCAAAGACCCGGTGTCAGGCGCAGGGATAACGAATCGTCCGCCACTCCCCGTTGATCGTGCTGACCTCAACGCCGATCTCGATGGGTTCCCGGCTGTTGTGGGACTGGTTGTGCCACCAATCAAGGGCTTCAGACCAGGCGGACTCCAGCGAATCGTAGTGAGCATCGAGAACCGGGTGGGGTTCGCCACTGGCGTCGACCAGCCGATAAGCACGGGAGGCAGGCGTCGGAATCATCACGCTCGAGCGGGATACGACGTTGGAAGGGGAAAAGGAGAAGGCCATCTGCAATTCATAGCGACTACACACAATGGCTGCAAGGCCAGGGGAGAAACCGTCACATTCACAACAACATGGTCTTTGTTCAGACCCGCGCTGCCAGGCCTCAGCGCAGATAGGCACGGATGCTGGGGCGACACCAAAAGACCAGAGCCGCCACATTGAGTGCCCAGGCCAAGGGGGCCGACACGGCCAGGGCAATGCGACCCGGTTCCACCATCACGAGTCTCACGATGGCGTACGGAAGCGACAGGCCCAGGCTCAGGGAGAGGGCGACGATGGCCAGAATCTGCCCCCAGTGCAGCCAGCGCAACAGGGCGATGAAGGCAATGATCCCCACGATCGAGACGGGCAAGACACCGCCGGCTCCTACGGCAATGTTCGCGACCCGCCAGCGGGAATCCATGACGATCACCTGGAGGGTCACCGGAATGGCCAGACAACTGACCCCAAGCCCGATCCAGGCCATGGGACGGTAGCCCCAAGGTGGATCGAGGCTCTGCTCCTCCGGGGAGGGTTTGGCGATCTGGATCTGCATGGGCACCGCCAGCGACGGCAATCGCCCCCCATCCTGCTGTGCCGCTCATCAGGATGAGGTGACCCTCCGCAGCCTCGGAAATCGCCTCCCGGGCTTGACCCCCAACCCCATGGTGACTTCTGCCCCGACCACAAGCTTCCCTCCCCTTCACCGGGCGCTGCCGCGGACGCTGCAGGTCAATCTCGGCTACCACTGCAACCAAGCCTGCCGGCACTGCCATGTCGACGCGGGTCCCTGGCGGCAGGAGCGCATGGAGGCGGACACCATCGCCCTGATTCCGGCGGTGTTGGCGGCTCTGGGGCTTGGGGTTTTGGATCTGACCGGCGGAGCTCCAGAGCTTCATCCACAGTTCCGGGACCTGGTCAGAGAGGCCAGGACCCTCAACGTGGAGGTGATCGACCGTTGCAACCTGACCGTGCTCCAGGAGCCTGGACAGGAGGACCTGGCGCATTTCCTTGCGGACCACGCCGTCACCGTCGTGGCCTCTCTCCCCTGCTACGAAGCGGAGAATGTCGATCGGCAGCGGGGTGCGGGCGTGTTCCGGCGCAGCCTGGAAGGACTGCGGGAGCTGAATCGTTTGGGCTATGGCCAGGACAACTCAGGCTTGGTGCTCGACTTGGTGTACAACCCGCTGGGCCCGACCCTGCCACCAGCTCAAAGGCCCCTCGAAGCGGCCTACAAGGAGGCCCTGGCCAGGGAGCACGGCGTGGTTTTCAACAGGCTGAGGGTGCTCACCAATGTGCCGATCCGGCGCTTCGCGGAGCAGCTGAGACGGGAGGGAACGTTGGAGAGCTACAAAGCGCTGCTGCGGTCGGGGCATGCGCCGGCCAACCTCGAGCACGTCATGTGCCGCACCCTGATCAGCGTGGACTGGCAGGGTCGGCTGTACGACTGCGACTTCAACCAGATGCTGGAGGCACCGGCCCCCGTCGGCACCCACCTTCGGGATCTCCTGGAGGGAATTCCCCAAGGCGCGCCGATCCGGGTGGGAGACCACTGCTTCAGCTGCACCGCAGGCCATGGGTCCAGCTGTGGAGGCGCCTTGCTGCCGATGGAGCCAGCGTGATCGGTTCAGCGGTTCGGTGCGGTCCCGGGTCGGTGGGTGCCGAGGAGGCGACAACCGATCTGAAGCGTTCCCTCATCCAGGAGACGAGACGGCCGATCTTCAGCGCCATCGCGTCTTCCTCGTGGCTGAAGCTGCTCTGATGCCGGGTGATCCAGTCGATCTCCCCGATGGGCATCGCCTGTGGACATGGGGGCGTGACCGTATGGGCAAACCGGCGAGCCGCAACGGCGGGTGACCCTTGACAAGGAGCCCGCAATCCACACATGAAAGACGTGGTGGATTTAAACAGACGTGTGGAAGGGGGGCGGATCTTCCGATTCAGTTAAGATTTTGTCGGTTGCCCAGAAGCGGTGTACAAGAACCACCCTGTCCTCAATTCCATGGAAGCCCGGCTGGAATCCCTCAAGGACCAGTACCGGTGCCAACCCAGCGAGCAGAGCCGCTATGCCCTTGTGCGGCATGAACAGTTGCTTGCCCAGTGGGCCCCCTTCCGTCCGCTGGAGTCCTGAAGAGGTTTGTGTCCTTTTGTTCCTCCAGCGCGACCCATGATTCATCACGCCTAGATTGGGTGAACCGACGCCTCCAACCCCCGTCGGCCCAGAGCGCCATGACCTGGCAGCTCCGGAAGAGCCCTCGCTTGCCCAGGCGAGGGCTCTTCTGTTGATCCGGCCTCTCCGGGGTCTTGCCTCCGCCACCAGAGCTCCAGGCTTGGGGGAAAGGAGAGCACCGGCGTGTCGCCTCCGGGCGCCTGTTCGAGCGGCATCTGGGCCCCGCCCCGCATCACCCCCGCCCGCAGGGGGATGCCATCGGCGAGCGGATCGAGCTCAACGGAGCACACTCCACCAGAGGGGAACGGCGACCATGGCGGCAAGGGTGCTGAGGAGCACCACCGCTGTGGCCAGGGGGACCGCTTCGCGTTCCGCCTCCGCCAGAAGCAGAACGGACAGGGCCGTGGGCGCGGCCCCCTGAAGCACAAGCGTCAACCGGTCCAGCGGGGGAAGACGCAGCAGGGTGGCCAGCAGCCAGACGATGGCCGGCACCACAAGCAATTTGAAGGCAAGCGCCCAGCTCACCCCCCTGCTCAGGACCACCGACCGTTGCCTCAGGCTGATCCCGAGGCGCATTCCCAGCAGGGAAAGCGCGATCCACAACACCAGGCGGGCTGGCCACCAGAGCAGCCCGGCCACCCACCCGGCCCAGGGTGTCTGAGCGATGAGGGCGGAGAGGGCGAATCCCCGCAGGGCCGGGCTGGCGAACAGGGTTGGAAGGACCTTCTCCAGTCCGTCCCAACCTCCCCGCAGCACCAGCGGACCCACGCTCCAGGTGATCAGGCTGCCGGCCATGTCGTAGGCCACCGCCAGGGCCAGAGCCCGTGGCGGGAGGAGAGCCAGGACCACAGGCAAGCCCCAGTACCCTGTATTGCCCAAGGCCGCTCCAAGAAACAGCACCTTGTTCTGGAGCCGTTGCCGGAAGGGCGGCCACCAGAGAATCAGCAAACTCATCATTGGCACCATCACTCCCAGAAGGGCCGCCCGCAGGAGGCTCAAGGACGGGGGGGAGCGAAGCAAAAGGGCTGCCAGGCTGAAGGGAATCCCCCAGCGGATCAGGATCGGAGCCAGGCGTCCGGGCAAAGCCGGCATCCCCAGGCCCAACACCACCCCGAGCAGAAGGCAGGGCAGCAACTCCAGGGGCAGACGCACCATGGCTGATCTCGTCTGCCGCTTGGCTGAGGCGCATGCTGACAGCGGGTGGCCTCAACAACAGTCCACTGCGGGGAACACTTGGCCTGTTCCCGCTCACCCCCCCCTGGAGGTCGTTCGGACGTTGTTCGCCCGGGAGCGGAAGAAAAACCCGTTGGTGGGTCCCAAGGTGGGATCCAAAGTCGCTATTGAGATTTGGTTGAACAGCTGGCCACGGAACGGGGCGATTTATGCCGAAACGCTCCTGGCCATGGCCGGAGTTCTGGTGGGCCAGAGCCTGCAGGCTTCCCTCTGGGAAGAGGCCCGGAAGACGGAGGATCTGCATCTGGTCGGGGACCCGATCCATCGGCGACGGATGGCGGGCCTCGGCTTGCCCTGGATGCCGACCTGGATGCCGCCCGTCCACCCCTCCCTGAAGCTGATCATGCAGGCTGAATTCCGTCAGCGCCTGGCTGGCAATGGCACCAGCAACCCGCCGAAGACTCCCTGGAAGCAAGGTCCTTGGGATCGAGGGAAGAAGGATGAATGGATGTGCTGACAGAGGCCGCAATTTGGTGTGAGTCGCCACCTTTCAGACCGGGAAAGTGGCTATCAATGCTCAACTGATTCAGATTAGCTCAAGCATGCTGACACCAAGCACGCGCCTCCGGCTTCAGGGCATCATCAAGCGCATTGCCAATGCGGAACCGGTCAGCTTGGCAGAACGGATCACCGTGCAGAAGTTTGCGGATCGTGATCCTTCCGTATGGGGTTGGCTCAAGCAGGCCCAACGGCAACAGCGGGAGGGAGCACCGCAAGCTGGATTGGATCGATTTCTGGCTGACATGAACATTGGCGAGATTGGATCCCAAGGGGCGTTCGATCCCAACAACGAAGACCTGGGCGATTGGTTTTCAGGCGCTCCCTCCTGGCTGAGACGCAGCTGAGATCAGAGGCTTCCCAGGCCTGTCGGGGCTGGGATCAGGGTGAACGGGCGCAGCGGTGAAAAATGGTCGCACATGAGACTGTTTCGCCAGTCCGATCCTGTCTTGATGGATCGGACCACACGTGAACGCGCCATGGACGCCCTGCTTCCCTCCTTCCAGGCCGTTGCGTCCAGGAACCAGGTCAGTATGGTTCTCTGCAGCTTTCGCAACGTCACCAATCGGATGGTGATCCTGCGTGCTCGTGGCGAGGGGGCCTTCTTTCTTGAAAGAGTCGTCTTCCCGTTTGAAGTCATGACGTTTCATTGCCCGCTGGAGGGGGATGTGGAGGTCATCAACCGAGGGGCGGCAGGGAGAGAAGAGCATGAATCGCTCGCTGTGGAACAGCTCCTGGCCGCCGAGTTCGACAACGCAAGCCACGTTGATTGGCGACCCGCTCGCAGTGGAAAAGCGATGAGTGTGCGGTCCAACGCCAGCAGCATCCGTGTTGAGGGTTGCTGACTCTCAGGACCAGTCGCTCTGACAGCGGAACGACCGAGCGCATGTCCCCGATCCACGTGCAAGCCAGGGGACCTGCCGCGTTGGACAGGGGATGGCGGAGGCCGACCCTGCCCGCACAGGTGCGGCCCTCCTTAAGCTGCCAGGATGACGTTTGATTTCCGAGCGGTTCCGGAGGGTTCAAGCCTGCTCGACCTCGAGAGACTCAGCGGGACGCGAGGCAGTGGGTTGGGTCTGGATGACCTGATCGGCACCTGGCGGTTGGAGTGCCTTTGGAGCAAGGGACGAACGGAGCCGTCCCCCATCACCGGCTCGGCCCTGCGGGCCCTCTCCGCCTGCCTTGGTCTCGACCAAGGCGAGGACGGTGGATTGCGGCTCTCCAACACCATCGCCTCGGCCCATTGAAGCTTTGTTTTCACGGGGCCGCCGAGCTGCGGGGGCGCCGCCCCCTGCTGGTGTTTCAATTTCAAACCCTGCAGCTGTCACTGGCTGGACACCCTCTCTTGACCCTCTCCCTGTCGCCGCCCCCCCCGGGGCGGGAGCCCTTCTTTGCCCTGATCGCCAGCCAGAGCGCCGACGGCGCGAGCCGCTGGCTGGCGGCTCGCGGACGGGGGGGAGGCCTGGCGCTTTGGGTGAGCGAGGAGGATCCTGCGC